>JBIKVR010000142.1:0-5314 GCA_044356735.1 Prochlorococcaceae cyanobacterium
CAGGCCGCCGACGATCCATCGGTGCTGGCAATCAAGATGACTCTCTATCGCACCTCCAAGGATTCACCGGTGGTGGCGGCACTGATCCGGGCGGCCGAAAACGGCAAGCAGGTGATGGCCCTGGTGGAACTGAAGGCCCGCTTCGATGAAGACAACAACATCCAGTGGGCCAAACAGTTAGAGAGCTCCGGCGTGCATGTGGTCTACGGCGTGCTCGGCCTCAAGACCCACACCAAAATCCTGCTGGTGGTGCGCCGCGAGAAGGAGCGGCTCAACACCTATGTGCATGTGGGCACGGGCAATTACAACTCCAAAACCTCCAGCCTCTACACCGATATAGGTCTGCTGACGGCGCGGCCGGAATTCGGGGCCGACATGGTGGAGCTATTCAATTACCTCACCGGTTTTTCCAAACAGCAATCCTTCCGGCGGCTGCTGGTGGCTCCGGTGACGCTGCGCGCCGGCATGGAGGCGCTGATCCGGCGGGAGATTGAGCAGGCGCGAGCCGGCAGGGGCGGCCATCTGCGGGCCAAGATGAATGCCCTGGTGGATCCGGAGATCATCGCCCTGCTCTACGAGGCCTCCCAGGCGGGGGTGCGCATCGAGCTGGTGGTGCGCGGCATGTGCAGCCTGCGGCCTGGCCTGAAGGGCACCAGCGACAACATTCGGGTGGTGAGCGTGATCGGCCGCTTCCTGGAACACTCGCGGCTGTTCTGGTTCGCCAATGGCGGCCAGCCCGAGATGTACCTGGGCAGCGCCGACTGGATGCCCCGCAACCTGGACCGTCGCGTTGAGGCGGTGGCGCCGGTGGACGATCCCCGCCTGCGCGAGCAACTGGAGCAGCTGCTGGATCTCTACTTAAAGGACACCAGCGCCTGGCACATGGCCAGCGACGGCAAGTTCAGCCAGCACCAGGGGGACGGGGAAGAGCTGCTGGTTCAACAGCAACTGATCAAACACTGGCGGGGTGGCCTCAACAGCCTGGCCAGCTAAAACAGCCCGTTTACTTAAAGCAGGCGGCCTGCCTAATCAGCTCCTGCAGCCCGAAACAGCCTGCTCTCCTAAAACAACCGGCCTGCCTAAGGAGACTCTGAAAAACCCGCCATTTCGGCGATCCTTTCACCCGGGAACCCCTGCGGCACCAGGGCTCCATTGGTCCTGGCTCGGGCTTTCCAAAGCTCCCTAACATGTACTTCCCGCAGAAAGTCCTCAGCACAGCCCGACAGACGCCAGCGGAAAATTCGGGCGAGCGGCGGCAAGACTAGCGAGACCAACACTTAGATCGCTGCCCAGGCAAGGATTGTGACTAGTAACTGCACAATTAAGCCGCATATTTAAACCACTAACCTGGCCTGGGCCAGGTGAATTCAGCCATTGCTCCTGACCTGGCCCCACCGTTTGTCTCCAGGCCAGCAGGGCGGTTGGCCAGCGTCTCCGGAGCCCCAACTGGACCGCCTGCGATGCGTCAAAGCGTCATCGTTGACGCAGAAACTTGCTTCATCTTACCCAGTTCAGCTGCGTAAATGGTGCTAACGTCCGGCCAAGTTCATGCCCTTCGGAGGTAGAGGTGATCCCAACGCCTCCGCAGTCCCCCAAATCCAACTCAGCCAGCGAAGGCCCAAAGCGGCGCTCGGCCACTTCTAAAAAAAACCTATCAGCAAATTCGGCTGGTCGCTCCAGCGGCCGAATGAGTGTCGATCCCATCGGCTGGTATTTGAACAATATCGGCAGAATCCCTCTGCTCACCCCTGCGGAAGAAATTGAACTGGCCCATCACGTGCAGGCCGCAAAGCCCCTGCTCCTGCTACCTGCCGAGCAGCTCAGCCCACAGCAGCGTCGTTTGATCCGCATGGGCCAGCGGGCTCGCGATCGCATGATGGCCGCCAATCTGCGCCTGGTGGTGAGCGTGGCCAAGAAGTACCAGAACCAGGGACTGGAACTGCTGGATCTAGTGCAGGAGGGCGCCATTGGGCTCGATCGGGCTGTCGACAAGTTCGACCCGGCCCAGGGCTACAAATTCTCCACCTATGCCTACTGGTGGATCCGCCAGGGCATCACCCGGGCGATCGACAACAGCGCTCGCACCATCCGCCTGCCAATCCACATCAGCGAAAAGCTCAGCAAAATGCGGCGCATAAGCCGTGAACTCAGCCATCGACTCGGCCGTCAGCCCAATCGGCTGGAGATCGCCCATGGCCTCGGCATCGCCCCGGAAGAGCTGGAGGAGCTGCTCGCCCAGACGGCCCCCTGCGCCTCCCTCGATGCCCATGCCCGCGGCGACGAGGATCGCAGCACCCTGAGCGAACTGATCGCCGATCCTGCCAGCAACGATCACAGCGAAGCAATTGATCGCCACCTGCTCAAGGAGCGCTTGGGGCAATGGATAGCCCAGCTCAATGAGCGCGAACAAAGAATCCTGCAACTGCGCTTTGGCCTGGAGGGCAGCGAGCCGCTCACCCTCAGCCAGATCGGCCGGCTGATCAACGTTTCGAGGGAGCGGGTGCGCCAGCTGGAGACCCGCGCCCTGGCCAAGCTGCGCCAGCTCGGCGCCGACCAGCAGGCAGCCTAGGGGCGTATTCAGCTGAGCGGAGCCCATGGGGCAGCTATGGGGGGTGGCAGCCGTAGCCGGCTGGTTGACGCTGCTGGCGGCTTTGGCCCTGGAAGTAAGGCGCCGCTGGCAAGGCCGCCGCGAATGGAGTCGGAAATTAGTGCACATCGGCACAGGGGCGGTGCTGCCGATCGCCTGGCTATTCGGAATTGACCAGGCCATTGCCCTGCCGGCCGCCGCCTTGGTAACTCTGCTGGCGGCCTTGAACCACCGCGTAGGGGTGCTGCCGGCGATCGAGGACATCGACCGCCATAGCTACGGCACGATTGCCTACGGCGCCTCGATCACCCTGCTGCTCTGGCTCTATTGGCCCCAGCAGCCGGCGGCGGCCACGGCCGGAGTGCTGGTGATGGCTTTCGGCGATGGCCTGGCCGGCCTGCTGGGACCCTGGATCCCCTCCAGCAGCTGGCAGGTCTGCGGGCAGCGCAAGTCGCTGGTGGGCACAGCCGCCATGGCTGGCGCCAGCCTGGCGCTGCTGCTGCTGCTGCGGGCCGTGGCCCTGGTGCAACAGCTGCCCGCCCCGACACCCTGGGCACTGGTGGCGGTGGCTGCCGTGGCGGTGCTGCTGGAACAGTGGTCGCTGCTGGGCATCGACAACCTCACGGTGCCCCTGGCGGTGGGCGGCCTCTGGAGCCTGCTCTCAGGTGGCCTGGGCATGGCCGCCAGCTGAACAGCTGTTTACGCAAGCAACAGCTATCTGCCTAGGCAACAGCTATTTGCCTAGGCAACAGCTATTTGCCTAGGCAACAGCCAGGGGGCGCTTGGTTTGGGCCGCTAGCACCGCATCAGCCAGCTGCTCCAGCAGGGCTTCGGTGGCGGCCAGGTCTATGCAGGCATCCGTGACACTCTGGCCGTAGGTGAGCCGCTGCAAATCAGGTTGAATTGGCTGATTGCCAGCCACCAGATGACTCTCCAGCATCACCCCCATCAGCTGCTGGCAGCCGCCGCGCAGCTGGTCGGCCAGCTCGCTTAGCACCTCCCCTTGGCGGCGGTAATCCTTATTGGAATTGCCGTGGCTGCAATCCACCATCAACCGGGACGGCAACTTCTCGGCCGCCAGGTTGCCGGCCGCCGCAGCGATCGCCTCACGGTGATAGTTGCTGCCCTGCTTGCCGCCCCTCATCACCAGATGGCCATCGGGGTTGCCGGTGGTGGATACGATCGCCGCCAAGCCCTCCTGGTTGATGCCCAGGAAATGATGGGGCCGGGCCGCCGCCTGCATGGCGTGAATGGCAGTGCCCACGCTGCCGTCGGTGCCGTTTTTGAAGCCGATCGGCATCGACAGGCCGGAGGCCATCTCCCGGTGGGTCTGGCTTTCGGTGGTGCGGGCGCCGATCGCCGTCCAGCTGATCAGATCGGCGATGTATTGGGGCACGATCGGATCCAGCAGCTCCGTGGCCGCCGGCAGGCCCATCTCAGCCAAGTGCAACAGCAATTCCCGAGCGAGGCGCAGACCCGTGTTGATGTCGTAGCTGCCATCGAGATGGGGGTCGTTGATCAGCCCCTTCCAGCCCACGGTGGTGCGGGGCTTCTCGAAATAGACCCGCATCACCAGCTCCAACTGCTCACAGTGGCGCTTGCGGACGCGGGCGATGGCGGCGGCGTATTCCCTGGCGGCGGCCACGTCATGCACTGAGCAGGGCCCAACGATCACCAGCAAGCGCTGATCCTGGCCGTGCAGGATCGCCTGGATCCGCTGCCGAGCCTGCTGCACGGTGTGGGCGGCCGTCGCGGTGAGCGGCAGTTCGCCATGGAGCACGGCGGGGCGCACCAGGGGCCTGGTTTCCACCACGTGGAGGTCGGAGGTGGTGAACATGGGCAGAGCCAGCTCGCTCGGGGCCAAATAACTAGCCTAGAGGGCCCAGGACGCCAAGATTTGACGATAGGGGCTCAAGAACAGCAGCAGTTCCAGGCCAATCACCGCGATCAAGGTTGCGTAGATCCAGCGGCTGGCCTGCTCCCCAAGGGCCACCTTTGAGCCGATCAGGGCCCCCAGCATGCTCGCCAGGGTGAGCGGCACCGCCCAGGTCCAGGCCACCTGGAGCCGGGCCACAAACACCACCAGGGCCACCAGGCTGCCGGCAGCCCGCAACACGATCTTCACATGGTTGGCGCGGCTGAGTTCCTGGCGGCCAAACCAGGCCAGGGCCAGCAGGGTCATGGTGCCCGAGCCGAGCGAGATGAAGCCCGTCCAAAAGCCGATCGCCAACATCACCAAATGCAACAGAGGCGTCAGCTGCAGCTCGGCGGCGCTCTCCTCAGCGCGGATCCAGCGCTGAGGCCGCAGCAATAGCAACAGCAGCACTATCACCAGGGAGGCGGCCACCGCCAACTGGGCACCAGCTGGATCCAGGCCGCTACCCACCAGCGCTCCCCCCAGGGAACCCACCACGATCGCGGGCACCAGCGCCAGGGCTGTGGCCCAGGGGATCACCCCGGCCTGGTGAAACTTCCAGGTGGCGGTAAGGGTGCTAATCGCCGCCGAGAGCCGATTGGTGCCGTTGGCCAGTTCGGCCGGTAGTCCCAGGGCCACCATGGCCGGCAGGGCCACCACGCCACCGCTGGCCGAAACCGTATTGATAAAGCCACCGGCAATCCCCGCCAGCCCTAGGCCAACCAATTGCAGGGGATCGGGAAACGCAACCAATGCGGATGAATGGGCGGATGGATGGATGGATGTGCAGGCGGGCTGGCAGAAGGGCTGGC
>JBIKVR010000036.1:0-22470 GCA_044356735.1 Prochlorococcaceae cyanobacterium
GGGCTGGCAGAAGGGCTGGCGGGCTGGCAAATAATCGCCAGTTGACCGTAGTCGAATCGGGCGAAAACCGACCGGATGGAGCGGGGGCCAGCCTCGGCTCAGACGCCTTTAATAGGGCTTACGGCCAAGGGGCGATAAATCAGGAGGAGGGCAGCATCTGAACCGGGATGCGAGGCACCGGGAAGCCATTGCTGCAGAGCACGTCGTAGATGAGGCGGTTGGTTTCAAAGTAAACCTGCCAGTAGTGCTCGGTGTGGGCATAGGGCCTCACCGCCAGCCTCGGGCCGCGCTCATTAAATTCAAGCAGCTCCACATCAACGGGCTTGCCAGGATATTGATTGGGCACAGCCTGGATGGCTTGCTTGAGCAGAGCAATCGCCTTATCCAAATCGGCGGTGCTATCTAGCTGGGCAAATAAATCTACCCGGCGGAAGGGATGGGACGAATAGTTGACGATTGTATCTCCAAAAAATTTGGAGTTAGGCACGATATTTCGCAGGTTATCGGCTGAAAGAATAATGATTGCAAACATGCCAATCTCCTCCACGGTGCCAGTAATGCCACCACCGCTTACGAAATCACCGACGCTGACCGGGCGAAACAGCTGCAGAAACACGCCGGCCGCAAAGTTGCCAAGCATGCCACTCCAAGCAGCACCAATTGCTACACCAGCGCCAGCCAATAGGGCTGCAAAGCTGGCCGTCTGAACACCAAAGAAGCCCAGAATCGCCACGGCCAAGATCACTCTTAGCACCGCAGAAACGATGTTGAGCAAAAAGCCGATCAAGGTGATATCAAGCTTGCCGATTGACATGGTTCGGCGCATGATTCGCTGCACCAGCCTGATCAACCAACCGCCGACAACCCAAAGCGCTATAGCGCCGACTATCTTAAAAACAAATGGAATAATTATTGAAGCCACGAGCCCGGAAACTGTTTGCAATGACAGCGCTGGCACGTCGATGGCGGCAAGCAGGGGATCCACGAAAATTTTGGCCACATGTGCCCGCATAATGCCAGCAAACGAGCTGCCTACCAGCAGCACCAGCGCTCCAGCCGCCAACCCTGCCTGTCCACCAGAGCAGCGGCACGGTTCTATTCACCGCCGAGCACACCCTATGGCCAACTAAATAGCGGACATGGCGAATTGGTGGCAATGGTGAACTTTCAAGAACCCAATCAACTCAACTGACCAAACCGCGCGAGACGGGCCTGGGCTTGATCAATTGCAGCACCTGGGGTCCCTGGCTGTCGCGCCGACGCTCACATTCCAGCAGCATCAGGATGCAGCGGCCTGCGGTCTCCAGATCACCCCGCTCAGCAGCGGCGCGGGCGACTTGATCATGGCGACGGGCATCGGCTTCCAGCTTGGAGCGATTGTCAGCCGCGGAGCGACTGACGCCATTCAGGGTCTTGGTCAAAACTGCGGGCATAATAAATCTGGTTTACAAAAAATTTAAACATTCACCTAGACAGGTGAATGCAATCGATGGGGGGGAATCCAGGCGGGGAAAACTCTAAAAATTGCCCATCAGCCCCAGGGTCAGCGAATGTCCAGGAGCCGCAAAGCTTCCTGCACCATCAGACCAGGGAAATTTGGGCTTTTTCCAGCTCTTCTAAATCTATCACACATCCCGATAGTACCACAAGCCGATTAACCGCTTAGGTTCCCGGTTCTTCGCGGTTGCCTCCCAGGGCATTAATCTGCTGGCGCAGCTGCTCAGAACGCTGTAGATCACCGCGAGTAAGGGCAACGGCCAGGGCAAACTGAAGTTTTTCTAATTGGTGATCGCCTTCGCTGAGGCCCCGGTGGGAAGAGCCAGAGCCAGCGGCATTAGAACCAGAACCGCCAAGACTGGAGGCGCCGTGGCTACATCGGCTAGCGGCGCCCACTTGGGAGGGGGAATTGGCGCCGCTGGAGGCAGTGGAGGCGCCTAGGGGAGTGCCACCGGCAGTACCACTAGCGGATGCTGTAAAACCAGCGAATGCTGTGCCAGTGGCGAATGCTGTGCCAATGGCGAAAGACGGGCCAGTGGCGAATGAAGTACCGGCAGCGCAACCAGGGCCGCGGTGAGGGGTGGATGGGTAAGTCATGATTCCATTTCTTCCCATTCTGACACCGATCATCCGCAGCTGACGCTGCGGGCAGGTTGTGTGGCGTATCTCTGATGTCTAGGCCAACTGGCTAGGAAATCCCGCAAAACCCTGATCGCGCCAACAGAAACACATTTACAGCAGTGGATCCCAGGGCTGCAGACCAGTAATCATGGCGGCGATCCAGAGCTCCCCTGGACCATTGATTCAGCAAGCCATTAGACAACCTCTGTCTGCGGCTGCTGGGTCTGTGGCCACTGGGTTTGCGGCTGCTCGCTCTGCGGCTATTCGCTCTGCGATTAGTCGGTCTGCGACTGCTCGGCGGGCTGAACGGCGGGAAGGTCGAGCAACTGACGGCAATCGTCCAGCAGCCGGTCCACTTGATCCAGGCTGGCCAACTCGTTTGAATCCTCCTCCCGCGCCCGCGCCAGCTGGAGTTCCACCACACCAAGGCGCTGCTCCAAGTTCACCAGCCGCTGGGAGAGGGCATGGATGGTCTCCGCCAGATCTTGGGTGTGCCGGGAGATCCGGAAGGACACCGATTCGGAAGCCATGGGCAACAGGCAGAAACACCGATGACAACACACTTACCCCCTGGGGCAAGGGTCTAGATACCTTAGAAAGCATTCCCTATCCTTCTCGGCCATGGGCCCGCGCCGTTCTCGTCCAGCGCTCAGGGCTAGCTTGCTCGGGGCCACCTTGCTCGGGGACAGCTCGCCAAGGCGCGCCGCACCTTGGTCCCTTGGCTTGGTATTGCTCACCAGCGGCTATCTGGCCCTGGCCGCAGGCCTACCCGGACGCGCCGCCGACACCAGTGCCGGCGCCAAGGGCGCCCAGGTGTACTGCATCATGCGCAGCAACGGCAACAACCACCAGGTGAGCTGGGATGCGGCCTATGCGCTGATTAAACGCCAGAGCGCCAGCCTGTTTAAAACCTCCCCGGAGCACGGCGCCGTGATGATCACTGAAGCTGTGGTGCAAAGTCCTGGCACCTATCCCGATTGCGCCCGCTACCTCGGTGATCTCTACGCCAAACCAGCCACGGCCGCGGCCACGGCCCCCAGCCAGGAAAACGGCGGCCAGAGCCGCAGCCAACTGCTGGGCTCCTAGGGCTGGGGGGCTGTTGGCGGCCCTGCCGCTATTGGCCAGCCTGCCGCTTTTGCTTTTATTAGCAGCCTGCGACGAGGCCCCCCTGCCGCAGCGGCAACTGCGCAGCGATGACTGCCTGAGGGAAGTGCGGCTGGATCGCTTGAAAGAGCAAATTCGGCGCTGTGATCAGGTGGTGGCGAGTTTTCCCACCAATCCCGCCCCCCTGAACGAGCGCTACCTGCTGCACAGCCTCGCCCACCAAAACGAGGCGGCCTGCGCCGACATCCAGCGGGCCCGGCTGCTGGCGGCCCGGGCTCGCCCTGGCAGCCTCGATCCCAGGCTGATGCTCGATCTGCGCCTGCGAGCTGAGCTCTGTGGCGGCCCTCAACAGCCCAACCGGAATTAAACTTTTAGTTGAGATGAACGGCTCACCGCCCTGAGCTGTTTACATCCCTGAACTGCTCACCGCCCTAGGCGGTTCACCAATGGGCGAGCAGCTCGCGCACCATCTCCGGCAGCTTGCGGCGCTGCAGCTGCCGCCGCTTGGCCCCTAGCACCAGCTCGATGCGCTCGGCCTTACTGGCGATCAAGCCGTCCACCAGCTGATCCACCACCCCTAGCTGCAACCAGTGGCAGCTGAGGCTGCCCGCCATGCCGATGCGGTGGCAGCGATCCTCCGCCTGCTCGGCGTCCCCGGGCGTCCAGGGACGCTCCACCAGCACCACATGGCGAGCCCGATGCAGGGTGAAGCCCAGGCCGCCGGTGCCGTAGGTGGCGATCAATAGTGGCGTCTCACCGGCTTGGAAGCGGTCCACCTGGGGCTGGCGCAGCGCTGGCGCCAAGGCGCCCGTGAGCAAACAACCGGCCGCGATCGGTGCCAACTGGCGCTGCAACATGCCGGCGGTGTGCAGAAAGCTGCTGAACACGACGACCGCCTCCCCCTGCCGCAACAGCTGGCCCACCAGGTCACAGGTGGCAGCCAACTTGTAGTCAGAGGCGATGCGGCGCAGGGCGGTGAGCACGGCCAGGGCCTCGGCATCGCGGCGCACCTCACCAAGGGCGGCGCGGCGGCGGTAGTCGTCCACGGCGCGCTCCAGACGATGCTGAAAACCCAACCCCTCCGCCTCGCTGAGCTCCACCGGCAGCAGGCAGCGCCGCTTGGGCGGCAAATCGAGACAATCCTGCTTGCGCCGATGCAACAGCATTGGCCGGGTGAGCCGTTGCAATTCCTCCAACCGGCTGGCGCCATCGGCCTGCCAGCGCAGCCGCCCCCCCTGCTGGCGCCAGTGGCCCTGACAAAACAACTCCTCAAAGGCCAGCTGATCCCGGGCCAGGGGGTGGTCGATGGCGGCCAGCAGCGGCAACAGCTGCGCCGGCCGGCCATTCTTCATCGGGGTGCCGGTCAACAGCCAAATCGCCCGCAGTCTTGGGTGGCGCGCCAGGCGCAGCAGAGCAAGGCTGCGCCTGGTGTGGGAGTTCTGGGCATAGTGGGCCTCATCGGCAATCAGCACCGTGCCGGCCGGCGGCAGCTCCTGCGGTGGGCTGGCCCAGCTATGCAATTCAAGCCTCAAACCCAGGGCAGCCGCCTCTGCCCGCCAGTGGCCGTGGAGCCCCACCGGGGCGAGCACCAGCAGGCGACAGTCGGCCAGGCGCACCATGGCCCGGGCCGCCACCAGGGCCGAGAGGGTCTTGCCCAGGCCCATCGCATCGGCCAGCAGGGCGCCGCGGCGGGCCAACAACCAGCGCACCGCCGCCCGCTGGTGGGCATAGAGGCTGCGGCCATCGGCCAAAGGCAGCTCCAGCTGCGCCGCCGCCACCAAATCACGATGCGGCGGCAGGGGCGGCAGCGGCTGGCGCAACCAGCTGAGCCACTGCTGCAGCTCAGGTTCAATCTGGAAGCGACCCGCCAGCAGCTGGGCCAGCGCCAGGGCGGCCTCCAGGGGAAACTCCCAGCATCTAGCCGCCTGTCGCCACTGGCCCCGGGGCCGAATCGCCCGCAATTGGGCCCAGGTGACGGCGTCGTAGGGCGATACCACCTCAATTCGGCCGCTGGCGCCCAGACGCAGCCGGCAGCACATGGGCAAACGGCAACCCTCGACACATTGACACCCGGGCCACCTGGGCGACACTGCCGCCAATCGAACCAGGCAAATGCAGGCCAGGGATGCGGTGTTCCTAGAGGACCTGTGCCCAAAACTGCGGGTGCGACGCTGGCGACAGTCGTTGCATCAGCTCACCGACCAGCGCTGCATTTACTGCGGCCAGCGCTCTGAATCGATTGACCACGTATTGCCCCAGAGCCGCGGCGGCCTCAGTGTCACCGAAAACTGTGTACCGGCCTGCCTGGCCTGCAACGGCCACAAGGGGGACACCGACGTGTTCGTTTGGTATCGCAGCCAAAGCTTCTACGACCCCCGCCGGGCGATGGCGATTCGCGCCTGGAGCGACGGCGACCTGCGCCTGGCGATGCGGCTGCTGGAGTGGACGACACCCCAGCCAAACCCAGAGGCTCACCAAACCCGGCAGGCCGCCACGCCGTTATGGCGCTGGCAGATGGCCTCTTGATCGCGGGGTCGCTCCGGCGCCACCAGCAGGGCCACCAGGATCAGCAGGGCCACCACCAGGGCGGATACCGGGCCATCGCCGGCCCCCAAGGCCAGGGTCCCGGGGGGCCGGCGCTTCAGGCCCAGTCGGCCGCCGGCCGGGGGGCTCCAGCAGGGCAGCCGGCGCCGAGCAGGTCTGGAGCTGGCCAAGGGGCGCGGGCCCATAGCCGCCCAGGCGAACCTTCCGGCGATCGCCAAGCGGCCACAGCTGGGCTGGCGGCAGGATGACAGGGTGCCGCAAGCCGACGATCCAGGGGCAGCCACCATGACCAGGGAGCAATTGTGATACAGGTGTACTCATGCTGAATCAGTCTGTCAACCCCGGCGGGCGACTGTTGGTGATTGGCGGCGGCTACACGGGCCAGCGTTTTGCCAGGGCCGCCAGCGCCAGGGGCATGGCCGTGAGCCTCACCCACCGCCCCCAGGGCGATCAGGCTGCTGGCGCGGCAAATCGGCCCTTGGCCGCCGGCGGCTGGCTGGGCTTTGACAGCCGCCAGGGCCTGATGCCCAGCGCCGAGGAGCTGGCGGGCACCACCCACCTGCTGGTGACGGTGCCCCCTGATGGCGGCGAGGGCGACCCCAGCCTGAGATTGCTGGGGCCGCAGTTGCGGCAATTGCCGATCCGCTGGGTGGGCTACCTGTCCACCACCGGCGTCTACGGCGACACCGGCGGCGCCTGGGCCGATGAAACCAGCCCCACGCTGGCCAAGCCCGGCCGCAGCCAGGCCCGCCTGCAGGCAGAACAGCAATGGCTGGCCAGCGAGCTGCCGGTGCAGATCTTCCGGCTGCCCGCCATCTACGGCCCCGGCCGCAGCCCCTTCGCGGGCCTGCGCCAGGGCCAGAGCCGGCTGATCTACAAGCCTGGCCAGGTGTTCTGCCGCGTTCATGTCGACGACATCGTCGGGGCGCTGCTGCACTGCCTGGCCCTGCCGCCGGAGCGGCGGCTGCCACTGGTCAACCTGGTGGACGACCGCCCCTGCCCGAGCAGCGAAACGCTCAGCTACGCCGCCCGGCTGCTGGGGCTGAAGCTGCCGGCGGCCGAACGCTTCTCAGATATCGCTGGCGAGCTCAGCCCCATGGCCCGCAGCTTCTGGACTGAAAACCGACGCGTCAGCAACCGCAGGCTCTGCCGGGAGCTGAGCTACGAGCTGCTCTATCCGAGCTACCGCCAGGGCTACCGCGCCTGCTTGCGAGAAGAGGCAGAAGCGCCAGCGGCGCCAGGCGGCCGACAGTCGCCCTTGCCACGGCCCTCCTCGGCGGACACCACTCCCAGCGCCGGGCCCACGCCCAGATCGCGCAGCATCACATCCCAGCGCAGCTGAAGCCAGCCGCGCCGCAAGCCGGTGCTCAACGCCAACAGCAAGCCCACGATCAGCAACCAGCGGATCATGCAGACAACGCCCAGCGGCCAACCCCCATCCAACCCCAGCGAGCGGCGACTGGCGATCGCCCTGGGAGATCCGGCGGGCATTGGCGCCGAGGTGGTGCTCAAGGCCCTGGCCAGCCCCGGGCCCGAAACCGAGGCGCCATTGCTGGTGGGCTGTCGCCGCTGGCTGGAGCAGAGCTATCTGCATTTGCGACGCCAAGACTGCGGCCCGCTGCGCGATCCGGCCGAACTGGAAGTAGTCGATTTGCCCCTGGAAAGGCCGATCAGCAGCGGTGAGGGCGGCGTCGCCAGCGGCGACGCCAGCTTCCAGTGGCTCACGGCAGCCACTGCCTGCGTGCAGAGCGGCCGCTGTCACGCCCTGGTGACGGCCCCGATCGCCAAGGCCCACTGGCATGCGGCTGGCCATCGCTATCCGGGCCAAACCGAGCGACTGGCGGAGCTCACCGGCACGGCCGAGGCCTCGATGCTGTTCACCGCCAAGGCCCCCGGGGGCGGCTGGCGCCTGAACACCCTGTTAGCCACCAGCCACATCCCCTTGGCGGCGGTGCCCCAGAGCCTCAATGGCCCGCTATTGGAGCGCAAGCTGACGGTGCTGCTGGATTTTTGCCTCCGGTTTACCGCAACTCCACAGCTGATTGTGGCCGGGTTAAATCCCCATGCCGGCGAGGGTGGCCAGCTCGGCCGAGAAGAAGTCGACTGGTTAGAGGCCAGCCTGCACAGCTGGCAAAGCCGCCATCCCGCCGTTCAACTTCAGGGCCCCCTACCGCCAGATACCTGCTGGCTGAGCGCCGCCGCGGCCTGGCGGGGCGGCACTCAGCCAGGCCGCGGCGGCCCCGATGGCTACCTGGCCCTATATCACGACCAGGGTTTGATCCCGGTGAAGCTGCTGGCCTTCGATGCCGCCGTCAACACCAGCCTGGGGCTGCCCTTCCTGCGCACCTCTCCAGACCACGGCACCGGCTTTGGCATCGCCGGCCAGGGCCTAGCCAGGGCAGAAAGCATGGCCGCAGCCCTGGAGACCGCCTGGAGCCTGGGATAGGCGAAACCCGATCGGCAACGAAGCTACACAGAGATAGTTCACGATGGGCAATCTCCCAGACACGCTCTAGATCAATAAATTAAATGCCTAGGCAGACTCTGGAAAACCGCCATTTCGGCGATCCTGCCGACCGAGAACTTCTGCGAAACTAGAGCTCAATTGACCACGGCTCGGACACACCAAAGGATCAGCAAAGCGAAATACAATAATGGGCACCTCGAAAAATTCGAATTTTTCACCGAGCCCAACTATACCCGAAAAAGACTCTTTGCAAACAAATAGGTCTTGCCGTGCTTCACGTGAGACTTATCGCTAACAAGAATTTTTCGAGGTGCCCTAATTAAATTTATTTAATTCACTTGTTCCAATGGCACTAAACGCATTATTTAACCGGCTTTAGTCGGGAAGGCTTTAGCCGGGAAATGCATTAGAGCGGCCGCAGGCGCACGAGCACTTGGCCGTATTCCACAGGTGTGCCATTTTCCACCAAGATCTCAACCACCTCACCGGCTAACTCCGATTCCAGCTCATTCATCAACTTCATCGCCTCAAGGATGCACACCGGCTGGCCAACCGCAATGCGACTGCCCACCTCCACAAACGGCGGATCACCGGGGCTTGGACTGCGATAGAAGGTGGCAACCATCGGCGCCGTGATCTCCAGCAGATCGGTGCGGGAGCTGGCGGCCTGGGGGGGCGGCAGCGAAGGGGCGGCCGCCAGCGGCTGGGGGGCCGGGGCCGCGACGGCGCCCAGGCCAAGGGGCGGCGCCTGAACCATGGCCACCGCTGGAGCCACCCCTGGCAGGTTGCGACGCACCTCAAGGCGAAAATCATCGCCCTCCAGCTTGAGCTCTTGAATATCGCTCTCGCCCAAAAGAGCGAGGAGCTTATGCAGCTGATCGTGATCAAGTTGCATGGCTATCAGTTCTCCCGGCCGAGATAGCTATCGTTGCGGGTATCAATTTTGATCTTCTCGCCGATCGTGATGAACAGGGGCACCATCACCTGGGCACCGGTTTCAACGATCGCCGGCTTGGTGCCACCGGTGGCGGTGTCGCCCTTGACGCCCGGATCCGTCTGAATCACCTGCAGCACCACGGAGTTGGGCAATTCCACCTCCAGGGGCTTGCCGTTGCAAGACACCACACTCACCTCCATGCCCTCTTTGAGATACTTGCGACTCTCGCCAATCTGCTTGCCGGTGAGACGAGTTTCCTCGTAGCTGGCCATGTCCATGAACACGTAGTCGTCCAGCTCCTTGAAGGTGTGCTGCAGGGTGCTCTTCTCGAGCACGGCCTGGGGCACCGTCTCGCCGGCCCGGAAGGTCTTTTCCACCACGTTGCCGCTCTGCACCGCCTTCAGCTTGGTGCGCACAAAAGCTGAACCCTTGCCGGGCTTGACGTGCAGGAACTCCACGACTCGCCAGACCTGCCCATCCAGCATGATCGAGGTGCCGGTACGAAAGTCGTTGCTGGAGATCATTCCGGCGGATCGGGGTCGCGGGGGATTGTAGAGCTGGCTACAGGCGGCGCTCCTAGGGCATGGCCACCAGGCGGGCTCAGCTGTGGCATCATCCGCCCGATGAGCGTGGTCGCACCATGGCGCTGCACAGGCTGGATCGAGCAATGCGACTTGCCTTGAAGCAACTTGCCATGAACCGAAAAGAGCCGCAGCTAACCGGACCAGCAGGCCCTCTATCCAGCCGCCCGCTGGCCAGCCGCCTGCTGTCGAGCCGCCTGTTGGTGGCGGTGGGGCTGCTGCTGGCCCTGCTAATGGCCGCACCGAGCGCCTGGGCGGCCCTGCCCCAGGGGAATGCCGTTACCGATCCGGCGGCGATCCTGCGCAACGCATTGCCGATCAAGGCCCCCGAGCTCCAGGGCCTGCAGCATCGCCTGGAGGCCACCGGCGACGACCTGCGGGCCAAGCGCTGGAATGCCCTGGCCAGCTCGGTGCAAAAGGTGCAGTCTCAGCTGGCCACCCGGCGGACGGCCCTGCTAGCCAGCTTCCCGGCCGAGCAGCAGGGCCAAATCGAACCGCTGCTGGCCCAACTCAACGAGCAGCTACAAACTTTGGCCACTGCCACCGCAGGCCAGCAGCGCGATGATTTCCTGGCCGCCCGCCGCCAGGCCCTCGACACCATTGGCCAAGCGGAAGATTTGCTGGTGGGCGACTTCCCGTTCCAGATCCCCTCAGAATTTGATGCATTGCCGCGACTGCTGGGGCGGGCCACGGTGCAGCTGAACACCACCAAGGGGGAGTTGATCGCCGTGGTGGATGGCTACAACGCGCCGCTCACCGCCGGCGCCTTCGTGGACCTGGTGCAGCGGGGCTTCTACGACAGGCTGCCCTTCACCCGGGCGGAAGACTTCTACGTGCTCCAGACCGGAGACCCAGTGGGCCCGGCGGTGGGTTACACCCCCGCCGGCAGCTCCACTGAACGCCGGGTGCCGCTGGAAATCAAGGTGCCAGGCCAAGCTGCCCCCTATTACAACCAAACCTTCGAAGATCTGGGCCTGTTCAAGGCCACCCCCAGCCTGCCCTTCGCCACCCTGGGCACCCTGGGCTGGGCCCATTCCGATGAGCAATTAGACGACGGCTCCTCCCAGTTCTTCTTCTTCCTCTATGAAGCCGAACTCACCCCCGCCGGGCTCAACCTGGTGGATGGCCGCTACGCGGCCTTCGGCTATGTGGTGCAGGGCTTTGATGTGCTGGAGCAGCTGGGTGTCGACGACGGCATCGTCAGCGCCAAGCTGATCGACGGGGCGGAGCACCTGGTGCCCCACGGCTGATGCCCGCCATTTCGTAATGCCAGAGCTTCCCGCCTCTCCCACCCTGGCGGAGCTGGGGGAATGGGAGCTGATTAGCCGCCTCGGTCGGTTTGCGCCCCCCGGTCAATTCCAGGACGACGCCGCCCTGCTGCAGCCCTGGCCTGGCGACGAACTGGTGGTGAATACCGATGTGCTGGTGGATGGGGTGCATTTCAGCGATCTCACCACCGGGCCGGAGGATGTGGGCTGGCGGGCCGCGGCCGCCAACCTCTCCGACCTGGCGGCCATGGGCTGCCGCGAGGTGCTGGGCCTCACGGTGGGCCTGGTGGCGCCGCCAACCACCCCCTGGAGCTGGGTGGAGGGGGTATATGGAGGTTTGACGGCAGCGCTGGAGCGCTACGGGGGCGTGTTGCTGGGGGGCGACTGCAGCACTGGCGTCCAACGGCTGCTGGCGATCACCGCCCTAGGGCGCCTGGAGCGCGGCCAAGGCCCGTCAGGGGGCCACCAAACTGGAACAAGCCGCCCCAGCAGCGCCGGGCCGATTCGCCGCAGCGACGGCCGGCCTGGCGATCTGCTGCTGAGCACCGGGCCCCACGGCCTCAGCCGCCTGGGGCTAGCCCTACTGCAGCAGGGCAGCGGCGGCCCTGGCGGCAAACCAGGTAAACCCAACCTGGCGGATCTAGTGGGCCGCGAACTGGCCGCCGCCGCGATCAAGGCCCACCGCCGGCCGACCCCCCGCTTTGATGCCCTGGCGGCCCTGGCGGCCAGCCGGCCAGCTGGCTGCCCCTGGCGGGTGGCCGGCTGTGACAGCAGTGACGGCCTGGTGGCGGCCCTGGCGGCCCTGGCGGCGGCCAGCGGCTGCGGCGCCAGACTGCAACGAGGGGCACTGCCCCTGGCCGCCGCCATGGCCCAGCTCAGCGAAGCCCAGGACTGGTGCCTGGGCGGCGGCGAGGATTTCGAGCTGGTGTTGGCCCTGGCACCGGCCTGGGCAGAGGCCCTGGCAACCCAGCTGGCCGGCAGCCAGATCATCGGCTCCCTGGTGGCCGCCAGGGGTGGCGAGCTGCTCTGGAGCGACGGCCAATACCTAGCAAGCAAAGGCTTCAGCCACTTTAACTGAGCCAAGCCACACTCAACTGAGCCAAGCCGGAGCCATTGCTAAACGCGTGGAATAGCGGGTATGAACTGGTATGGGTATGAACTGGTATGGGTATGGACTGGCCAGGCGTCCAAAGGGCAGCAGGCGACAAACAACAAAAAGGCCGCATTTAATACGGCCCAATGAAAGTTTAATGAAGAATTTAATGAAGGAGGTTATGGAAAACCCGAGCCGATGCAAATTAAGCTCTGATTTCCCAGATGTTCAGAGGTGGCAGGATCGCCGAAATGGAAGCTTTCCAGAGTCTACTTTGAATAATTTCGAAACTTAGTATCTCGCCAGCTTTTACAATACGAAGAGCTCTTCAAGACTGGAGGCTAGCCGATGCAAACCAAACGATCATTTTATGGAGGCTCGTTTAAATTTATCTAAACAAATTGGTCCAGTCATACGAGCCATATCACGTTAATTGGCTATAACTCCAAAAAGCTATAGCCGAAACTATAACCTTAAAAGAACTGTGGGCCCAAAAACGTATAGCCCGCAAGGGCTTACTTCCAGTTGCGAGCCACCACTTCAGCCAGGTCCACCACGCGCTGGCTGTAGCCCCACTCGTTGTCATACCAAGAGATTACCTTCACCATGTTGCCATCCATCACCAGGGTGAGATCGGAATCAACAATCGTCGATTCATCAGTGCCGGCGTGGTCAGTGGAAACCAGGGGAAGATCGGAGTATTTGATGATGCCCTTCATGCCGTTTTCAGAGGCGGCTTTTAAAATGGCATTCACCTCTTCTTTAGTGGTGGGACGGCTCACCTCGAGCACCATGTCCACCACGGAAACATTGGGGGTAGGCACCCGAAGGGCGATGCCATTGAGCTTACCCTTCATGGGAGGGTAAACCAGGGCTACGGCGGTGGCGGCACCGGTGCTGGTGGGAACAATGTTTACCGCAGCGGCGCGGGCGCGGCGCAGGTCACGGTGGCTGGCATCAAGAATGCGTTGGTCACCGGTATAGCTGTGGGTGGTGGTCATCATTCCCTTGATGATGCCCAGCGACTGATCCAGCACCTTTACCAGCGGCGCCATGCAATTGGTGGTGCAACTGGCATTGCTGATGATGTCGTAATCTTCATGGCGATATTGATCGGCATTCACGCCTACCACAAAGGTACCAACGCCTTCGCCCTTGCCGGGAGCAGTAATTAGTACCTTGCTTGCGCCGGCTTCGATATGCTTACCGGCGCCCTTTTGGTCGATGAAAACACCAGTGGCTTCGATCACCAAATCGACGCCCCATTCTTTCCAGGGCAGGTTGAGGGGATTGCGATCGGAGAAACACTTGATGTGTTTACCATTCACAACGATCGTGTCGTCTGTATAGCTCACCTCCGCATTGCGGATGCGGCCCAGCATCGTGTCGTACTGGAGCAGGTGGGAGTTGGTGCGCGGATCTGAGGTGTCGTTCAGGCCCACCACCTCGATGCCAGTGTTTTCGCCGCGGCTGAGCCAGCAGCGCATGAAGTTGCGACCGATGCGCCCAAATCCGTTGATCGCAACCTTCAGCGTCATGGCATCTAGCGGCAAGGCCGCGAGCAAGGGTGGTTTTGGCCGTGGATCATACAGAAATGATCGCCTGCCCCCCTTGCAGCAGGGGCTTGCCGTCCGCCAGCAAGGGGTTAAGCATGGGGCCACCAACCTGGCGGCTTAGCGTCGGGCTGGCCTATCCGCCTTCGCTCAGTTGCCCCAGTCCCCCTTGCTAGATCGACACCGGCCACTGCACTTCATCGGTGTCGGTGGCATCGGCATGTCGGCCCTGGCGGCGATTTTGGCGGAGCGGGGCTTCAACGTCACCGGATCGGACCCCCGCGATGGGGCGGTGATGGACCAACTGCGCCGCCGGGGCGTGCGCGTGTTTCGTCAACAAAATGCCAGCACCGTCGATGCCATCTGCAGTGGCACCTCGATGGCCCCCCTGGTGGTGACCAGCACCGCGGTGCCCCCGAGCAATCCGGAATTGCAACAGGCTGTGCGCATGGGCCTGCAGGTGGTGCATCGCTCAGACCTGCTGGCCGCCCTGATCAACAGCCAGCCCTCGATCGCGGTGGCGGGCAGCCACGGCAAGACCACCACCAGCAGCCTGGTGGCCACCCTGCTGCAGGCCACCCACCAGGACCCCACCGCCGTGATCGGCGGCATCGTGCCGGCCTTTGGCAGTAATGGCCGCGTCGGCAAAGGCCGATTGCTGGTGGCGGAAGCCGACGAATCCGACGGCAGCCTGGTGAAGTTCCACCCCCAGCTGGCCATCCTCACCAACCTCGAGCTCGACCACACCGACCATTACCCAAACCTGGAGGCCCTGGTGGCCACCATGCAGCGGTTCGCGGCGGGAGCTGGCCAACTACTAGCCAATCGCGACAGCCCGGTGCTGCGAGACCAGTTCAAGGCCGATCACTGGTGGTCGATCACCAGCCCCGAGGCGGTGGCCTTCGCGGCGATCCCCCGCCGGGAACAGGGGGACGGCACCCTGGCCGACTGGTATGAGAACGGCCAGCTGATCGGCCAAATCGAGCTGCCCCTGCCCGGTCGCCACAACCTCAGCAATGCGGCGGCTGCCATCGCCGCCTGTCGGCTGGAGTCGGTGGGTTTCGCCGATTTGAGCCAGGCGGTCGCCAGCCTGCAGACCCCTTGCAGGCGCTTCGATTACCGCGGCAACTGGCATGGCCGCCAAGTGGTGGACGACTACGCCCATCACCCCAGCGAGGTGGCAGCCACCCTGGCCATGGCCCGGCTGATGGTGACCAGCGGCCGCAGCCCCCTGCCCCTGGTACCCCTGCGGCTGCTGGCGGTGTTCCAGCCCCACCGCTACAGCCGCACCGCCGAGTTCCTCACGGACTTTGCCGCCGCCCTCAGCGCCGCCGATGCCGTGCTGCTGGCGCCGCTCTATGCCGCCGGCGAGGCCCCTATCGCCGGTATCGACAGCCAGGCCCTGGCCGCGGCGATCCGCGATCTAGACGGCCAGCTGAATGTGGAGGTTTACGACAGCCTCGATGCCCTGGCCGAGCAGTTGGCTCGCTCCAGCAAACCAGGGGATTTAGTGCTGGCCATGGGGGCCGGCGACGTCAACTACCTCTGGCCGCGACTACAGGCTTTGCCTACCGCCAACAGCCTTATCAATAACAACAGCTCTGGCGAAAATAATAGGCATACAAAATACAACAGCGGTGATCACAAAAATAATGCAGTCGATGGGAATAGTGCTGCCGATGAACTCAGCCCTGCCGATGAGCTCAATTCTTTCCATGGGAGCAGTCCTGCCCACGGGAAAAGCCCTGGCCAGGGCAGCAGCCAGGGCAATGAAAACAGCTGCGGCGAAGCTGCCGCGGCCTGAACCGGCAGAGCGCCATGGCCTTCGCCGAGTATCCGAGTTTGCGCAAGGGTGTTTACCTAAGCGAGTTCACCACCTGGAAGGTGGGAGGGCCGGCTGAGTGGTTCGCCGAACCGGGCTGCGAAAGCGAACTGTTGGCCCTACTCGGCTGGGGGCATCAGCAGGGCCTGCAGGTCCGCTGCCTCGGCGCCGGCTCCAACCTGCTGATTGCCGATAGGGGCCTGGCGGGTCTGAGTATCTGCCTGAGGCGGCTGCAGGGCAGCCAGCTGGATCCGAGCAGCGGCCTGATCGAAGCCGAGGCCGGTGAACCGATCCCCAGCCTGGCCCGCAAGGCAGCCAGGGCCGGCCTCAGCGGCCTGGAATGGGCGGTGGGCATCCCTGGCACGGTGGGAGGTGCGGTAGTGATGAATGCCGGCGCCCAGGGCGGTTGCAGCGCCGATCGGCTGATCTCCGTGCAAGTGGTGGATCCAGCCCGGCCAGAGCAGCGCATTCGCCTCAGCGCCAACCAGTTGCAGTTCGCCTATCGCCACAGCCGCCTGCAGCTCGAACCCCTGATCGTGCTCTCGGCCCAGTGGCAACTGGAACCCGGCCACGACCCGGCGGCGGTGGGCGCCCGCACCAGCGCCAATCTGCACAGCCGCACCACCAGCCAGCCCTACCAACTACCGAGCTGCGGCAGTGTGTTCCGCAACCCCGAACCGCAAAAGGCCGGGCGGCTGATCGAATCCCTCGGGCTCAAAGGGCTGCGGATCGGCGGTGCGGCGGTATCAACTCTGCATGCAAATTTCATCGTCAACCTCGGCGACGCCAAGGCCGCCGACATCGAGGCCCTCATCCATGAGCTGCAGCTGCGGGTGAGCGAGGGCCACGGTGTGGAGCTCCAGCCGGAGGTGCGGCGCCTCGGCTTCCCCTAGCCTGTTGTCAGTTATGGCTCTTACATGGCCGGTTTCGGTCTCCCCAATTTCGGACAACTCACCGAAGCCTTCAAAAAGGCTCAGGAATTGCAGCAGAACGCCCAGAAGCTGCAGGAAGAACTCGACGATATGGAAATCGAGGGTCGCTCCGCCGATGGCCGCGCCAGCGTCTGGCTATCCGGCAACCAGCAACCCCTGAAGGTGAGCATCGCCCCGGAACTACTCCAGGAGGGCAGCTCCGCCTGTGAGGCCGCCGTTCTAGAGGCTCTACAGACGGCCTATGCCAACTCCACCGGCACGATGAAGGAGCGGATGGAAACCCTCACCGGCGGCCTCAATTTGAACCTGCCGGGCCTGGGGGGCTGAGCTGTCCAGGTCAACTGAGCCGCCCAGGTCAACTGAGCTCATCGGCGAGGTCATCGGCACCGCTCGTCTGCTCCAGCGACTGGAGCTGCTCGATGTCCTGGCGCCGCCGCCGCCGGGAGGCCTGGCGCAGGCGAGGATCCAGCTGCTGCTCCGCTCGTCCAGCCCGGCCGGCCTGGCCTGGCTCGGGGTGTTGCGAGCCAGGAGCGCCGGATTGGCAGGCGGCTGAGGGGCGTACCAGCCCCCGCCGCATCGCCCTGGCGGCATCTGCCTCGATGTCGGCGAGGCACTGGGCATAGAGGTGGTAGCGGGGCCAATCGGTAGCCACCGCGCAGCCGGGATCGCCGCGATGCAGGCAATTGCTGAAGCGACAGCAACCGGCCGCCAGGCGCTGGCGCAGCTCTGGAAACAGGCGGGCTAAAGCGACCGGATCCTCCGGCAGGGCCGGGCGGTTGAAGCCGGGGGTATCGGCCACCAGGGCCCCGGGAGCCAAGGCGAACAGCTCCACGTGGCGGGTGGTGTGCCGGCCCCGCTGCAAGCGGCCAGAGACGGCCGCCACCCGCAGCTTCAAATCGGGGCGCAAGGCATTGAGCAAACTGCTCTTACCCGCCCCGGAAGGGCCGCAGAGCACCGCCAAACCGGGCTGGCTCAGCCATTGCCGCAACGGCTCCAACCCGAGGCCGCTGGCGCTGGCCAAAGCCAGGGGCCGATAGCCCCAACTCTCGGCCCGTCCGCACCACTGCCGCACCTGCTCCGCCGGCAGCAGATCGGCCTTGGAAAACACCAAATCCACCGGCTGAGCGGTGAGCTCGGCGGTGATTAAAAAACGGGTTAACTGCAGTGGGTCAAGCTCGGGCTCGGCCAGGGCCACCACCACCACCACCCGGCTGAGATTGGCCACGGGCGGGCGGCTCAACAGGGAGTGGCGCGGTTCCAGATCGGCGACGGCAGCGCGGCCAGCGGGCCAGTCCACCCCCTCCAGCCGCACCCGATCGCCGCTGCAGATTTGTAGGCCTCGCTTGCCTAAGCGGGTTCGGCGGGTGCAGAGCAAACGGGAGATGCCTGTGGGACCGGGCCGATCCAATTCCACCCAGCAGTAATTGGCCAACAAAGACACCACCTGGCCGCTGATCGGGGCGGACGCCAGGCTGGCCGGCGAGCCATCAGCCATCGTCTGGGCCAACCGCGCGGCGTATCGTCAGCCTCACCGCCGTATCGGCGGAGGGATGAGGCTGAATCTCCACCCCATGGCCGCTGCTGGTGAGCCCTGAGCTCACCAGTTGCTCCGGTTCCCCCACATCGAGATCCACCTGTAGCCAGGCCCCCGGGGCAATCGTTTCGAGGGCCAGGCGGCAGCGGATGTAGTTCAAGGGACAGGGGGTGCCGCGCAGATCCAAGCAGGCAGCTGGCTGGCTCGGGCTGACCAAGGCCTCAGCCGCCCCCACCAAACAGGCCACCAAACAGGCCGCTCTTGTGATGGTGGCGCTGGCCCTTGCTGGTGTGATGACCCGCCAGCTGTTCCAGCAACTGCCGCTCCTCGCCGCTCAACTTGGTGGGCAGCTGCACCTTGACGCTGACCTCGTGATTGCCGCGGGCCACTGGATTACCGAGCCGAGGCACCCCCTTGCCCTGCAGGGTGAGCACGGTGCCGGGCTGGGTGCCCGCCGGAATCGTCAGCTGCTCGTGGCCATCGACACTTTCCAGCTCGATGGTGTCCCCCAGGATCGCCTGTAGGTAATTGAGCATCACCTCGGAGTGAATGGTGATGCCATCGCGGCGCAGCTGCGGATGGGCCTGGACATTGAGGAACACGTAGAGGTCCCCGGGGGGGCCACCACGGGGTCCGGCATTGCCCTCATTGGCCACCCTGAGCCGGGTGCCTGAATCGACGCCAGCGGGAATGTTGATCCGCAACTTCTTGCGCACCTGCTGCAAGCCCTGGCCACCGCAGGCGGAGCAGGGATCGGCGATCACCTGGCCGGTGCCATCACAGGTGGGGCAGGAGGCCACCTGGGTGAAACTGCCGAAAGGGGTGCGGGTGGCGCGCCGGACCTGGCCAGCCCCGGCGCAGGTGCCACAGGTGCTGGGGCCACTGCCGGCCTTGGCACCGCTGCCACTGCAGGTGGAGCAGGTTTCCAGGTGGCGCACCTGTACTTCCTTCTCGATGCCAAATACCGCCTCTTGAAAGCTGATCGTCAGATCCAGGCGCAGGTCATCGCCCTGGCGCGGGCCGCTGCGGCGACGGCCGCCGGCCTGGGCGCCAGCGGCGCCCCCGAAACCGCTGAAGAAGGTTTCGAACAGGTCGGCAAAGCCGCCCATGTCGCCCATGTCGGCAGCGCCCGCTCCGCCGCCCAGGCCGGCCTCGCCGAACTGGTCATAGCGGGATCGGGTCTGGGGATCACTGAGCACCGAGTAGGCGCGACCGATCTCCTTGAACTTGTCCTCAGCCCCTGGATCCTTGTTGACGTCAGGGTGGTATTGGCGCGCCAAACGGCGATAGGCCCGCTTGAGGCCCTCGGCGTCTACGTCTCGGGAGACCCCAAGCAGGGAGTAATAATCGGCCATCAGCCGAGCTGCTCCTCTGGCTGGGAAAGGGTTTCAGGCTGGGCACCAGCGGAGCCGGGGCCAGGGCCCATGGACACCTTGACCAGGGCATGGCGCAGCACCCGACCCTGCAGCTGATAACCCCGCTGCAGTTCTTCGATCACCAGATCCTCGCCGTGCAGGTCGCTGGGCTCTCGCAACACCGCCTCGTGAAGATTTGGATCAAACCTTTCTCCCTCCACCCGCATCGGCGAAACCCCCAGCTGCTTAAACGCTTCCACCAGCTGCTTGTAGAGATTCTGGTAACTGCGGTGCAGGTTTTGAGCCTCCTCATGCTGGGGGTTGAGCTGCTGGCGGGCGCGATCAAAATTGTCCACCACCGGCAGGATCTCGCTGAGGGTGGAGCAGGCGATCTGCAGGCGCTGATCCTCGCTGTCACGGGCTTGGCGCTTGCGGAAGTTGTCGAAGTCGGCCGCCAAACGCATGTACTGGCCATTGAGGTTGTCGTACTGGCCCTTGAGTGCGCTCAGTTCTGCCTCCAACTGGGCGGATCGGTCGGCCGCAGCGGCGCTGCCAGCCCCGGTATGGGGAACTGCTGGGCCCATCCCTTGATCAGAGCTCCCATCGACCACCAGGAAGGATTCTGGATCGATCCCTGGCTCTAGACGGGCATCGTAACCCAGGTCCCCGGCCCCATCAGGCTGTTGCCCAGGTCCCTGGCTGCTCTCGACGCTCCCCTGGCTGCTCTCGACGCTCCCCTGGCTGCTGTCGACGCTCATTGAGGAGTCTCCACTCATGGCGGTCAGGCATTGACTTGGTGTCTAGACATGTTGGAACTCCGGCCCCGCTCTCCACAAGCGGCGGAAGCCCGCACCTCATCAATCCGCCATGACACTCAGCCCAATCGACGCCTCACCGGGCAGCATCCCTGCTGAGCAGAAGCGGTTGGAACTGGAGCTGCTGCTCGGCCAGCGGGTGTTGAAGCCTGAGGAACTGGCCGCGGCTGATCCCGATCTGATCAGCCGCGGCACTCCCATCGGCGGGGCCCGCTGGCGCGCCCTGGGGGCCCTACCCCTACGCCAAGACCCTGAAGGCCTGGTGGTGGCGGTGCCCTACCAGTGGGGGGAAACCAAGCGCCAATCACTGCTGCGGGAGCTGGGGGATCAGGCCAAAAATTGCCGGCTGGCCCCTGCCCTGCCCAGTGATTTGGAGGAAGCCATCGCCCTGCGACTCGAACTCAAACCAGCCCAGCCTGTGTTGATACCAGGGGCACCAGGACGCTCCTTGTTACAGGGTCTGACCATGCAGCCCGGCCACGAGTTGACCGCAGTGGCCGAAGTCGATGAGCTGGAGAGCTCACCGGAAGACGCCAATGCCTCGCCGGTGGTGAGCCTGGTGGATCGCATTTTAATTGAAGCGGTGGAGTCTGATACCAGTGACATCCACTTCGAACCCCAGGAGGCAGGCCTGGTGATCCGCTACCGGCGGGATGGGGTGCTGCATCCCCAATGGGAAACCCTGCCAAAGAACTTGATTCCTTCGATAACCTCTCGGCTGAAGATCATGGCCGAGCTGGATATCTCCGAACGGCGGATGCCCCAGGATGGCAGGATCCGGCGCCAATACCGGGGTCGCAATATCGATATCCGAGTTAGCACCCTACCCAGCCGCTTTGGCGAAACAGTGGTGCTGCGCCTACTCGATCACGACATCACCCAGCTGGGCCTAGAAGTCTTGATCAACGATCCCGAGTCTCTGGCCAATCTTCGAGCCATGGGCTCCAAGCCATTCGGCCTAATCCTCGTGACAGGTCCCACCGGCGCCGGCAAGAGCACCACCCTCTACGCCCTGCTAGCCGAACGAAACGATCCGGCGATCAACATCTGCACAGTGGAGGATCCGATCGAGTATGGGCTCAAAGGAATCACCCAGACCCAGGTGAACCGGGACAAGGGGCTGGACTTCAGCACAGTGCTACGGGCCTTTATCCGCCAAGACCCTGACGTGCTGCTGGTGGGGGAAACCCGAGATCAAGAAACTGCCAAGACCACAATCGAAGCTGCCCTCACCGGTCACCTAGTGCTGTCAACACTGCACTGCAACGACGCGGTGAGCGCCTTCGCCCGCCTTGACGAAATGGGCATAGAACCTTTCCTGGTGAGCGCCAGCTTACTTGGGGTGATATCCCAGAGGCTACTGCGCAGACTTTGTATCCACTGCCGCGTAGCCTACAGACCCAGCGAAGAGCAGCTGGCACGCTTCGGATTACTGGCGAGCAGGGAGGCGGAGATCAGCTTCTATCGCGCCAAATTAGACAATTCAACTCAGAAAGAAATCTGTCCCCATTGCCAGGGGAACGGCTACCGCGGACGGGTCGGAGTATACGAAATTTTAACCATGACCGACGGCTTTGCCTCTGCTGTGGCCAAGCGGGCTCCCGTGGATGAGCTACGCCGCATCGCCCTGGAAAACGGCATGAAAACCCTGCTTGGTTACGGACTAAGTCTGGTTCGACAGGGCTTGACAACGCTGGAAGAGGTAGAGCGTATGCTATTAACAGATTCCGGCCTCGAATCTGAGCGACGATCTAGGGCCCTGCACTCGCTCACCTGCGACGGCTGCGGTGCCGGCCTTCAAGAAGAATGGCTGGAATGTCCCTACTGCCTCTGCACAAGGAATTAAAAGCACTATGGAACTGTTGATTGAAGATTTAATGAGGGAGCTGGTGGAACGGGGGGGCAGCGACCTCCACCTCTCCAGCGGCGTCGCGCCCTACGGCCGCTTTAACGGCGAGCTCCAGCCAATGCGGGAGGAAAAACTCAGCCAATCCCAATGTACAAAGCTAATTTTCTCCATACTAAATACCACCCAGCGCAAGGATCTTGAGCAGAACTTGGAACTGGACTGTGCCTATAGCCTCAAGGGGGTCTCCCGTTTCCGGCTTAACGTCTACCGACAGCTGGGCAGTTATGCGGCCTGTCTAAGGGCCCTGGGGGATCAGATCCCAACCCTGGAGATGCTGCAAATGCCGCCAGTAATCCAGGAGATGGGCAGCAAACCCAGGGGCCTGGTGCTGGTGACCGGCCCCACGGGCTCCGGCAAAACCACCACCCTGGCTTCGCTGCTGAACCACATCAACAACACCAGCTCCAGACATATAATTACCATTGAAGACCCGATCGA
>JBIKVR010000163.1:0-4136 GCA_044356735.1 Prochlorococcaceae cyanobacterium
CCTTGGCTATCTTGGTGCAAGAAGGCGTGGTGGAGATGGCAGAAGCATTGAGCAAGTCTAGTCGACCGGAAGACCTACAACGACTACTGGAAAGCACCTGAAATCATGGCTGAATTCATTGCCACCTATCTAAACAGCCGGGGCCAGACCCGCCAGCTGGAACTTCAGGCCTCAGATTTGCCCACTGCCAAAGGAGAGCTCCGCCGACGCGGCATCAAGGCCATCAGGGTTGAGCCCCTATTGGCTAACAGCCAGAGAAAGCCAATCAACGCTGCCCTCGCGGCAACTGCCGGTGCAGCGTCAACGAGGCTGCCAGGCAGCCTCAATTCAGTGGCTACCCCAGGGGCTACAACAGCGGCCATACGCAACACAATCAAGCCAGACAAGGGCAGGAAATGGTACGAAATAACCATCCTTGAATTTAAGCCTGGCATTCGTGAAATGGCACTATTTGCCAATAAGCTGTTTGCCCTTGTTACCGCTGGCGTACCTATTGTACGCAGCCTTTCCCTATTAGCAAAACAACAGAAACATCCGCTTTTCAAACGTGCACTAGAGGGAATCATCCGGGATGTGAACCAGGGAAGCAACCTGAGCACTGCCATGCGACGATGGCCCAAGGTATTCGACCAGCTCAGCATCGCTATGGTGGATGCTGGTGAAAGCGGTGGTGTGTTAGATGAATCGCTTCAACGGCTAGCCAAACTGCTTGAACAGCACACCAAGCTGCAGAATGAGATCAAGGCAGCCATGGGATATCCAAGCATTGTTCTGGCGATTGCCATCCTGGTCTTTCTAGGATTAACTTTATTTTTAATCCCTGTTTACGCTGATATCTTCGAATCTCTCAATGCCGAGCTGCCAGCATTAACTTTGATTTTGGTAAACCTAAGCAGCATATTAAGGTCTTGGTTTCCAATAATATTTGGGGTAGCGATAGGTTTAGTATGGCTATTTACACGTTATTACTCCACCAAAAGCGGCAAATTACTTGTTGACAGTTATATGCTCAAAGTGCCCCTATTCGGTGAATTACTACAAAAAAGTTCCACGGCTAAATTTTGCCGCACATTTAGCTCCCTATCACGTGCTGGCGTTCCGATCCTGAGATCCTTGGAAATAGTCAGTGAAACCACCGGCAATGCGAAGATTAGCAAAGCTATCTGGGATTCTCGCCAAGAAGTTATGGAGGGTACACCATTAAGCGCTTCGCTTGAACGCCATGGCGTATTCCCCGAACTTGCCCTAAGCATGCTGGCCATTGGCGAGGAAACAGGTAGAGTAGAAGTTATTATTTCTAAAATGGCCGACTTTTATGAAGATGAAGTTAGCTCAACGGTGAAAGCACTTACATCCATGCTTGAACCAGCCATGATAGTGATTGTCGGCGGTATCGTCGCGGTAATATTACTTGCAATGTATCTGCCAATGTTTGCGATATTCGATAATATCAAATAAATTATTTTAAAAGCACCTATAAAATTGCCCTTTCGCCCCGGGTACAGGCACAAGCAAGTCTCCGCAATATTTTTCGTATTGTTAGATCTATGAGCTTAAAAATTTTTTTAGATTCTCTAGCAAGAGAATCTCTGGAAAGGCTAGATTTGAGCAGCTGCGATCGCCTGACCCGCCAGCCAACCAGAACTCCAACAATGCTGGAAATTAAAGCCGCCGGTAACACCGTCTACATCGAGCAATTCCCCCACCAGGTGCAATCCAAGACAAAGGCGGCTTTGCATGGAGGCGAGATTAACCTCCCCCAGGGGCACGCCACCGGCTGTAACAAATTCCTCCCCAAAGGGACCGCGACCAGTGACCTTGTAACGGCTGTCTCGCAGGGAGGCGATCAAAGATTGCTGCTGTTGCTTGCTGAGATCGGCCCAGCGACACTGTGAATCTATACCGCAATGCTGTAACAAATGCCACCAAAGACGTTTCGGCAACTCGGGCCATGGTCGCCAATTAGCCAACTGCCGACGCGCCTGCTGCTGCCGAGCCTGGCCAAAGTACTGCTCTAGATCCGAGTGGGAAAGATTGCCAGTCCAGTTAACGCTCAACTCAGCGCGATAACTGGCAGCATGTAGCGCTATAGCGGCAAAGGCGGTGAGGCGCAGGATGGCCGGACCGCTAAGCCCCCAGTGGGTCACCAACAGCGGACCCTGTTGGCGGAAGCGCTCGGCGAGCGGACCTGCAGCCCGGCCGGTGCCTGGCGGCGGTGGACAGTCTTGAGCGGCCAGCCGCAATTCCAATGCCACCGGATCAACCGCTAAGCCAGCCAACTGCAGTAGGGGATCTCCAGCCAAAGAAAGGGTGAACAGCGAGGGCACAGGCGGCACCAGGCTGTGACCCAGTTGGGCCGCCAATTGGCGGCCGCTGGGGTGACTACCGGTGGCCAACACCAGCCGCTGAGCAAACAGGCGCTGCTGCTGGCCAGCGGATCTGCGCAACTCCAGGTCAAATCCGCCTGCATCCAGCAAACGAGCCTGGCGCAGGGCCACGCCGGTATGCAGCTGCACCCCGGCAGCAGTGGCGGCGTTACGCAGCACCTCGATCACGGCCGTGGAGCGGTTGGCCCGGGGGAACAGGCGCCCGTCTGGCTCCTCCACCAGCTCCAGGCCATGGGCCTCAAACCAGGCCACCGCGTCGCCGCTGGCAAACCGGGAGAAGGCTCCCCGCAGGGCCTGGCCACCGCGGGGATAGTGACCCACCAGCGCCCGGGGATCCCAGCAGGCATGGGTGACATTGCAGCGCCCCCCACCGCTGATCAGCACCTTGTGCAGCGGCTCCGCCGTAGTTTCCAGAACATGCACGTCGCCGGCGCCGGCCTCGGCGGCGGCAATGGCGGCCATCATCCCGGCCGGGCCAGCACCGGCCACCAACACCGAGACGCGTTCAGGAAGCATGGCTGAGCAGCAGGGAGTAAGGCAGCAGGCTGCAGGGAGCGGCCAGCAATTGAGTTACCGCTTCAGTGTGGCGCCAATGCTGGACTACACAGATCGGCATTTCCGCGTGCTGATGCGCCAAATCAGCCGGCACAGCCTGCTGTATAGCGAAATGGTGGTGGCCCAGGCGCTTCACCATGCCCGCCAAGAGCCAGATGCCGCCAGGCGTGGCGAACGCCTGGAACGGCTGATCGGCTTCGATCCAATCGAAAAACCCCTGGCCCTGCAGCTGGGGGGGGATGATCCCGGCCTGCTGGCCGAGGCCGTGGGTCTGGCGGCCGACTGGGGCTACGACGAGGTGAACCTCAATTTGGGTTGCCCGAGCGAAAAGGTGCGCAAAGGTCGTTTTGGCGCTTGTCTGATGGCCGATCCCCACCAGGTGGCCCGTTGCATCGAAGCGATGGCAGCGGCTAGCCCCCTGCCAGTAACGGTAAAGCAGCGGATTGGCATCGATAATCTCGACTCCTATGCCGAATTGCTGAACTTTGTCGACATCCTGGCGGCGGCTGGCTGCCGCCGCTTCGCGGTGCATGCCCGCAAGGCCTGGCTGGATGGTCTGGATCCCAAGCAAAACCGCAGCATCCCGCCGTTGCGCTACGAGCTAGTGCACCAACTGAAGCGAGAGAGGCCAAGGCTCACCATTGAGATCAACGGCGGTCTGCAGACCCTGGCCGATTGCCAAAGCCAACTGGCTCAGGTGGATGGGGTGATGGTGGGTAGAGCTGTGTACGACCAACCGCTGCGCTGGGCCAGGGTAGATAGCGACATCCATGGCGACCAAAGCGCCGCCGCCTTGGCCCGATCAGAGATCAGCCCATCGCTGGTATTGCGGGGCCTGCTGCCCTACGCCGACCAGTGGTGCAGAGGCGGCGGCAAGCTATGGCCGATCGCCCGCCACTTGGTACACCTGGTGGCGGGGATCAATGGGGCGCGCCGCTGGCGCCAAAGCATCAGCCAGGAGGCTGCCGCCAAAACTGCCGGGGCGGAGGTGCTGGAGGCTGCCGCCCTGAGCCTGGAACAGCGGGGCTACTGAATCAACAGGGCTGTTGAATAGACAGGGCTGTTGAATAGACAGCCATGGGCGGCAAAACCAACTCAGCCCTCGGCGCCACCGTAATAGTCGCTACCACCGCCGCCACCAGCCCCACCGCCATAGCCATCGCTGCCGCTACGACGACGACGGGCCCGACCTGA
>JBIKVR010000166.1:0-3899 GCA_044356735.1 Prochlorococcaceae cyanobacterium
TCAGCCCTCGGCGCCACCGTAATAGTCGCTACCACCGCCGCCACCAGCCCCACCGCCATAGCCATCGCTGCCGCTACGACGACGACGGGCCCGACCTGAATCGACCGACTCACCACCACCACCACCGGCGGCTCTACCACTGCTGCCATAGCTGCGATCTTCCCAACCGCGGGAGCCGGAACCGCCGTAGCCGCCACCGCCGCCAGCACCGCCGCCGCCGTAGCCACCACTACCGCCACCGCCGTAACCGCCACCGCCGCCGCGCTGATAACCACCACCGCCACCGCGGGGACCGCCGCCACCACCACCACCGCCGCCTGTGCGGGGCTCGGCCTTGTTGATCCGCAGGGGACGGCCCATCAATTCGGCACCCTGAAGGGCCTCAATGGCCTTGGCTTCCATGGCCTCATCCGCCATCTCCACGAAGGCAAAGCCGCGCTTGCGACCCGTATCCCGTTCCAGGGGCAGGGAACAGGTGGTCACTTCACCAAAGGGCATAAACAATTCCGCCACGTCCTCCTGCTCAGCACGGAAGGGCAGATTGCCAACGAAAATGCTCACTTACTAGGCCGGCCTCCAGGCCGATGCAATGCGGGCCATGGGGCCACTGACCGATCAAGCCTAGGCCCAAGTGACCCAATTGCCCAGGCTCAAGTGCCGAGATGGGAACGCATCTGACTTAACTGAGCTGCCACCTGGGCAAAACCAGTGCCTCCTTCGCTGCAACGAGCAGCAACCACTTGGCGCGGCGTGATCGCCTCGAAGATATCGAGCGCAAAGGCCGGATGCAGCTGCTGCCAACGCTCCAGCGGCAACTGGCGCAGCAGGATCCCCTCCGCCAAGCAGCTCTTCACCAAGCCACCCACCAGCTGGTAGGCCTCGCGGAAGGGCACCCCCCGCGCCACCAGATAGTCGGCCACGTCGGTGGCATTGGAAAAGTCAGAGGCGACCGCCTGCTCCAGTCGCAGCGGTCTGAACGCCAGTCCCTCCTCGAACAGGATCGCCATGGCCTCAAGGCAGTCGAGCACGGTGCGCACGCCGTCAAACAGGGCTTCCTTGTCCTCCTGAAAATCCTTGTTGTAGGCAAGGGGCAGCCCCTTGATCATCGTGAGCAGGCCGATCAGGTGGCCAAACACCCGGCCGCTCTTGCCCCGCACCAATTCGGGCACATCGGGATTCTTCTTCTGGGGCATCAGGCTGCTGCCCGTGGCACAGCGATCGCTGAGTTGGACAAAGCCAAACTCCTCGCTCGCCCAGAGGATCACCTCCTCGCTGAGCCGGCTGAGGTGCACCAGCACCAGCGACGCCGCCGCCATGAACTCCACGGCGAAGTCGCGATCGCTTACCGCATCGAGACTGTTGGCATAGATGGCCTCAAAACCAAGCTCCGCGGCGGTGGATCGCCGATCGATGGGCACCGGCGTACCGGCCAGGGCAGCGGCCCCCAGGGGGCAGATATTGACGCGGCGGCGCACGTCGGCGAGGCGGCTCCGATCGCGCTCAGCCATCTCCAGATAGGCCAACAGGTGGTGCGCCAGACAGATCGGCTGGGCCCGTTGCAGGTGGGTATAGCCAGGGATCATCACCTCGCTGTGGCGCTCCGCCTGGCTGAGCAAGGCCCGCTCGAAACGCACCAATGCCTGGTCGATGGCATCAATCTGTTGCCGCAACCAAAGCCGCAGGTCGGTGCCCACTTGGTCGTTGCGGGAGCGACCGGTGTGCAGCCGCTTGCCCAGGGGACCGAGCAGGGCGATCAAGCGCCGCTCCACCGCAAAATGGACATCTTCATCGGCCACAGTGGGACAAAAGCTGCCCTCGGCGGCCTCGCGGCGGATTGCCTCCAACCCCTCGATCAAGCCGGCCGCATCGGCATCGCTGATCACGCCGCAGCGGCCGAGCATCCGGGCGTGGGCGATCGAACCGTCGAGGTCCTGATCGAGCAGGGCGATGTCGAAACCGATCGAGGCATTGAAGCGCTCGATCACCGGGTGCAGCCCCTGTTCAAAGCGGTTGCTCCAGGTGTTGGCACTCGCGGCTGAGCCTCCCTGCGATGGGTCCATCGGGGCTTAACGGGCTGATCAACTCAGCTTGACACTCGCTTTGGCGGCGGCAGCTGCGGCGGCCTCAGCTGCTCGCGCACCTTGAGCACCACCATCGAGGCATCGTCCTCCAGCTGGCGATCTTCCCCCACAAAGCGATCCAGGCGAGCAAACAGATGGTCGAGAATCTCCTGGGCGCCGCTGGCCTGGCGGCAAACCTCCACCAGGGCCCGCTCCAGCCGCTGCTCCTCGAAGCGCTCGCCACTGAAGCCCACCGCCTCGGTGACCCCATCTGTGTAGTACAGCAGCACGTCACCTGGCTCCAAGACGGTCTGGGCCATGCCATAGGCGACTTCACGCTGCAGGCCGATCAGCAGTCCAGGGGCATCGAGCCTCTGCAGCACTCCCTGCTGGCGCCGCCAGAGCAATGGCGGATTGTGGGCCGCATTGGCATAACGCAACAAGCGGCTACGAGGGTGGTAATCCGAATAAAATAAGCTCAGAAAACGATGGGAGTGGTCCAGGTCTTCCTGGGCTATTTCGTTTAGGTCGCGCAGGATGCGATTAGGGGCGTGGCCACTGAGCACGCCAGCGCGCAACATGCCCCGCAGCATGGTCATCAGCAGGCTGGCGGGCACCCCCTTGCCCATCACATCGCCAATCACCAGCGCCCAACGCCCCCGCTGGCGGCGAGGGCCCTGCAACTGCGGCTTGGTGGGGATGAAGTCGTAGTAGTCACCACCCACCTGAAAGGCTGGCCGGCAGCGGGCGGCCAGCTCCACGCCCTCAATCAGCGGGCAATCATCCGGCAGCAACTGGGCCTGGATCTCGGCACCGATGCTGAGCTGGCGATCCAACCGCTCATGGCGGCGCAATTCCTGGGCCAACAGCTCATTTTCCAACGCTACGGCGGTGAGATCGGCCACCAATTGCAGATGGCGGCGGTGCACCTCACTCCAACTGAAGCCCTCCCTGGCGCTGAACACATAGAGGCGGGCATGGCAGTGGCCGCGGGCCACCACCGAGGTGGCCTCCAGGCGGCCAGCCCCCCATAGCCGCTGCAGATGTTGATCTAAATGGGCTGTGGCCAGCTGATCACCAGGCTGAATTTGCAGCTGCCCATCGGCCAGGGCCGCCAACTGGCGAACCACGCTGGCGGCGCCTGGGCTGGGGGTGGCCTGGAGGTGGTCCCGCCAGAGGCGACCATCGGCATGGAAGACCAGCAGCACCGCCTCTTCGGCCTGCACCAACCGGGCGGCCACCAGGGTTACCAATTCGAGAAAACGGTTGATATTGGTGCAGCTGCGCAGGGCAAAACCAAGGCTGGCGAGCAGCTCCTGATGGCGGCGCTGCTCATGATTGAGACTGTCAATCAATGGGCGCAGCGAACCAGCCAGCCCCAAAACCCCCTGGGCCTGGGGAAGCCCTCCTGAATGGGAGGTGGCGGCGGAGGGCGAGCTGCTCAAATCGGAGCGCACAGAAGCTAAAAACTAGCAATGGTTGGCGAGCAATAGCTTGCCCAATGACACCAATTGAGCAAGAACGCATCACTAGAGCCGCTGGCAAATCAAGACAAAGACATGGGCACAGGTCCAGGGGCCATAGGGCGCCTGGGAAATCGCCACGGGCAAATGGCAATCACCAAAGACTGCCGCAATCAAAGACTGCCGTAATCAAAGACAGCTATCACCAAAAACAGCCATCATCATTTAGCCCTCCAACACATAGCCCCCAATAAGGGCACCTCGAAAATTCCTAAATTCCTATTCGGCTTTTCCGAGTCAGGGGCAAGCAAGTCACCGCAATACTTTCCGCGTAACGATAGTGGTGAGATCAGGATTTTTTGAGGTGCCCAAAAAA
>JBIKVR010000084.1:0-11475 GCA_044356735.1 Prochlorococcaceae cyanobacterium
GGCAAAAACTGAACCCACGTGAGCCCAGCTGTGGTTGGCGCTGGCTCATGCAGGGGCCAGCACCGCCAGGGCTTCACAAATACCGCAACCAATTTAGAAACTGGCCGAGGAAAAGCCTGGGAAAAGCGGCTGTCCAGCTGGGGATGGCCAAGCCAGGCCAGCGGATCGATTTGGCAAGGTTTTCCACAGGCAGGGGATTGGCTGATTTTTCTCCAAAGATATTTGCTCTCTCCCCAGGTCAAATCTGAAAAACCCCTTTGCTGACAAGAGATTTCAGCGTTTTCCCAAGTTTCCACAGCCCCTACGGCTACGATTTAATCTTTTTCTTAAAAAATTTTAAATCCGGTTTAGTCGTTGGAAAAACTGGCTGGGTGCCAGCCATGCCCTGTTGCGTATCGACCCGGCATGTGAAAAGGTGGCTAAGTTGAGGAAAGGATCAAAAAACCAATGAGGGTCAATTGCGTCTACAATCAATTCTGGTTACATTTTCAGGGTAAGAAAATTCTAAAGAACATAAAAAGCCCCGATAAATGGGGAGATTAATTATCAATTGAAAGCAGATTATGGGGACTCTTAGAAGAATTGTTCATTAGATTGCCAAGGGTCAGGTTGATCCAATCCCTAGTAATGCCTCTAGCATCATGAGATTGATAAGATATTCTATTTTTCGAGACGCCCAAAATTAAAAAATATTACCCACTACTTGAGACAGCATAACAAACAGCAAAAATAGATAACAAAAACTTAAAAAGCTCGCCCCGAAATATTGGCCTTTCGGCTCCCGATAGCCAGGGCAAAGCAAGTCGCTGTACGCTTATTACATCGTGAGATCGACGAGATTTGAGATTTTTTGAGGTACCCATAAAGGTGCTATTGGAGCTTCGCCAGCATCTGGCGTCCCCCAGAGTGGCGTAAATCCTCCAGCATAATCAAGAATAGTTGTCAAAGAAGCCGTAAAAATTATTTATTCTAGTACCCCTATTTTAGCACTCTAACTAATCGGGAGTCATTGCGGTATTAGATCTCTATTAGGGAAGCTCTGAACTATTTTCCTTTCCGCTCCCGAGAACCAGAGCAAAGCAAGTCACAGCAATGCTTATCGCGGCACGGCATCGATAGACCTTGGAATTATTCGAGGTGCCTATTAGTAAATCAATGCTCTATTGGCAGATTAATGCTCAATTAAAAAATAATAGATCAATTAGTAAATCAATGGGCCAGCAGTGCTTCTACAAACTCATAGCTATTGAAAGGCCTCAAATCGCGGATGCCTTCACCGGCGCCGATGAAGCGAATTGGCAGGCCTGCTTCCGAGGCCACGGCCAAAGCCACACCACCCCTGGCACTGCCATCGAGCTTGGTGAGCACCACGCCGGTGAGACCGGCAGCACTGGCAAAGGCCATCGCCTGGCGCAGGCCATTTTGACCCTGGCTGGCGTCGAGCACCAACAGCGATTCCACTGCGGCATCAGGGGCCAACTTATCAATAATGCGGCGCACTTTTGATAGTTCTTCCATCAAATTGTGCTTGGTTTGCAAGCGCCCAGCCGTATCCACCAGCACCAATTCAGTTCCCTTGGACTGGGCGGCACCGAGGGCGTCGTACACCACCGCCGCCGGATCGGCATTGGCGCTGGGATTAGAGATCACAGGCACAGCACTGCGCTCACCCCACACCTCCACCTGGCGCACGGCTGCGGCCCGGAAGGTATCAGCTGCCGCAATCAGGCAGCTGTAGCCACTGCGAACGGCCAGATTTGCCAGCTTCCCGAGGGTGGTGGTTTTACCCACCCCATTCACACCCACCAATAACCACACATTGAGGCGGTCGCGCTCCGGGGCTAACAGCTGGCGACCAGAGGCGCTAATCGGTTGTTCCAGCAGCTGCCGCAGCTGCTGTTTGAGAAAACTAAGTCCCTCAGCTGGATCTACCACCTCCTCGTTTAGCCGCTGTCTGAGGGCGGCCAACACCTGGTCGGTGGCGCTCACCCCCACATCGGCGCGCAATAAAGTTGTTTCCAGATCGTCGAGCACCTCCGGCGTCAACGGATCGTCGCCGAGATTTTCGAGCAGCTGGGTTACAAAACCGCGGCGGGTTTTCTCCAGCCCACGGCGCAGGCGGCCCAACCAGTCGATCTCCTCCAGCGACACCTGATCAATCCGCTTGCCCTGGGCTGCCAACACCTCCGCAGACCAGGTAAAGGTGTCGTCGAAGGCCCCCAGTTGGGGCTCCAGGGCATCGGCAACCGGCGGCTCGACAACGGATGCAGGTGGCTCAATCTCTACAGCGGCGGCCGCAGTTAGGGCCTGCTGCCGCTGGACCCTTTGGGCGGCGGCCAGCTCCAGTAGGGATAAACCAGCCGCAGGGGCAGTAACTAAATTGCCAGGCTCTGGAGGTAGCAATTCCCCTGCGGCTGGCAGCGGAGCTGGGGCCGCTGGCCTGGGACCGGTTGGTGTGGAATCTGTTGGTGTGAAATCAGTTGGCGTGGAATCGGTTGCAGCGGCAGTACCTGGCTCAACTGCGGTGAGTGGCTCAACTGAAGGGGGTAGCTCAACCGGCGCAGCTGGCGCAACCGGCGTAGCCGCTTCTGCTGTTTGGGCAGCCCCAGGCGCGGCAGTAGGCGCCGCAGAGGTTGCCGGCTGGGTGTTGGCTGCCTCCTGCTGGGCCTTGAGACGGGCATAGGCCTGGCGCGCCCAGGCCAGGGCGTCCTGATCCACCCCGACGCTCAGACCTACTGGGGCAGATTCCACCTTCGGGGAATCAGCAGTAGCAGTTGGAGATTCAATTGATTCTGGGCTGGCTGATTCTGGTTTGGCCAGCTCCGGCGCAGCGGCTTTGGGCTCAGCCGTGGCCTCAGCATTGGAATCTTGTATCGGAATTGATGCCGCCGCCGCTGCTGGTGAATCTTTGGCAACATCCAGGGCGCCAGCATCTGGCGAGGCCTGGGCTGGTTGGGCCTCGGGGGCGGCAGAGACGACTTTGCGCTGAAACCAGTCGAACACCATCAGCTCTTGGCGGCGGCGATATAGCGGCGGAGAACGCCGTTGATCATGCGACGACCCTGTTCGTCGCTATAGCGATTGGCCAATTCCACCGCCTCGTTGCAAGCCACGGCGGCAGGGGTGTCGAACTCTGCCAACTCCACCGCCGCCAGTCGCAAGATGTCGCGATCAATGCGGGGTAGACGGGTGAGCCGCCAGCCCTCCATCACGGCATCGAGCCCCTGGTCGATCGATTGCCTTTTACTCAACACCGCCCGGGTGCGATCGATCGCCTGGCGACGTACGTCATCCTGGTTGGCCAGCAGCAGCACCCTGGGCAGTTCCAGGCTGGCCGAAAGGCGATTCAGGGCCTGCTCAGCCACCGCCAAACCGGCTTGCAGATGCTGGCGCACCCTGGGCAACTGCTCAGCTCCCTGCTCCTGCAACTCGCTATCCAAAAGCTGTTGCTGGGCGTTTTGCAATTCTTGAGCAGATTGATCCAGGGCCTCGCGCACGTGCTGACTGAGGCTGGCCAGCGCCTGGAGCAGCAAGCTGTCTAGGGGGGTATCGGCAGCGGGCTGTCGATCGCTCACCTGACCCAGCATCAGCAGGGCCAATTCACGGGAGACGGTGCGACTCTGCATCAGGAAGCCTGGGGAGAGCGCAGCTGGGCCAACAGGCTGGAGAAGCTGCGATTGGATTGGGGGGTTCGCTCATCGGGGCTGACGATGCCGGCCGAGATGATCGTGCGGAAGGCATCCTCCACCGAGAGGTCGAGGTCGCGCACCGAATTTTCTGGCACCACCGCATACCAACCGGTGGTGGGGTTGGGGGCGGTGGGTATGAACACGCTCAACATCGTTTGCTCGAAGCTGGAGGCGATCGAGGCCCCCATCACGCCGGTGACAAAACCGAGGGCGAACAGCCCTTCCCGGGGATACTCCACCAACACCACCCGGCGAAAGCGACTGGAATTTCCTTGAAGGAAGGTTTCCAGCAGTTGCTTGAGGGTTTTGTAAACCGGACCGGCCAGGGGAATCCGCAGCAGGGTGCCCTCGCCGAACTCCAGCAACCAGCGCCCAACAATGTTGCGCGCCATCAGACCGATGAGCAGGATGCCCAGCAGCGGCACCAGCAGCCCCACTCCAAGGTTGATCAACTCCTGCAACAGCGGATTAAGCGTGTTGAAAGGGTTGAACTGCTTGGGGATGGAGGTGAGAAAAGCCAGAACAAAACGGCTCACCGTGGTGGCGAGCCAGATCGTGGTGGCCAGGGGAATGACCACCAGCAGGCCGGCGATCAGATCGTTCTTGAGATCTTGCTGCAGGCGATCTGTCAGCGGCTGGTCAGGTCTGGGGCTGGCTTGAACCAAGGGACTCCCGGAACTCTGCCCGTCAGCATTCTGAACTCAACTTAGCCAGCCGCCCCTCAGGCAAGCGCCACCAGCGCGATCAAGGCAAAGCCAATCGCCAATACCATCGCCGTGCCAGTGCCGCCAAAACGGCGCTGATTGGCGCCGAGATCGCGGGCCTGCTTCTGTTGCTGCAGCTGCTGGTCGGCCTGCTTGAGCTGGCGCTCCAGCACCTGCCTCACCAGCTTGCGCTTGAGCTCGGGGGTGGCATCCGCCGGCAGTTGGCCGGACTGTTCGGCCTGCTGCACGAATTGATCCACCCCCTGGGGGGAGGCCAACTGGGACTTGGCCATCGCCAGCTGACCGGAGCGGGAAGCCAGCTGCTGGTCGGCCTGATCGGAGAGGGCCCGATCGCTGCTGATCGTGATCGGCACGGCCACCACCATGGCGCCGGCCAAGGCGATCGCCACCAGCCCCACCAGCCAGCGCAGGGGCGTGCGGCCCCCGTTGGGCAGATCCAGCCGCAGGCCAAACAGCACCAGCAGCAAACCCACCAGAGCCATCGGCGACTGGGTGACCAGCCGCTCCAGGAACAGCTGGCGATAGGTGTCATCACTCCAATTGGCGGCTGTCAACAGCCCGAGCAACTGCAGGGCCAGCAGGGCCACCAGGGTGAGGCCCAGACCGCGCAGAAGATGGCCGAGGCGGCCGAATGAGGCAGTGCTCACAGCACAATGGGAAGGTGCCGCAACTGTACGGGCGATGGCCGAGGCCACCAGCCTCGAGGCCCTGGCCAGCGGCCTCAAGCGCCAGGCCCACAGCCTCGGCTTTGATCCGGTGGGTATCGCCGCCGTAGCGGCGGGGGAGCGGATGCGGCTGCGCAGCGCCGCCCTGGAGCGCTGGTTAGAGGCCGGTCACCAGGCCGACATGGGCTGGATGGCCGACCCGCGGCGGCGCCAGATCGAGGCCCTGCTGCCCGGCTGTCGCAGTTTGCTGGCGGTGGGCCTCTCCTACTACGTGCGGGCCGAGCGGCAACCAGGGGCCCTGGCGGTGGCCCGCTACGGCTGGGGACGCGACTACCACCGCTTGATTGAAGGTCGGCTGCGGCGCCTGGGGCGCTGGCTGGAGCAGCAGTGGCCCACGGCCCGCTGGCGGGCATGCGTGGACAGCGCGCCGCTGATGGACAAGGCCTGGGCGGAGGAGGCGGGGCTGGGCTGGATCGGCAAACACGGCAACTTGATCCACCGTCAGCGCGGCTCCTGGCTGCTGCTGGGCCACCTGCTCACCAGCTTGGAGCTGCCGCCGGATCGAGCCGCCAGCCCCCTTTGTGGCAGCTGCAGTCGCTGCATACCCGCCTGTCCCACCGGCGCCATTGTTGAGCCATTTGTGGTGGATAGCCGCCGCTGCATCGCCTTCCACACGATCGAGAATCGCGATCCCGAATTGCCGGCGGCGATCACCGCCGGCATGGGGCCCTGGGTGGCTGGCTGCGACATCTGCCAGGAGGCCTGCCCCTGGAATCAGCAGCCCCTGGCCAGCAGTGAGGATCCCGACCTGCAACCGCGGCCTTGGCTGCTGGAGCTACGGGCGGAGCAGGCCCAGCTCTGGAGCGATGCGCAATGGGACGAGCGCCTGCGGGCCTCGGCCCTCAGGCGGATCAAACCCTGGATGTGGCGGCGGAATCTGAGGGCTGCCAGACCAGACCCTGCCTAGGGTGAGCGGATCTGACCCCTTTTGATGGCACCCCGCTGGTTGGGCCCGCTGCTGGCCGCTCCCCTGGCCCTGGGCCTGAGTGTGGTCAACCCCCAGCCAGCCCGGGCCCTGGTGCCCTATGTGTACGTGCCGGGATCGGCGCAGCTGGAGGGATCTGGCCTGGGCATTGCCCAGGTGGCCGCCCGGCTGCTGCGACTGGGCCAGGTGGAAGACGCGGCGCGGCTGGCGGCCCTGACCGTGCGGCTGCTGCCCAAGGACCCCCGCGGCTGGGTGCTGCTAGCTGAAGCGCAGCTGCGCAACAAGCAACTCAAAAATGCTGCAACCTCCCTGGCTCGCGCCAAGCAGCTCGACCCCCAAAACGGCGGCATCTGGTTAGCGGAAGGATCCCTGGCCCTGAGAGACGGCCGACCAAAGGATGCCATCACCCTGCTGCGGCAGGGGATCAAGTTAGATGCCAAGAACGCCGGTGCCTACTTCGATCTGGGCAACGCCCACATCCTGCTGGGCGAGCCGACCCAGGCTCTCGGCGCCTTCAAGCAGGCGGCCCGGCTGCGCTCGAACTTCTGGGAAGCGATCAACAACCAGGCCCTGGTGCTGTTCGAGCAGGGCCAGAACCGCGAGGCGATCGAGCTCTGGCGCCAGGTGATCAAAATTCGTGCCAACGCCGCCGAACCCACCCTGGCCCTGGCCACCGGGCTGTTCGTCAGCGGCGGCCAGGCTCGCCGCGAGGCCCTGGAGCTGGCTGGCCAGGCCCTCGCCAACGACCCCAATTACGTGCTGGCCAGTTTCCAAAAAGAACAGCTCTGGGGGACCAAACTGCGAGCTGCCACCCAGCTGCTGCTGGCCCAACCAGAGCTGAAAACCGCTGTGGAGCGGGCTATGGCCAATGCCAATCCCGAGGGCAGCCCCGACGACGAGTAGGCCGGCTCGGCTGCCTGGTGGCAGCCCCCGGATGGGCGACGCCGCACCGGGTGAGGAGCCCAGACGAGCACGATATGTAGGCTGAGCGCCAGCTTTAGCCCTCAGACCCCAACAGCGGATGGCCGAGGAGCGCCCGATCGAGCAGCCCGAGGATCCCAGGATTCAGCCGATCGCCCTGCATCAGGAGATGCAGCGCTCCTACCTCGAGTACGCGATGAGCGTGATCGTGGGACGAGCCCTGCCCGATGTGCGCGATGGGCTCAAACCAGTGCAGCGGCGCATTCTCTTCGCGATGCACGAGCTGGGCCTGACCCCAGATCGGCCCTATCGCAAGTGCGCCCGCGTGGTGGGCGATGTGCTGGGTAAATACCATCCCCACGGCGATCAGGCGGTCTATGACGCCCTGGTGCGCCTGGTGCAGACCTTCGCCAGCCGCAATCCGCTGCTGGATGGCCACGGCAACTTCGGCTCGGTGGACGACGACCCGCCGGCGGCGATGCGGTACACCGAAACGCGGCTGGCACCGATCGCCAACGAGGCGATGCTCGATGAAATCGGCAGCGACACGGTCGATTTCTGCGCCAATTTCGATGGCTCCCAGCAGGAGCCCACGGTGCTGCCTGCCCAGCTGCCGTTCTTGCTGCTGAATGGCTGCACTGGCATCGCGGTGGGCATGGCCACCAACATCCCCCCCCACAACCTGGGGGAGGTGGTGGATGCCCTGATCGCCCTGATCCGCAAACCCGATCTCAGCGACGAAAAGTTGCTGGAGCTGGTGCCTGGCCCCGACTTCCCCACCGGTGGCGAAGTGCTGGTGGGCAGTGGCCTGCGCGACACCTACTTGAACGGTCGCGGCAGCATCCCGATGCGCGGCGTCGCCCACATCGAAGAGGTGCAGCCCGGCAAGGGTCGCCATCGCCGCGGTGCCGTGGTGATCACGGAACTGCCCTATCAACTCAGCAAGGCCGGCTGGATCGAAAAGCTGGCCGAACAGGTGAACGATGGCAAAATCGGCGGCATCGCCGACATCCGCGACGAGAGCGACCGCGATGGCATGCGGGTGGTGGTGGAGCTGCGCCGCGACGCCGATCCAGAGAAGGTGCTGGCTGAACTGCAGCGCCGCACCGCCCTGCAGAGCAACTTCGGGGCGATCCTGCTGGCCCTGGTGCATGGCCAACCGCTGCAATTGACCTTGCGCCAATTGCTGGAGCAGTTCCTGGAATATCGGGAACTCACCCTGATTCGCCGCACCCGCCATGCGCTAAAGCGCTGCGAAGATCGCCTGGAGGTGGTGGAGGGCCTGATCAAGGCCCTGGCCGATTTACAGCGGGTGATCGCCATGATCACCGCGGCGGCCGATGCCGCCAGCGCCAAGGCCAGCCTGCAGGTGCATCTAGACCTCTCCGATCGCCAGGCCGATGCGGTGCTGGCCATGCCCCTGAGGCGGCTTACCGGTTTGGAGCAGGAAAGCCTGCGCAACGAGGTGAAGAGCCTGAGCGCAGAGCGCACCGGCCTGCGCCAACTGCTGGATGATCGCGCCACCCTGCTCAACAGCCTTTGCAGTGAACTCAAGGCCCTGAAGAAGCGCTATGGCACCCCCCGCCGCACCCGCTTGGTGGAAGGGGGCGATCTGCTGGTGGCCCAGCGGGCCGCCGCCGTGCGGCCCAATGCCGAATTGCAGCGGCAGCAGGCCTGGGAAGCCCTGGCCCCAGACAGCTTGCTGCTGATCCAGGCCGATGGTGCCGTGAAGATTGTCAGTCCGCCCCTGCTGGGCCGCCTGCATCTCGATCAACCGGTGCCCCTGGGCGACAACCCAGCGCCGGCCCAGATCATCCTGCCGATTAAAGCCCAACCATTGGTGCTGGCCTTCTCGGCCGATGGCCGCGTTGCCCTGTTGCGCTGGGAATTTGCCGGCCAACAGCCGGGCAACCTGGAGCGCTTTCTGCCCGACAGCCTGGAGGGCAGCAACGCCATCCAGGTGTTCAGCCTGCCCCTGGGGGCGGTGGATCCCGGCTTGAGCTTGGGGCTGCTGAGCAGCGATGGTCGCTTCAAACGCCTGCCGATCGAGGAGTTTCAAGATTTGTCGGGGCGGGCGGCCACGGTGCTGAAGCTCAAGGATGGGGTGACCCTGCGCCGGGTGGTGGCCTGCCGCGATGGCCAGGAGCTGGTGGTGGCCAGCAGCAGCGGCCGCATGTTGCGGCTGGCGGTGAACGAAGCCAACCTGCCGCTGATGGGCCGCACCGCCCAGGGGCCAATGCTGATGCGGCTGTTGCCTGGCGAAAGCGTGGCGGGCGTCGCCTGCGTAGAGCCCAATGCCAGCGTGCTGGTGGCCAGCCGCCTCGGCCAGCTCAAACGCCTGGCTTTGGAGAGTCTGCGCAGCTGCCAGCGCGGCGATATCGGCCAGATCGGCCTGCGCTTCCTGGATCGCAGCGACGAACTGCTGGATTTGCAGGCGGTGCAGGGCAAAGTGATTGGCATAACCCTCACCGACGGCCGCAATCTGCGCCAGGAGATCGACGCGTTGGAAAACGAGGACGTGAGCGGCACCGGCACAAAACTGGCGCTGGCCAATCAGGACCAGCTAAAAGCCCTGGTGCCGCTTATTTGTAGCTGAGGATCAGCAGCTGAGCGTTAACAGCTCAGATTCAGCGGCTTAGTTTCAACAACTAAGCGTCAGCACCTGCTGCAGCCAGGTTTCGATCTTGTCGATGAATATCGGCTGGGAATGATGGGTTTCGCTCCAGCGGCGGCACTGGCCCCGGTCCAGCAGCCCAGCCCTGGCCGCCGCCGCCGCCAGGGAATCGAGATCGTCGGGGTTGGCGAGGCTGCCATTGCGGCCCTCCACCACCAGCTCACCAGGACCACCGCGGGCATAGGTGGCGATCGGCACACCACAGGCCATCGCCTCCACCACCACATTGCCAAAGGCCTCATTCCACTTCGGCGTATTTAGAAATACCTGGCAGTGGCCGAGTTCGGCCTGGAAGCTATCGGTATCTAAAAAACCCCGCCATTGCAGGCTGCCGGCGGGCACCATCGCCTCCACCGCCGCCGCATAGCTCTCGTCTTCCCGCAGGCCCCAGATGCGCAGGGGCAGGCCCAACCGGGCAGCTACCCGGGCGGCATCTTCTAGGCCCTTTTCCGGGGCAATGCGACCAGCCCAGCCGAGCACCGCATCACCAGCGGCGACAAATTGATAGCGATCCAAATCGAAACCATTGCCCATCAACAGGGGCGGAGCTGGCAAGGCGAAATCGGCGGCCTGGCTGGCGGTATGGAAGGCGAGCCTGGCTGGCTGCCAGCGGCCGATCGCCTCAATCGCTTCGTCCATGGCCGAAGACACAGAGCCCATGCTCACCAGGTGGCAGATGGGGGTGTCAACAAAGGGCGTCAGCCAGAAGGGGAGCCAGTCGTAGGCGAGGTTGAGGATCAGGTCGAACTCGCGCTGCCGCTCCAGGGCCCGCTGCCACAGCCGCGGCAACAGGCCGTTGGCGGGAATTTCGACTGGCATCTGCCGGGATCGATGCTGCCAGCTGGGCTGGGGCAGCCCGGGCTCGCTCCAAAGGTTGGCGGCGGCGCAGGCCTCGGGCAAACGGGAACCCTCCCCGGCCAGCACGGTGACGCCATGGCCGCGCTGCAACAGCCCGGAGACGATCATCGCCCCGGTGTGCTCGACGCCGCCACCGCCACCACTGCCAAGCACCCCGATCGGTGTACTGACCACCAGCAGCCTCATCCCGATGGCGCCCTCTCCATGCCCGGCCCAGACCCCAGCATGCCAGCCGGTTACCTTGATTGGGATTGGGACGTTGCGGCATGAATAACTGGTGAGCGAACAAATTTACGGAGAGAGCAAACAACTCGGCCAGCAGCTTGGTGTGGACGACTTCCTGGCCGATGGATTTGACCTGCGCCGCCAGCTGGCCGCATTCCTCCATTTGAGCCCCGAGGAGCTGGAGAAAAGGCTGCCCCGCAGCACTGAGCACCTGGCCGCTCTCCATCCCGGCGCCTTCGATCCGAAACGGGCGGAGGCCTTCTATGAGCAGAACGTGGGCGACGCCCACCTGCTGGAACTAGCGGCCTGGCACCTGAACAGTGCCGACTACATCGCCGACACCCTGCGCCTGCAACAGAGCTTCGCCAAGGGTGAACTGCTCGATTTCGGCGGCGGCATCGGCAGCCACGCCCTGGCCGCTGCAGCCCTGCCAACAGTGAAGCGGGTTTGGTACGTGGATCTGAATCCCCACAACCGCGCCTTTGTGGAATGGCGAGCCCAGCAGCTGGGGCTGGCGGCGAAGCTGGCCACGGGCCGCGATCTCGACGATCCAAAACTGCCCACCCGCTTCGACACGATCGTGTGCCTGGACGTGCTGGAGCATCTACCAAATCCAGCCGGACAACTGGAGATTTTTGCGACGCGGCTAAAAGAGCAGGGAACGGCATTGATGAACTGGTATTTCTTCCAGGGATTCAATGGTGAATATCCATTCCATTTCGATGACCCCCAG
>JBIKVR010000078.1:0-13014 GCA_044356735.1 Prochlorococcaceae cyanobacterium
GGAATCCGCTCAATAGCATTGAGCTGCTTTACTTCAGCAAGCGTAAAATCTTCTGCATACCAACCACCCCTAAGCACACCATCCAAATTCTTAACAGTAAGACGGTCGGCAAATTCAGGGCGCTTATAGACATCAGTACTGGTGTCGGTGGTGTTCAGTACAGGGACACCATTGGCATCACGCAGGATGGCACCATTGGCATCAAGTAGCACAACGGCAAGCATCGGTTCGTGGCGAGCAATCAGCACGCCATCCTTGGTAACCACCAAATCAGGCTCGATGAAATCAGCACCCTTGGCAATGGCAAGTTTGTAAGCTTCCAGTGTGTGTTCAGGCCGGGAACCGCTGTCGCCACGATGGCCGATTACGATCGGAGCCTTGCCTGAGAGCGTGTCAAATTTGGGAATAGAGCGTGCTAAAGGGTCCTGAGGTGAACGCACCTGAGAATCGGCCAACTGGTCACGAACAAGATCACCAGTACCCGGAAAATCGGTGAAGAAACCATCAACCCCAAGGTTGATAAAAGTAGTGAACTCATTCTGGGGGTTGCCAGCATAATTGCTGGCTAGAAAGCGTGCTTCATCGCGGAAAGTATAGGCATGCACAAACAAGCCTTTATCATGGGCATTGTCAACCAATGCACTGGGAGTTGCCAGCACACGATCTTGACCATTGATCACGCCATCGGCGTTGAGGTCATCAGCTTTTCCATCAGCATTGGCGTCTACAATCTTGGTAGACAGAATCATCGGCTTCCAGGGGCCTATGCCATCGGCATAGCTGGCAATTTCAGCCAATCCGGAGACAGTCTGCAGATCTGCATAGGTGCGCTTATCGCCACTAACGGCAAAGTCATAGGGGCGGGCATTAACATCCGCATAGATAAGGGATCCATCATCAGCGATATCATAGGCGTCAAGGAGTTGCACCAACGGCAGATCAAGCCCTGCCTTTGGCATCAGGTTTGAATTAAGATCTTTAAGGTTAGCAACCTCAAATGACTGGATAAAGATACGCTCTGGATTGGTAAACTGTTGCTGCTTTAAAACGTCAAGAAGCTTTTCTTCCAGGGAAAGCCCGAGGGCATCGTGGTAGGTGGGATGCTTTGTCTCAGGATAAATACCCACCGCCTTGCCAGTTACAGCTTCCATTTCCTTTACTAGGGAAATGATCTCAGCAAGGGTGGGCACCTCAAATGATTGGTTAAACACCTGAGTGCGGAAGCCTTGGGGCATCACGGCACGCAGGGTCTTGATTTCAGCGAGTGTGAAATCGGAAGCGAAGAAACCCTCCTCCGGAACGCCATCAACAATTTTTGTAGTTTTGCGTGCTGCAAACTCCGGGCGAGATGCCACATCAGTGGTATTGATCAAATTCGGCTCATGCCGGGCAATGAGCTGGCCATCCTTGGTGGCCACCAGATCTGGCTCAATAAAATCTGCTCCCCTCAGGATGGCTAACCGGTAGGCCTCCAGGGTGTGCTCAGGCAGCTCGCCACTGGCACCGCGATGGCCGATGATTATGGGTGGCTGGCCTTTGAGCGTGTCAAAACTACGGGCAAGGCTGAAATTAGGGGTTGCATAGGGAGCATCCAGCAGGCGGCCCTGGGAATCGAAATGAAGAATATATGGTCCAAATTCTTCGCCAATCCAGAGATCGCCGTTGGGGGCGACCACCACCGACTCCACATCAAAGTCTGCACCGGTAAGCCAACGCTCGGGTGTTCCCTTACGAACAATATCGAAAGGAACCTTGTTATTGGGATCAGAGAGCTGAATAAAACGATCTAGCTTTACTGAGCCGTTGCCACTTTCCAGGCCTGCAAAGTAAGGATCAACCTCATGGAGTCGCAGCAGGTAGTCGGCGCTATTGCCAATAGCGCCAAAACCGTTGTCAGAGAGGAATAGAAAAGTATTCCCGTTGCCAGTTCTGCTGAACTGCACACCGCTAAATCCCTGAACCGGCTGCCCCTTGAAGGGAGTAGGACGACCATTGGTGGGATTGGCTACTGCAGATCCAGAATCAGGCCCAGCGGCCAGGGTGTCAGCAGGAAGCGAGGCGAAGCCGATCAGTTTTGAAGAAGCCATGATAGTCGCGTGAGTGAAGAGTGGGATTCAGTGAGGTCTCACCTGGGAGATCAAAGCTGGAGATGTCAGCCTCCTCGGCAAGGAGAAAATCAGCATCCGAGCTATGTCAACCGAACGGGAGGTCTTCCTAGTTGTTCACAGTGACAAAACTGAGGTCTCGAAAGTGGTCAATGGCAATGCCGGACACTCTTCAACGGGTGTCGGCGGCCAACTGGCTGAAGTTGAGGGCAGAGCAGACCAAGCCACACCAGCCCGTCTTGGCTTCAACAGCTCTGAAGTTGATCAGGAACTGCCCGGAGGCAAACCTATTAGCAGGTTCGCCAAGCAGCCGGAATTTTTCTAAGCCGGCCGAGTCATAACGCCAGTTGATACCGCCATCATGGCGCATGCAGAATATATCGCCACCAGCGCCACCACAGGCCCGAACAACATGGTTCAACAGGTTGAAGCCGAAAGCCAATGCTTCATCCAAAAACGATTACCCACACTTAATCAGCAATACCGAGCCGCCTGATTAAGAGCGCTTTAACAACTGCCGCTCTTGTGTTTACGAAGACAACTCAATGTTATTCAGACCCATGGGCCGATGTCGCGCCGAACACAAAGGCCAGAACTGGGTTGCCCAAAAGCGATGCATTGTGTCTATTGACGCCAGCCGCCCCCGCTTGGCTGGTGGCTGGCCATATCCAGGGTTTCGCCCACGAACTCGATCTGTTTGATCTGCTCGGGGCAGCGGCCTGCGGCCAGTTCCCGCCTCAGCAGGCTGCTGATTTCCATCCAGCGCAGATCGGGGAATTTGCGGCTAGCAGCACGATCCACAAACAATGCTCGCTCAGCGGCTGCTTCCCGGCCGATCACCAGCATCACCGGAAATGGCTGCTGGGTCCAGGTGTGAATCCAGCGGGGATTTTTGATCGCGAAGATCTCGCGGCCATCGTTGCGGTGGTGCCCTCAACACGGCTTACGCCCACCTGGCCTCGCTGGAGGCCGGCGATCTGGCCGCCGCCGGCGAGGCTGCCGTAGCAATGGGTGAAGAGGCCCTAGCAGCCGCGTCAGGGGGACGGCAGGCGCTGCAGGCGAAGGCGAAGGCGAATTGCAATGAAGCTTCGGAAGTAATTCATGCCATGCGCAGCACCATCACCGCGCGCGGTCAAACTGTGGTGCCCGCTCCGATCCGTGAGCGCTTCGGTCTTAGGCCCTCCACCCGCCTGGAGCAGGCCGCCGCCATCAAGGCCAACCATCGCCTCTCAGTGGCCGATGCCTGGATCGCCGCCGCCGCCCCGATCTTGATCCCATGCTTGCCTTGCTGACCCTGCCGGTGCAAAAAGAACCAGATCTTGGGCCATGCGCTCAGCGCATTTTGGGGCTATGGCCGGATCTGAGCATCGGATTGCTGGGCTTAGGGATCGCCAAGGTGGCCGCTGGGGCCCACTTCGATCCTCCCCCAGTGAACGTAGACCTGCTGCTCTGCAGGCCCTGCAGTTATTCCTGCCACTGCGCGGCGGTTCGCCCTGCTCGGTACTACCTCCGTTGGCGTTGGGCAGCTGGACTCTCTCAGAAACCAGATCGAGAACGTTGAGGCGGACGCGGCAGCTTCTGATCGCTCTAGGCCGGCAGCTTTCCGCGCGCGTCCACCAGCCGCAGCGCCAGCTGGGAGAGCAGCGAGCGGCTGAAGCTATCGGAACGGCGCAGCAGTTCCTCGAAGATGGCGCAGGGCAGCAGAAGCAGGCGGCAACCGTCCGCACCAGCCCGCACGCTGGCGGTGCGGGGCCGGCCGGTGAGCACGCCAATCTCACCGATGGCCTGGCCGGGCCCGAGCAGCACCGTTTCGTCGCTGCCCACCAGCACCTGCACCTCGCCGCCAAGCACCAGGGCCAGATGGTCGCTGAGGGAGCCCTTCTCCATCACCGGTTCGCCGGCGGGCAACTGCCGCACCATGCCCCGCTGGGCCAGCCAGAGCAGCCCGGCGGGCAGCACATCGGCGAACATCGACCAGCCCGTGAACGCAGCCAGCAACGCCTCATCCACCGTGGCATCGCCGCGCAACTGGCACTGCAGGAAGGGGGAGCTGGCCAGGCCGGGGCGGGGATCCTGCAGGCGCCGGGCAACGGCCTCGGGATGGCGCTGGCGTTCGAGCATCAGCACCCAGGCCGCCGTGTCGGGATCGGGATCGCGCCAGAGCAGATCGAAGACGCGGCGCAGGTCGCCAGCCGGCGCCACCGCTGGCGGCAGGGGGTCGAGGCCGGCGGCGGCCAGGCGGGGGGCCAGCTGCCGTTGCAGTTCGCCCACCCGCCGGGTTAGCCCCCGCTGCAGCGGCCGCAGCAGGCCATCCTCTGATAGCTGGCCGTCGAGCCAGGCCAGCAGGCCGGCCTCCTCCAGCCAGACGGCCCGCAGTGGCTCCAGCTGCTGCCGCTCCAGCTCCCCCTGGGGCCCGAACTGCCGCAGCACCGACTCCCAGGCAGGTTCTGGAAGCCCGGTGGCGAGCCGCAGTCGCTCCAATTCCTGAAGCTGCCTCGGGTTGAGCGCCGCTGCGTCGAACATGGTGAAGCCATGGCGCAGCAGGAAGTCCTGGAGATTGGTCAGAGCCAACTCCCGACGCAGGTCGTCGCCCTGGCGTTCGAAGCGGTTCCTGCCCAGCAGCTCGGGATGCTCCTTGGCCAGCAGGTCGATCACCGCGTGGTGGTTTTCGTCGTCGAGCTGCAGGCTTTGGCGCAGCTCCTGCAGGTCGAGCAGGCTCTGGGCCTGATCTAGCCGGCCACTGCGCAGCATGTCCAGCAGCACCTCGCTGTACACCCGCCGTGCCTGGAGTACGCCTACCGCCGGCATGGCCTTCACCAGGGTGAACACCTCATGGGGGGAGAGGGCGTTGATGCTGCGGCCATCAAGGGCTGGCTCCAGACCAGGCAGGTCGCGCAGCTGGCGGCGCAAGCTGTCGCTGGTGCTCTCGCGCCGGTAGGTGGCTGAATCGCGGCCCCAGGCGCGGTACAGCCCCATGGAGGTGAGCAGCAGCACCAGAGAGCGCACCACCTGGCCGCTGTTGGACCCGAGAAACCCCTGCAGCGGATCGACGAACCAGAAGAAGGTGTTGACCGCCACGAACCAGGCCAGCAGGCGGGTGCGCAGCACCGCCCGCTCCCCGGCGGCCGGCAGCCCCTCACGGTTGCCGCGGCGCCGCAGCAGCCCCTCCACCCCACGCCAAAAGATCACCGACAGCCAGGCAGCGGCGGTGATGGCGATGGGTATCACCAGCAGCCGCGGCAGCGGAGTGAAGTGGGGCAGGGGCTGCCAGGCGCGACTCACCAACTCCCGATCCAGGGCCCACTGGCCGGAGCGGATGTAGCCGAGGGGATGGACGAGCTGGGTGGCGCCATGGCCGCTCCACTCCATCAGGGTGAAGAAGGCCAGCACGAGGCCTGGGTAGGAATACCAGGCCCAGGCCAGACCCCGCTTGCGTTCCAGGTTCTGCCAGAACTGGCGCTCCGCGTCGATGTCGAGGCAGGGCGACTGGCAGGCCACGCAGGCGCTGCGCTCCTGGCCCTCCGCCGTGATGGTGCGGCACATCGATTGGGTGATCTTCGATGGGGCGCCCACGTGGGCGGGGCTGCCCAGGGGGCCGCGCACACCGGTGAGCACGGTCTGTACTGGCCCCATCGGACAGAAGTACTGGCACCAGCTCTTGCCGCCGTAAGCCCAGCCCACGACCACCGCCGCCAGCAGGGTGACCACCAGCCAGACGGCCAGCCAGATCGGATCGCTGTTGCCCCCCAGCAGGCGCAGGCAGAGACCGGCGATCAGCAGGCTCCACTGCAGTTGCACATGGTGGCGGCCCAGCCAGGAGTCGGGCTTGATCAGCACCAGTTCGGGGCGGCTGCCCTTGCCAGGCCGGCTGCGCTGCAGCCCCAGGGCGTGGGCCAGCTGGGAGGCGAAGGCCAGGGGGCAGAGGCGCCGCCAGAGTTCATGGCTGATGGCGGCGATCAGCAACAGGCCCGAGGGCACCACCGTGCCCCAGAAGATGCGATTGCCCGGCAGCGGACTGGCGGGGATCAGCAACGAGACGATCAGCGCCAGCCAGCCACTGATCAACAACCAGCGCAGCAGGCGGGCGTGCCGCTCTTGCAGACCACCAGGCAGCATCGCAGTGAGCTGGCGAGAGGAATTGGGTGCAGGTTAATTTTTTCAGCTGGGCCGTGCAAGCGTTGTCGCGAAACGATCGGTGGCCGCCATGTATCAACCGCAACTCTGGCTGGGCGGCGAGGTTCAGATAAGGGAAAGATTCAGAAAGCGGCGAGGCCTGTAAATGCAACTTTGGCCACCCAATCAGGAGATCCAATTCGCCCCACCAAGGCAAACCGAATTCGCCACTTAGACGCCTCCTTGCGCAGTTCTGGCTTGGGCTCTTCACCCGACTGGTGCTTTGGCGCGTTTGGGAAGATGAAGATGAAGGGGATGTGGTCGCCAGGCCTGATGTTCCACTCGTCGAACCACACCCGCAGGCCGGCCGTGCGCAGTCGCGGCCAGCTCGCGCAGCCTCTGCGGCAGTTCCGCAAAGCCTGGATCTGTTGCTTCTCCACCCTGCGGCGGAGCAAACCGGCAAGGGGGCGCTGCTGCCCTGGCTGAAGCGGCTGGATTACGGCCTGCGCAAAGTTGGCCTGCGCCAGGGCTGGATCGGCAGCACTAAATAACTAATAGGAATCCTGTTAACACCGTGGCGAACCGTTCGATCAGCATCTCGCTGGAGGAGGAGCTCCTGGCCCAGCTGGATGCCCAGGGATCCAACCGTTCGGCCCTGGTGAGCCAGGCCCTCTCGGAATGGCTGGCCCGCCGTCGCAGATGGCTGAACGGGGAAGGCTCTACCTCTGGCACGCAACCGCAGCTTTGGCGGCAGCAAGGCCCGTCCTGTTGTGGTGATCGACCCCGATGCCGCCACCCGCCATGGCCGCCGCTGGGTGGTGCTTCCGCTCAGCACCGAGGCCCAACTTGCCAGCAATCCTCTGGCCCATCCCCTGGCACCATCGGCGGCGAACGGGCTGCGCCAAACCAGTTACGTGATGACCTGGCTGCCCACCAGCGTCCATGCCGATCATTTGCAGGGCCCCCTGGGCCGTCTCACGGCGGCCGAGGTCGCGGCGATCACCGCAGCGGTGATTGAGGCCCTCGATCTGCGGGTCCTCGAGCCCTGGCAGAGCGACTCCTGAAGCTTGCTGGGGTCGATCCATCGTTGGTTCAGAGGATCGCCAGGGCAAGTAATGAACCGTTATTCCTACGGAGAAGCCTGCGGCTTGAAGCAGCGCAGGATTGCGGGTTTTGAAAGGCCTTCCTCACTGCGCCCTGCTGCCTAGGCCTGGGTCTGCTCATCCCAGCGGAACCGCATTGGCCTGGCGGTTGCCTCCCCGGTTCAGGCGGTGCCGATTCATATTCCCCGAGCTGGCTGGTAGCTGCCATCCAGTAGCGACGCAAACTCAGGTGCGGCACAATGGGTTTTGGGCATGGTTCGTCTGGTTGAGGTGGTACTCGAACCAAGGAAACGGACCTGCCGATCTCTTGCAATACCAGCCGGAGCCAGTCGCCTGAGATGCGCCCCCCACCCCGGCTACGCCGGGGGGGCGGGGGAATTACTCCACTTCAGGGGACGCCAGCCAGGCATGGGGGGATACGAGTTAAGATGACGGCCATAATTCATTGTGTTTCGATTTTTGAAGAGATCTTAGATTTGCTATCTTGGCAAAAATCTCTTTTTCAAGGTAGTTCAAAGACTTTTCTATATCGGCCACAAACCTGAGAAAGCTATGAGAATTGAACAAACCCGACTCTACCAAATCAAGCAAAAGTTGCCCGTTTTATTTCAAACCAGAAATGGCGAAAAGACTCACATTAGTTGTATTTTAATCTCTGTACATAGTCAAGGCTTAGTCGGCTGGGGTGAATGCGCCGTCGCTGAACATTCCTCATACTCTTATGAAACGGTAAAAACCACAATGCATATCATGGAGAATTTTTTAATTCCCATGGCGATGCAATGCGATCTAAATAAAATCGATAATTTGCCAGACTTTAGCTCTATTCGCGGACATTTACTGGCTAAAGCGGCCTTGGAAAATGCTTTGTGGGATTTACTTGCTAAATCACAGGATATCTCCCTTTCTCAGCTCATCGGTGGCACAAAAACTAAAGTCGAGATTGGATCCAGTATTGGCAACTACAAAGATATACCAGAGTTATTAGATCGAGTTACCACGGAACTGCAGAATGGCTATAAACGAATAAAAATCAGAATTCAGCCAGGATGGGATATCGAACCCGTGCGAGCCATTCGAGAAGTTTATCCAGATATTCAATTAATGGTTGATGCCAATAGTGTTTACACCCTGGTAGACACCCCATTATTTCAAAACTTAGACTCTTTTAACTTGCTGATGATCGAACAGCCATTAGCCCATGACGATTTTTTTAATCACGCCAAACTACAGCAAGTTATCGATACCCCAATTTGCTTAGGTGAAAGCCTTTACTCTGTCGAACAAGCACAGCAAGCGATTGCCTTACAGTCCGGGCGCGTTGTTAATATGAAGATTGGCCGAGTCAGAGGACTTCGTCATGCACTGCAAATTCACGACATGATGCAGGTGGCGGGTTGGAAAATGTGGTGTGGAAGTATGCATGAGACACCAATTGGGCGGATTGTGAATCTACATTTAGCGGCAAAAGCTAATTTTACCCTGGCAAACGATATTAATGACTATAGTTTCGGTGAATCATGGCTTCAAGATATATCTATTGCGCGAAATAAACAAGATTCAACCGTAGCTGTGCCAACGGGTACAGGCATTGGAGTTGAGATTAACCACGAAATGCTGGTTCAATATCAAATCTCACAGGTCAATTCTGAGAAAAACCACTACTTTTCTCATCAAAAAACCGTTGTTTCGAGATCCAAAAACCAGGATGACGCAGCACAAAGACCAGGTTTTTTACCAAATCCCACACAAAATCTGCCTTTTCGGTGGTTTGGTGCGATACATGAGTCTTTTGAGCAACAAGCGAAAAGGGTACCAGGAGAATTAGCCATTGTTGGTCAAGACATCACCTTCAACTACCAACAATTAAACGAATTAAGCAATCGTGTTTCGCATTATCTTCTAGAGCACCAGCTAGAGGGAGAATTAGTCGCCATTTATGCATCGCTGTCGCCATTTTTAGTAGTTGCTTTACTGGGAATCCTCAAAGCGGGTGCTTCTTTTATGGTTTTAAATAGACTTTACCCCGTAACGCAGTTATCAAAATATTGTCAATTAGCAAAACCAAAGGCATTAATATGTTTAGAAATTGCTGGGGAATTACCAGAGATTTTACAGGAGATTGCGCCCAGTGTACAACTTCATTTACCACAACAGGTTTACCAGATCGAGGCAATTCTAAACAAGTATTCAACAACTAACCCACACCGTCTTATAACGCCTGAGCAATTAGCTTATATTGTTTTTACATCCGGCTCTACAGGCTTCCCCAATGGCGTTTTGGGGACTCATGGCCCCGTCACCCATTTCATTGAGTGGCAAATTCGCACATTTGGATTGAACAAAGAGGATCGTTTCAGTAATCTAGCAAGTATTGCCCATGATATGTTGTTGCGTGATGTTTTTACCCCATTATCATTAGGGGCGACCTTGTATATGCCAAACCCATTAGCTGGATCTTCAGTTGGTTTAAATTTAGGAGAATGGATGCGAGTCAATAAAATATCCGTTGCCCATCTTACTCCCCCTACAGGGCAACTGCTCACTATAACCAACCAGCCTCTACCTGATTTGCGCCATCTCTTTTTCGGTGGAGACAAATTGCCCAATTCGTTGGTTACTCAATTGAATAAGTTGACAGTTGACTTAAATTGTGTCAATTTCTATGGAACAACAGAGACGCCTCAAGCGATGTGCTATCATACTTTGTTACGTCAGACAAGGCCATCTGCGTTTGCACCCATTGGAAAAGGTATAGATGATGTCCAAATTCTATTAATAGATGAAAACAACCAATTGGTTAAACTCGGCGAAAAAGGAGAAATAGCCGTCCGCACTCCTTATCTTTGCAAAGGTTACTTAAATAATCCCGCTTTAACTCAACAGCGTTTTATTACCAATCTTTACACAGAAGATCCAGACGATCGCATCTACAAAACAGGTGATATTGGCCAATATTTACCCAATGGAGATGTGGAGATCATAGGAAGACGAGATAATCAAGTCAATGTGCGCGGGTTTCGCGTTGAATTAGATGAGCTTGAAGGGATTTTATCAGAATACTCATTCGTTAAGGAAGTGGCGGTAAAGTTGATTGAAGAGGGAGAAAAACAGTATTTAGTCGCTTATGTTGTAGGCCAAGAGGGGCTAGATTTATCACTATTGCAAACCTATGTCAATGAATACTTGGTCAACAAAATAAGAATAAATATATTTATTCGGCTAGAAGCTTTCCCATTGACTGTAAACGGAAAAATAGACCGTAACTCCCTACCCAAACCAGACTTTTCTCAGCGAGAATATATACCACCAAGAACAGAAACGGAATCCTTATTAGTCAGCTTATGGGAAGAGGTAGTGCGAGAAAAAGTTGGACTTACAGATAATTTTTTTGAATTGGGCGGAGACTCTCTCATGGCGAATTATATTGTCGTTAAGCTGGCAGAATCATCTGATACTCATCTATTACCGACAATTCTGTTTGATTATCCCACCATTGAGGATTTAGCGACTCATATTGATGGATTACAAAGCAATATTGATACCCATTCAAACAACCATGAAACAACTTCAGAAGCTTATGTCCCTGCATCTTATGCTCAAAAAAGATTGATCAAATGGCTGGAATCGGGTTTGGCTGCAATACCTTATCATTTGCCGTCTGTTCATCGGTTGACAGGACGACTCAACTTAAATGCACTAAAGCAGAGTTTCGCTCACTTAGTCCAACGTCATGCTGCACTTCGCACCAGACTTTTGTGGAAAGATGATAAGTTGGTTCAACTTGTCGAACAAAAGACCTCCATTGATGTCCTAGTTGAGCAGTTTTCAGATCAACAGGAAATCAGAGCTTATATCGATAGATTTCTCTATCACTGCTTTGATCTTGCCAAAGAACCACCAGTAAAGTTTTCTTTACTAAATGTTGCGCCCGATGAACATCTTCTGTTAATCGTCTTTCATCATATTATGGTGGATGGCCAAGCCAAACGCTTACTATTGAATGAATTGAGTATTTTGTACCGCAATTTTGTGTTGGGCGAAGAACCATCCCTTCCCCCTTTATCATGTCAATATATTGATTATTCGTATTGGCAACATCATCTTCCAGCTACATTATTAGAGCAACATCGCGCTTATTGGTTGCCACGTATGGCGAGCATTACCGACACCCCGGTTCTCCCTCAAGATTATCCGACTCCAATAATTCGTACCTTCAAAACCGATCAGATTCGTCAAACTTTGCCTCTACCATTAAGTAACGGATTGAAACAGTTGACCCAAAAAGAACATGCTACCTTATTCATGGGTTATCTTAGTGTCTTTTATTTACTATTAAATCGCTATAGTGGCAATCAAAACTTAGCAGTTTTTACGCCAAATACGGTTCGACCAACTGCCAACTTTAATAACGTAGTTGGAAATTTTACTAATTACTTATTATTGCAGATTGAATTAGGAGAACAACCAATATCCTTTCGAGAGTTGTTACAAAAAGTGCGTCGCATAACCTCAGATGCCTATAAGTATCAGTATGTACCATTAGAACAGTTAGCTTGCGAAGCCCATCCCCATCGAGACTTTCTTTCTGATCCTCTTTCTCGGATTCAGATTAATATGATCACCTGGGAACAGTCTTTTGAACTCTATGAGCTAAAATCAGAACGACACGTCCATGAAGAATCGGGTTACGCTTCATCGCTGGTGGTTAATTTTTTTGATCTATCTTTTGTAATTCGGGCAAAAAGATTTCTACTTGGAGATGATTCTAAACCAAATATTCGTTATGTGATCCAGCTTAAATATCAATCGCAATTATTCAAAAAAGAGACTATTAGTCAGTTTTTAGCTGATTATCAAGCTCTGCTTGAAGAAGTTGTTGCCAATCCTGACCTTTTGCAGAGGTGGCGCTATAATGCGCAGCATGCCCAGAATGTTCCAAAAGTTATAAAATAACAGTACTCATAGCTTGGGAGGGGCGCATCTAGTCGATAGGATCATGGTGGAAGACCAGCTCAATGAGCAGCCTGATGCATTCGACGAATTGGCCTCTCGGGGATCGAGGCCGGCTGATCCGTATGTGCCAGCCACAAACTCAGGGTACAGCTCATGGAGGGACTCTCCACAAGGCATCTGTGAGTGGGGATAGGATCCGCACCATCAAGGTCTGGCTGATATACCGGTCTCGGCCATACAATCCCAGATACAATGTTATGGCTTGGCTTGGGCATTACCTCGACTCGATGATCAGGAAGCAGACACTCGGTTCATTGAGGACTATCTCGGGCACCGGAGCATTAAACACAACTTATGCTAGACCACTGCCAATCCGGCGAGATTCGAGAAGTTGTTGAGATAGTGAGAAAAATGGAGCTAGCAGGCCTCCAAGCCACCACTGCTTCTTTCCATCTTCTATGCCCATCCGACATTCACTACCATGCCACTTATTGATGATATATGCCAGGAAATAATGCCGAGGGTGGCAGAAAGCATTCAGGCGCTATTTGCTATACCGCTGTATAGCTTTTGGTTGCACCGATGCAGCGTTGGAGATTGCAGCTTGAATAGGCTGTGGTTGGATATTCTGAACCGAGAATCTTTCCAGCACTTAAACGGCGCGGAGGTAGAGAAGCGTGGCTTCTTTGTGGCGCGAGAGGGTGTACAGCAGCAAGGCGAAGCTTTTCAGGATTTTG
>JBIKVR010000003.1:0-63289 GCA_044356735.1 Prochlorococcaceae cyanobacterium
GGCTTGGCCGCAAGCCAGAAGGCTTGATCGCTACTGCAAGGGCCCTATGGGGCTCACTGAGAAAGTGCCTGCACGATCAGGCAGCATCAATGGCGTGCCGTGATCAGTGGATACCCAATTGATGTGGCATGTGTGTCACGCCAGCGCTGGGAAATGCAGAGTTGAATGCTTCTGAAGTGGAAAAATGGGGTCACCACAACCGCCCTGCACGAGCTCTAAAGGCCTTGCGCAAGCTCAAAACCTTTGTGCCGCAGGCATTCTCACTTTTTCAGCGAGTCATAATTGCCTAGGCTTGCCAAAGCAAAACAAAAAATCACTTGCTTTGGCCAGGGGGCACCATTAACCAACTAACTAGCTGAATCAAAAATCAAAAAGTCTTACCTACTAAAGCAAGGCAGCATTGACGATATTAACAAAATTGATAATATTGCCAAAGTTAATAGTCTTGCTAAAGCGAAGCGAAGTTGCTGGCTTTGCTAGAACAACAATAAATACTTGTCTTGCTAGGCAAGACAGTGCGGATGGCGAGACTTGAACTCGCAAGGCCGAAGCCACACGCCCCTCAAACGTGCGTGTCTACCAATTCCACCACATCCGCATGTGATGCGAAGGCTGTTCGCCTTCGTTGGGCACTGTAGCGAATCGCCTGGGGGCGGGGTTGGTCGGATGAGCGCTGATAAAGTCCGGCGATGCCAATCCGCAAGCTCCTGATCGCCAACCGCGGCGAGATCGCGCTGAGGATCCTGCGCAGTTGCAGGGAGCTCGGCATCCCCACCGTGGCGGTGTACAGCGCCGTGGACCGCAATGCCCTGCACGTGCAGCTGGCTGATGAGTCGGTGTGCGTGGGGGAGGCCCCCAGCAGCAAGAGTTACTTAAATATTCCCAACATTCTGGCGGCAGCCACCTCCCGTGGCGCTGACGCCATCCATCCGGGCTACGGCTTCCTGGCTGAGAACGACCGCTTCGCTGAAATGTGCGGCGATCACGGCATCACCTTTGTGGGCCCATCCCCCGAGGCGATCCGCTCGATGGGGGACAAGTCCACCGCCAAGGCCACCATGCAGCGGGTGGGGGTGCCCACCATCCCGGGCAGCGAAGGCCTGCTGGCGCACGTGCGGCAGGCGGCCGAACTGGCGGAAGCGATGGGCTACCCGGTGATGATCAAGGCCACCGCCGGCGGGGGCGGTCGCGGCATGCGCCTGGTGCCCGGCCCAGACCAGCTGGAAAGCCTGTTCAAGGCCGCCCAGGGGGAAGCGGAGGCAGCCTTTGGCAACCCTGGCCTCTACATGGAGAAATTCATCGATCGGCCCCGGCACGTGGAGGTGCAGGTGCTGGCCGATCGCCACGGCAACGTGGTGCACCTGGGGGAGCGCGACTGCTCGATTCAGCGGCGCCACCAAAAGCTGCTGGAGGAAGCCCCCAGCGTGGCCATCAATGCCGAGCTACGCCGCCAGATGGGCGATGCGGCCGTGGCGGCGGCGCGCACGATCAACTACGAGGGCGCCGGCACGGTGGAGTTCCTGGTGGATCGATCCGGCAGGTTTTATTTCATGGAGATGAACACCCGCATTCAGGTGGAGCACCCGGTCACTGAGATGGTGACAGGTATCGACTTGATTGCCGAGCAACTGCGCATCGCTGGCGGTTTGCCGATCTCGGTTACCCAGGATCAAATTCGGCTCCAGGGCCATGCGATCGAGGTGCGCATCAACGCGGAAGACCCCCGTCAAAATTTCCGGCCGGCGCCGGGCCGCATCACCGGCTGGCTGCCTCCAGGGGGGCCTGGGGTGCGCATCGATAGCCATGTGTATACGGGCTATGAAATCCCCCCCTTCTACGACTCCTTGATTGGCAAGGTGATTGTTTGGGGTATTGACCGAGACCACGCCCTCAGGCGTCTGCGGCGTGCCCTGTCGGAATGCGCCGTTACCGGTATACCCACCACCATCGAGTTTCACCTGCAATTGCTCGATCGCCCCGAGTTCCTGGCCGGCGATGTCCACACTAAATTTGTTGAGCAGGACATGCTGCCACCCCCTGGCAAGTGAATTGCTTTTAATTGAGCTTTATTTAAGGCCTCATTGGCTCAGGGAAGGTTGTGCCAAATCGCTTGGCCTAGCAAGCTACTCCGCTCATTCCCAGGAGTTAAGGTGGCACTTCGCGGAGTGATCTTGATCATAAAGGAGGGTTTTGTTTTGTGTAACCAGGCGCACCAACTGCGCCAATTGCGCCGGAACGCTGCCTAGGTCAGTAGGGCTAAGTGGCTGGCTTGGGCCAGATGGCTGTTTTGTAGCAACTAGCTGTTTTGTAGCAGCTAGCTGTTTTGCGACAACCGGCTGTTTTCTAGCAACTAGCTGTGCTGCAACAGCTGGCTGTGTTGCAAGAGCTGGCTGAGCAGGCCCTGCTGGCCCACCAAAATTTCTCGCCCCAGGCTGATCAGGCCCACCCAAACCACCGGGGTGACGTCGACGCCGCCGATCGGCTGGATCAGTCGACGGGTGGGGGCCAGCAGGGGTTCGGTCGGTGCGCCGATCAGACGCATCGGGCCGCTGGTCAGATCCACTTGGGGATACCAGGTGAGCACGATGCGAAACAGAAACAGCAGTGTCCACACCGACAGCAGCGCGCTGAGGGCCAAATGGGCGATCCCCAGGGCGCTTCCGCTTAACAGGCCCGTCACAAAGCTCTAAGCAGGGGCGCCTTGAGCCTAGGCAGCGACGGCGACTGCCTAGGATCAAAGCTCCGCCTCCAGTTCGAGACGCGAGCACGATGACCCCTTCCCTCTCCAACTTCCTGAGCAGCCTCGCCTGGGGCGCCGTGATCGTGGTGGTACCGATCACCCTGGCCCTGATCCTGATCAGCCAGAACGACCGGGTCGATCGCCGCTCGTGAGTCGCCGGGGCCTGCCGCCACTGGCGCTGGCCCCCAGCCCCATGGTCTTGCTCTGAACTGGTCTTGCTTTGAACTGGTCTTGCCCTGAGCTGACCTAAGTCCTCACCATGCTTCTCCTGGCAGCCTGGGTGTTGCTGCTGCCCTTGGCTGGCCAGCACTGCCTACGGCTGGCCAGCACTGCCTACAGTGGTGATTACGCAGCCTGACGGGTGAGACGCCCGGGTGAGACGTCTATGGTCAATGCCAGCCTCAATTGGGCCAGCATCGTCGGCATTGTGCTGGCCGTCGGCGGCGCCCTGCTCTATTTCATGCGCAGCTTCAAGCCAGCGCTGGCCCGCGATTACGACGTTTTCTTTGCCGCTGTGGGCCTGCTTTGCGGCGGCATCCTCTTCTTCCAGGGCTGGCGTCTCGATCCAATCCTGCAGTTCGGCCAATTTCTATTGGCTGGCACCACCGTTTTCTTCGCCTACGAGAGCGTGCGGCTGCGGGGGGTGACCACCGAGCAGGCCCGGCGTTCCTCCTACTTCGACGATGAGGAGCCGGGGCCGGAACCGCTGCGTCCGCGCATGGGTGGTGGCGGCTGGGCCGATGACCGCGACCGCTTCGATGAGCCCCAGCCGCTGCGCCGCCGCATCCGCTCACGCCCTGACGAGGAGGAGCCAGACGATTTTTACCGGCCCAGTCGGCCCCCTAGCCGCGCTGCCATCCCCGAGCGGGCCGCCAGCCGCCGCGATCCTCAAGATTTTGACCGCGACGGTTGGCGGGAACGTGCGCCAGGGGAAGACCAGCCGGCCGATGGGTTGGATCGGGGAATTGCTGGGCGCTCTAGCGGTCCCCGCAGCTACGGCGCCGCAAACCGCAACCCCGGCGCCGATTTCGGCAGTCGCCGACGGGAGCGGGAGGCCACCGCCGACAGCCGCGGCGGTAGTCGTGCCAGCTCTGCGGCTGAGGCCATGCCCCGCTCCAGCCGGCGCCCCGCGGCAACCGCGCCAGCCTCTGGTCTCAATGGCGATTCTCGCGGTGGCGATTCCCGCAGTGCAGCCCCTGGCGTGCCCCAGGGGTCTCCGATCACAGCTGCGGCCCGATCGGCCTCTGCCCCTGGGGCCGCTGCCATCAGCGATGTCAATTTTTCGCCCCTAGGCAGCCGCCCAGCCCCCCCTGTCCCCGGCTCCAGCCCCGCCCCTCGCTCTGGCTCCGGCTCCATCGAGCGCCCCACTACCAGTGAGGCGCGTCCTCGCGATAACAGCTCCCGTTTCGACGACTGATCTCCCCCCTGCTGCCGCCTGGCCCTGCTCTGCCTGGGGGAGACCTCAGCCGCAAGCCGCCTCGCTGGTTTGCCGCCAGCCTGGCCGTTTTGGCGCTGCCTTTGCTTTTGGCAGCTTGTGCCGGCGAGTCTGGCTGGTGGGGCCGTCGCCAGGCCCCAGCAGCTGAACTCGGTGGCGGCGGCAATCGCCAGCAGCCGGCCCTAAGTGGCAACGGCCAACTGCTGGCCACGATCGGGGAGCGCCAGGGGCGCCCAAGCCTGTTGTTGCAGCGTCTGCCGGATGGCCAGCTGCTGCCCCTACCCCAGCTGCGGGGCCACGAACCCCACAGTTCCCCCGCTCTGAGCTGGAATGGTCGCTATGTGGCAGCCCTGGTGCAGCGCGGTGATCAGCGCTTGGCAGTGATTGTTGACAGGGTTACCGGCAGGTTGCATCAGCTGCCTTTGCCCGGCAATCCAGTGCTTTTGCACTTGAGCCTGGCCCCCAATGGCCAGCGCCTGGCAATCCAGATGCTGCAAAACGGCGCCCAGCGGGTGCAGCTGTTCGACCTCAGCTCGCTGCTGGAAGCCGATCCACCGGCCGGGCAACCCCTGCGGGGTGCTGATGTTGGCTTGGGGCCTACAGAATGATTGGGGTCTACAGAATGATTTGTATTAACCAGGTCATGGGATTTAGTGGCATGGATTATGGGATTTAGCGGCACAAGAGTGGCTTTCTAATGGTTGGCAGCTCCAGATCAGCTATGAACATTCCGCGATGAACATTCCAGTGGCTTTGCCGGCCGTTCTGGCTGGCTTGGGCCTGCTGCTGGCAGGCTGTGGCGCCAACATGCCGATGCCGCTGCCCGGGCTCAACCGCCAGTTGCAGCAGCTTGGTAGCAGCCGGGAGCCGGCCCTCTCTGATCAATGGCTGGCCCTGATCGTGGGCCGCGGTGGTCGCGAGCAGGTGATGCTGATCGATCTGCAACGCCAGTTGCCCGTGCCTCTGCCCAACCTCAATCGCGCCGACTCCCAGCCCCTGAGCGTCGCCGTAGACGCCAGCGGTGAGCGGCTGGCCCTGGTGCGGCAGCTGGAGGGGCGTACCGAACTGCTGCTCTATCGCCGCTCCATGGCCAGCCTGCAGCTGATTCAGATGCTGCCGCCGGGGGTGCCGCAGCAGCTGAGCCTGCGGGCCGATGGCCGCGAATTGGCCGTACAGGTGGGCCGTAACGGGCTCTGGCAGGTGGACTTGATCCCCCTGCCCTAAAGCTCAGGCCACCAAGTTCAAATCGCCAAGCCAAGGGGGACAAAATTCAGGGCACCAGGCCCGCCCAGTGGAGGAAGTTGTCGCCGCTGAGGGCTTCAATCAGCAGTACGGCCACAAAGCCCAGCATCGCGAAGCGACCGTTGATTCTCTCGGCGTAGGCGCTCCAGCCAAATGCTGGTGAGTCATGGGTGGTGGCGCTGGTGCTTGGTGGTTGCGGTTGGCCCGAGGGCGCCGCTTTGCCACTGGACTGGGGCTGGCCACTGGGCTGTTGCTCGGCATTTGGCTGTTGCTCAGCACTGGGCTGTTGCTCAGCACTGGCCTGGGGCTCAGCATTGGGCTGAGGCTGGGAGTCTGGGTTTGGCATGGCTTTAGGCGGTGCGGCCCACTTCATAGCCGGCCGCGGGCAGCAGTCGCCAACCGCCGTTGCCGTCTAGTTCCAGCACCAACTCATGGAAGGAGGTAAGCGTGGGCCGGTGACCCACACTCACCAGGGCCATCTCTCGCTCGGCCAACAGCTTGTAGAGGTGTCGCTCGGTGTTCACGTCCAGGGCGCTGGTGGCTTCATCGAGCACCACAAAGCGGGGGGAGCTCAGCAGTAGCCGCGCAAAAGCAAGGCGCTGCTGTTCCCCCAGGGAAAGCAGCCGCGGCCAGTCCTGTTTGATGTCCAGGTCTGGATAGCGCTGTACCAGTTCCGCCAGCATCACCTGCTCCAATACATGGCGCAATTGCTCATCGCTGAAGCGATCCGGCGCCAGGGGGTAGCAGAGCTGCTCCCGCAGGCTGCCGAGCAGCATGTAGGGCTTCTGGGGAATGAATAGCAGTTCTCCCTCTGCCGGGCGTTCCACATGGCCCGAGGTGGGCGGCCACAGGCCACTCACCGTGCGCAGGAAGGAGGTTTTGCCGCAACCGCTGGGGCCCACCACCAACAGGCGCTCGCCGGCATTCACCGTCAGGCTGAGATCTCGCACCAGCAGGCGGGAGCCGCCGGGGGGCATCAGGTCCACGTGGCTCAACAAAATGCCAGCTCCAGCGATGGCGCCCGCTCCCTCGGCGGCGCTGCCATGGCCGGCTTCCAGCAGCACGGCCGCGTTGCTGATCTCATCCACCTTGGCCTGGAAGCCCTCCAGGCGGCTGATCGAGGCGGAGAAGGAGGCCAGTTGATCGATGTTGTTCACGATGTAACTCACCGAGAACAGCACCTGGGAGAAGGCGATACTTGCCTGGCCAAATACACCAAAGTCAACCTGTTTGGCAAAGTAGATTGGTGCTATCACCAGCCAGGGCAGGAAGCGGGAGAAGTAGTCATAGGAGCGTTGAATCACGCTGATTAGCGCCTGCCAGATGATCAGGCGATCGAAGTTGCGAATGGCACCGCCCAGTCGTCGATCAGCCTCTCCAAATTCCTGGCGCTCGCCGCGGTAAAAGGCGATCGATTCGGCGTTGTCGCGGATGTGGACAAGCCCGTAGCGAAAATCCGCCTCAAGCTTGAGCTGCTGGTAGTTCAGGATCACCAGCTTGCGGCTGGCAAATATCACCACTGCTGTGCCAAGTACGGAATAAACTAGCAGCCATGTTGCCAGCTGAGAGCTAATGCCCCAGAGCACGATGATGAAACTAAAGAAGGTTAGCAGCGCCGCGAATACCTCCACTGCAACCGATAGGCTGGTGGTGGTAAAGCTGCCGACGTCCTGGGAGATGCGTTGGTCTGGGTTGTCGATCTCCTCGCTGGATTCGTCGTTGGGATTAAGGATGTAATAGGCTCGATTTGTTAGGTAGCGACTTAGTAGCCGACCGCTCAGCCACTCCCGCCAGAGCAGGCCAAGCTTGGGTATTAGATAGCTTTGCAGCGCTCTGATAGGCAGAGCGAGCACTAGGCAGAAGGCGTAGATCGCCACCGTCTTCCAAAAGTCATCCGCCTTGTAGGCCACCAAGGTGTTGTCAACGTTGCGGGCGACGAAGCTGATGCCCACATTGATGCCGTTGATCACCAGGATCAGCAATACGATCACCCCCAGCAACAGCCAGGGCAGCCAGCGTCCTTGGCGTAGCTTGCTGCGAAAGGCTGCAAAGCAGCCCAGTGCGGCAACGGTGAGGGCCACCACCACCGCTCCGATCGGTCCCCCCCAGATGGCGGCCAGTTGTTCAGGCACCCCAGGCAGGAAGCGGCTGCGCAAGTCCGGCACCAGCGCTCCCGATAGCTGCACCGCAGCGGTGAGCAGCAGCAAGGTGGTGCCCACCACCACCGCCAGCATGGCCAGGATCAGCAGTAGGAACTGCCAGGCGTTGGTGTCCTCCAGGGGCAAGAAGTAGGGCTGGGCCAGGCGCTGCAGCTTGCCCAGCTGACTGCGGAAGGCCTTGAGGAGAGTCATGAAGCGAAGCGCATCGGATCATTGTTGCTGCTCTTTGGCCCAGCCGTTGGGCGGACTTATCCCGGGGGCCAGCCCAGCGACCGCCCCCCCAGTACGTGCAAGTGCAGGTGGAACACCGTTTGGCCGGCTTCCGCCCCCGTGTTGATCACCGTGCGGAAGCTCTCAAACCCTTCCTGGCGCGCCACTTTGGCGGCCACCAGCAGCAGGTGACCGAGCAGCTCGCCGTGGCGCTGCTCGGCCTCGCCCAGGCTGATCAGATGCTCCCGGGGAATCACCAACACATGTAGCGGCGCCTGGGGGGTCAGATCTCGGAAGGCCAGGCAGTATTCATCGGCATACACCTGGTCACAGGGAAGCTCACCGCGCAGGATGCGCCCGAAGACCGTGTCGTTGCGGTCCGTGTTGTTGCTGTCTGTGTTTTTGCTGTCAGTCATGGGGATTGTTCATGGTCTTGGGGATTGGCCAAGGTCGTGGCTTATGGCGATGGGGGATGGGTTGGCGGCACCCGCTCCAGTTTTGCCAATCGGGGGCTTTACAAGGCCAGCAAATCAGGTTGATCAATCAAGGCTAGTGATTCATGGCCAGTAAATTGAGGCCGATCAATCAAAGCCGATCAATCAAAGCCGATCAGTCAAGGCCGGTGAATCAAGACCGGTGAATCAAGACCGGTCAATCAAGGCCGGTCAAACAAGGCCGGTGAGTCAAGACCGGTGAGTCAAGACCAAGGAACTGAGCTTGATCAACCAAGGCTGGTGAACTAACGCTAGTGAATCGAGGCAAGTGAGTTGAGGCAAGTGAATTGAGGTGGGTGAATCGAGACTGGCGAATCACTTTGATCAATCATGTCAAGTCAGCAAGTCCCCTGTGGTATTGGCGTAAGGGCACTGCGAAAAATCCCAAATCTCATTGACTTTGTGGTGTCAAAGTCATGGCCATGTAGTGCAGCGGGACAGGCGGGGAACTACTAGGGCAGTGGTTCTGGCTCCAAATGTTGGCATCCTGCTGCAGTGGGGCTTTGCTGGGGCTGGAGGTCACGCCTGTGGCCGTGGAGGTGGATATTGCCCCAGGCCTGCCCGGTCTGCAGATGGTGGGGCTGGGGGATGCGGCGGTGCAGGAATCGCGCGAAAGGGTGCGTTCCGCCCTGCGCAACAGCGGTTTGAAGATGCCGCTCACCCGGGTGGTGGTGAACTTGGCCCCAGCCCATCTGCGCAAGGAGGGCCCCAGCTTTGATCTGCCGATTGCCCTGGGGCTGCTGATGGCCAGCGGTCAACTGCCCCCCCAGGCCCTCGCGGGGGTGTGGAGCCTGGGGGAGCTGGGTCTGGACGGCAGCCTGCGGCCGGTGCGGGGGGTGTTGCCGGTGGCGCTGGCGGCCCGGGCTGCCGGGGCCCGGGCCCTGGTGGTGCCCGATGCCAATGGGGCGGAGGCCGCGCTGGTGGACCAGCTTTCGGTGTGGCCAGCGGCCTGCCTGGTGGAGGCGCTGGCGCTGCTGCGAGGCAGCAGCAGGCCAAGGGCGCCGCTGCCGCTGCCCGCTGCGGTGGCAGTTGGCAGCGCTCTGGATCTGGCCGATGTGCGGGGCCAGGCCCACGGCCGCCGGGCCCTGGAGATTGCCGCGGCCGGTGGCCATCACCTGTTGCTGGTGGGTCCCCCCGGCAGTGGCAAAACGATGTTGGCCCGCCGCTTGCCGGCCCTGTTGCCGCCCTTGGCGCGGGAGGAGCTGCTGGAGATCACGGGCATCCATTCGGTGGCTGGGCTGCCGGCCGTTGGCGCCGCTTGGATCGGCGAGCGACCGTTTCGCAGCCCCCACCATGGCTGCACCGCAACGGCCCTGATCGGCGGCGGCGCCATACCGCGCCCGGGCGAGCTGGTCTTGGCCCACCGGGGCGTGCTGTTCCTCGATGAGCTGGCGGAATTTCGCCGGGAGGTGCTCGACCAGCTGCGCCAGCCCCTGGAGGAGGGGGAGGTGTGGATCAGCCGGGCGCGGCATCGCAGCCGCTTTCCCTGCCGGATCACCCTGGTCGCCGCCACGAATCCCTGTCCCTGTGGCTGGTACGGCGAACCAGAGGCCAGCTGCAGTTGCGGCGAGGGGCTGCGCCGCCGCTATTGGAGCCGACTTTCAGGCCCGTTGCTGGATCGCATCGACCTGCAGGTGGCGATGCGCCGGCTGTCGGGCGCGGAGTTGAGTGCCCCTTTTCAGCGCTGCGGCCCCCTGGCCAGCAGCGCTGTTGCAGTGGAGGGCACGGCGGTGGTGGCGGCCCGGGTAAAAGCGGCTCGTCGCACCATGGCGGCTCGCAATCCCGGTGGCCTGGCCAATGCCGAACTGCCCGCCAAGGAACTGAAGCGCCTGCTCAATATCGAGGCCAAGGCACTGCAGCTTTGGGAGGCGGCCATCGGCCAGCGGCGGCTGACGGCCCGCTCTGCCGAGCGGCTGTTGCGGGTGGCCCAAACGATCACCGATCTCGACGGCGGCCGCGAGATCGGCATGGTGGCCATTGCCGAAGCGCTTAGCTACCGCTCCTTTGACCAGGTGTCTGATCGCTGACCAGGTGACTTAGCGGCTGTCCAGCTGGTTGAACAGGCCCTAAGCAAGCTCTGAACAACCTGAGCTACGCCCTATCAAGCACTGATAGCTCAAGGGTTTCAGGTGTCAGCTGGTCACGAATGACTATTTTCCAGAGTTGCCCTAACCCTTGAACTTGCCTCTAAGCAAAGAGAATGAGCCAGCCAGGGTTGGAGCTCAGCGGCGGCGGCGGCGCTGCTGGGCTTTGCGCTTGTACTTCTCAGTGGGGGTTTCGTGGTGGCGCAGCCGCTTCAGGTCGGCGAAGATGCCCGCCTTGGACACCTGACGCTTGAAGCGGCGCAGCGCCGATTCAATGCCTTCGTTTTCGCCGACTGTGACCTGGGTCATGAAAAGAGCGCGGAACAACTCATCGAACTATCAAGTGTAGCAATCGCTGCCCCTAGCCCCCTCAGCGCCCAGCCCCCTCAGCGCCCAGCTGCCTCAGCGCCCAGCGCTGGGCAGCAGATCGCGGTAGACGTACACGTGGCCCAGAGCACGACCGCCAAAGCCGCGGCGCATCAGCCGCCAGCCGGGTTCAAACACCAGCTGCAGGAAGCCGTTGCCAGCGCCCTGGGTGCGGGCCACCAACATCTCGGGCCCGGCGCCCGCCTTGGTGGGCAGGGCAATCAGCAGGTTGTCGCCGGCCTCCCGCCGCACCGATAGCCGGTAGCTGGTGGCCAGATCCGTTTCCCCCACTCGCAGCGAATAGCCGTTGGCGTCGATGAAGCGCCCGCAGATGCCGGTGAAGTCAAAGCTGCCCAGCAAAGGGTTCACCACGGCGGGATTGGCACCACTGGTGGAGAAGCAGGGGCGGCGGTTGGTGACCTGTTCGTAGATGTTCAGCTGGGCCTTGCTGCCGTTACCGATCGGGGCTGCCACCAGCACAAAGCGGCCCTGATCTAGATCCAGGGCCTGGAACAGGGCTCGGCTGGCAGCAAAGCTGGCCAGCGGCGCTACGGCAAGGCTGGCCGCCGCGGCCAGGGCAAGGTGCCGGAGTTGGCGCCGACCAATCAGTGGCGACAGTGGCGACACGGGGCTGGAGACAAGGGTTGGGCAATCGTATGCACCGCCCCTGGCCGCGCCAGCGGCCGATTAGGCCGGTTTGTTGATCCGGATCGCAATCACCAGGGCCAGCACGGTGCCCGGCAGGCTGCCAGCCAAGATCCAGCCGGTGGCTGTTGAGCCCAGGTCTGGTTCGCCATAGGCCAGTTCAAACACGGAGCCCGTGGCGGCGATGCCGAGTACGCAGGCCAGGGCGAGGAACAGCCCCGCCAGGGGTTTCATTGGCATCGCAACAGGGCACCAGAGCAAGCTGAAAACTAAGAGCTCGGCAGCCGGAATAGACGACCGGGCTAGGCAGCCGGCCGTCTTGTTTGGCTAATTCGAGCCTGTGGGCCATGGCTTGCTGGCCACAGTTTGCTGGCCACCGTTTACTGGCCACAGCTTGCTGGCAATCGCTTTGGGGCAATCTCTCGCTGCCGGGCAGATCAGCGAATCGAGTTGACGTCGGCGCGCTTGAAACCCTTTTGTTCCAGACCTTCATTGAGGCTCAGCTCATCGGTGACCCGGTCCACGAACAGCACCCCATTGAGGTGGTCCAGTTCGTGTTGGATGCAGCGGGCTAACAGGTTGTCGGCGCGCAGCTTCTGGGGCCGACCCATCTCATCGCGATAGCTCACCTCCACCACGGAGGGACGCACCACATCGAGATACACCCCCGGGATGCTGAGGCAGCCCTCCTCGTAGGTGTCAAGGCCCGCCCCGAAGCTGGTGATCTCCGGATTGATCAGCACCATCGGCGGTGCGGCGGCGTTCTCCGGATCCAGATCGATCACCAGTAATTGCTTATGCACTCCCACCTGGGGTGCCGCCAGGCCGATGCCGCTGGCGGCATACATGCTGCGCAACATGTCGCGGGCCAGGTCCCGCACCGCTTCATCCACCTTGCTGATGCGCCGAGCGGGCTGGCGCAGCACCTGGCTGCCCAGGGTGGCGATGGTGAGAGGAGGATTATCGATCACCCCTTTAGGCACCTGCACGCTGCGGCTCTTCTGCTCGGCGCTGCGGGCCATCTGAGCAAAGCTGCGCGTCAAGGTCTCACCTGGAAATGTTGTTAAAAGTGTAGGGCTGGAGCCTGGGAGAGCTGGAGTGGAGGATCGACAGCCCGTGAGGCTCACCGCCCAGCAGGTGGTGGGTCGCAACGCCAGTGTCAAGGAGCCGAAGCTTGATGGCGGCCGGCTGTTTTGGCTGGAGCAGCGCCCTCGGGAGCGGGGCCGCACCACCCTGCTGATGGCCGAGACGGGACCACCAGAGACGGGACCGCCCGGGGCGGTGGGGGCGCCCCAGACGGCGATCGAACTCAGCCCCGGCGCCTGGAACCTGCGCACTCGCGTGCACGAATACGGCGGCGGCAGCTATGCGGTGGCCGGCCCCGACCTGGTGTGGGTGCACGACGGCGATCGCTGCCTTTGGCACCTGGAGCTCGATCCCACCAGTGGCAAGCCCACCGGCGAGCCCCGCCGGCTGACGCCCCTGCCCGACCAGACAGGCGCCTGGGCCTTTGCCGATGGCCTTATTGATCGGGCTCGCCAGCGCTGGATCGGCGTGCTGGAGAGCGAGGGCCGCGACCAGCTGGTGGCCGTGCCCCTGGCGGGCGGCCCGCCAGAACCGCTGCATCGGCCCGCTGATTTCTGTGGCTATGCGGTGCTCAGCCCCGACGCCGCTCAGCTGGCCTGGATTGAGTGGCAGCAGCCCTGTATGCCTTGGCAGCGCAGCAGCCTCTGGTTGGCCGAGCTCGGCCCGGCGGGGGAGCTGCTGCGGCCCCGGCTGGTGGCTGGCTCCCTGCCGGGGGAGGGGGCCGCCTGCTCGGTATTTCAGCCCCTCTGGATCGGTCCCCTATCCCTGGTGGTGGCCAGCGACGCCTCGGGCTGGTGGAACCTGCAGCAGCTCGACACCGCCACCGGCGTCTGGACCCCCCTGCTGCCGATGGCGGCCGAATTCGCCATGCCCCAGTGGGTGTATGGCATGCGCACCACCGCCTGGGACGGGGAGCATCTGATTGCCGCAGCCTGCCGCGATGGCGCCTGGGAGCTGGGGCGGATTGAGGCGGGTCAGTGGTGGCCATTGGCAATTCCCTACGACGATCTGGCCGAACTGAGCGCGGCCGATGGCCGCCTGGTGGCAGTGGCCAGCAATCCCACCAGCCCCCAGGGTTTGCTGGATCTAAACCTCCGTACTGGCCAGTGGCGCCATACCCCCGCAGCCCCCTGCCCGCTGCCGCCCGAGGCGATCTCGGTGGGTGAACCGCTCTGGTTTGCCGGCCATGGCGGCCAGCGCACCCACGCCTGGTTCTATCCGCCCCTGGGCGGCGCCCATCCCCAGGCGCCCCTGTTGGTGAAGGGTCACAGCGGACCCACCGGCATGGCGCGACGCGGTTTGAGCCTGGCCATCCAGTACTGGACCTGCAGGGGCTGGGGCGTGGTGGACGTGAACTACGGCGGTTCCACGGGGTTTGGTCGGGCCTACCGCGAGCGGCTCGATGGCCAATGGGGTGTTGGCGATGTGGCCGACTGCGCCGCCGCCGCCGAGGCCCTGGTGCGGGCCGGCTGCGCTTCCCCGGAGCGCATCGCCATCGAGGGCGGCAGCGCCGGGGGCTACACCGCCCTGGCGGCCCTCTGTTTCACCGATCGCTTCCGGGCTGGAGCCAGCCGCTACGGCGTGGCTGACCTCAGCGCCCTGGCCCGCGATACCCACCGCTTTGAGGCCCACTATCTCGATGCTCTGGTGGGGCCCTGGCCGGCAGCTAGCGATAGCTACGCCGCCCGTTCACCGCTGCTGCATGCCCAGCGCATCCGCTGTCCAGTGATCTTCTTTCAGGGACTGGAGGATCGGGTGGTGCCGCCGGCCCAAACCGATCAGATGGCGGCGGCCCTGGCGGCCAACGGCATTGAGGTGATGGTGCATCGCTTTGCCGGCGAGGGCCATGGCTTCCGCAGCGGTGAGGTGCAGAGTTTGGTGTTGGAGGCAACGGAGGCATTTTTCTCCCGCCACTTCGGGTTGTGATTTTTTCTTGGTTAGAGCAACTAGTGGCTTTGCCGCAGCAACTGGGAGCCGATTGGCAGCAATGGCCCCTGGCCCTGGGGCTGCTGGCGGTGTTGCTGCTGATTGGCACCGCCATCGGTGCCGCCATTGGCTTGCAGCGCTGGGGGGTGCCCGAGGCCCTGCTGGCCGGCGGCCTCGGCCTGCTGTTGGCGCCGAGCGGCCCCTTGCCGCTGCTGCCACCGGCGGTGATCGAGCGGTGGAACAACCTGCCGCTGGCGCTGCTCACCCTGGTGTTCGCCACCTTGATGTTGAGCAAACCCCTGCCCCGGATTGGCAGCATCTGGCGGCCGGTTACCGCCCAGCTGCTGCTGGCCCTCACCCTGGCCTTTGGCCAGTTCATGGTGGGAGGGTTGGCGGTGTTGCTGGTGCTGCAACCGCTGATCGGCGCCCCACCGGTGATGGCCGCTTTGATTGAGGTGGCCTACGAGGGCGGTCATGGGTCGGCCGCGGCCATGGGCCCCAGCTACGCCCGGCTGGGCTTGGCCAGTGGCGAGGCGCTGGGGCTGGCGATGGCCACCGTGGGTTTGCTCAGCGCCACCCTGGTGGGGGCCCTGGTGGTGCTGTTGGGGCGCAGTCGCCGCTGGCTGCTGGCCAGTTCGCTGCCGATCGCCCAGTCGGCGCCAGCCGCAGCGCCGAGTATCTCTCCAAATCCAATCTCAAATTCATCCGGGGGTGCTTCTGGGAATGCCGCCCAAAATGCATCTCCAGATGCATTATCAAATTCTTCCAAAAGTGCATTCCCGGGTGCATCCTCAACGGCCTCCCAGGGTGGCGCCTCAAGTTCCTCTCCTGGCCAAGGCGATAACGGCCCGGCGGTTTGGCTGGTCAACCTGGCCCTCGCCGGGGCCGCGGTGTTGTTGGGCACTTTGATGCTGCGGGGTCTGCAGGAGCTGGCGGGTAGGTGGGGGGGCGGTTTCGCGCTGGTGATCGATGGCCTGCCGGTGTTTCCCCTGGCCCTGCTGGGTTCGCTGCTGGTGCGGTTGCTGCTGGAGCGCGGCGGCAAGGGCCACTGGGCCGCGGCGAGGGTGCAGGGCCGGCTCGGCACCCTGGCGGCAGACCTCTTAATTACCGCCGCCACCGCCTGCCTGGATCTGTCGCTGCTGGCTGAACAGTGGCTGGCGCTCACGGTGCTGGCGGTGGCGGGTTTGGTATGGAATGTGGCGGTGGTGCTGCTGCTGGGGCCGCGCCTGCTGCCGCCAAATTGGTTTGAGCGGGGCCTGGTGGAGTTCGGCCAGGCCACCGGCGTGGCGGCCAGTGGCCTGCTGCTGCTGAACATGGTGGATCCCCAAGACCAGGGCGATGCCCTCACCCCCTTCTCGATCAAACAGTTGCTGCTGCAGCCCTTCATCGCCGGCGGCATCGTTACCGTTGCCGCACCGCTGGCGATCGATGGCTGGGGTTTGCCGGCCTGGACGCTGTTTTGCCTGGCTCTGGTGATTTTGTGGGTCAGCCTGGGGCTGTGGCTGGGCCGCAGCCATACAGCAGCTTGCCCATCTGCTGCTGCACCCGCTGCATCTCCTCCTGGCTGAGCAGCGGCGGTTCCCCCAGCCGACTGGCTTCTAAATACATGGCCGCCAGGGTTTCCACCTCAATGGCCAGCCGCAGCGCCTGCTCTGCACTGGTGCCCAGGGCCACCTGGCCGTGGTGGCCGAGCAGGCAGGCCAGGCGGCCCTCCAGGGCCTGCACCGCCAACTGGGAAAGCTCCCCGGTGCCGAAGGTGGCATAGCCGGCGCAGCGAATGTCGGCGCCGCCAGCCACGGCCACCATGTAGTGGAAGCTGGGGATGCCACGGCCATGGCAGGCCAGGGCCGTGGCCCGGATCGAGTGGCAATGCACCACCGCCTCGATTTCCGGCCGCAGGCGCAGCACATCTGCATGCAGGCGCCATTCAGAGGAGGGCCGCCGCCCGGGCCCCCCGGCCATGGCGGCGCTGGCCAGGGGTTGACCCTGCCAATCGATCGCCACCAGATCCTCTGGGCCCATCAGCTCGTAGGGAAGGGAGGTGGGCGTAATCAGCAGGCCGCCCTCGATGCGTGCCGAGAGATTGCCCGAGGTGCCCTGGTTGATGCCAGAGGCATTCATCTGCCGGGCCACCGCCACCAGGCGCTGGCGCAGCTGCAGCTCCAGATCTCGTCCAGTTTGCGGAGGCTGCCCAGGCGCCATGGTTGCCCCTCTAGAGGCTTTGAGGCTAGGTGGCTTGGTGCGGCCGGTTTATATGAGGCGGCGGCTGGGGGCTGCCGGTTAGCGCGAGCCGGCGGCTGGGCCAGCCAATTCAGTTTTGCCAGCTAATTCAGTTCCTGGCACCCAGGGCAGCAAGCCCTGAGTGGCTCTGAGCATCCGCCACATTGCCCATCCGCAGCCCCGGAGTGATTCAAGGTTTGCTGAGTAATCCAGATCGCCTGCGCCGTAGCCCCCGGAATTATCTATCTACCCTTCAGGTTGATTGATATAAACTTAAGAGCCCTTGTTCGCTGGCCGCGGCTACCCCCCGCTCGGTGATCAGGGCCGTCACCAGCCGAGCCGGCGTCACGTCGAAGGCGGGATTGAAGCCATCGCTGCCATCGGGTGTCAGCTGAACGCTGTCGATAGTTGCGCTGCTGCCGATGGCTCCGGTTGCGGTGGAGCTGGCCAGGCGGCCCTGGATGTGGGTCACCTCGCTGGCGGAGCGGGCCTCGATCGGGATCTCAGCCAGGCCATCGGTGATCGTCCAGTCGATGGTGGAAGCCGGCAGGGCCACGTAGAAGGGCACGTCGTTGTCGTGGGCGGCCAGGGCCTTGAGGTAGGTGCCGATCTTGTTGCAAACATCGCCGTTGCGGCTGGTGCGATCGGTGCCCACGATCACCGCATCCACCTGGCCGCGCTGCATCAGATGACCGCCGGCGTTATCCACAATCACTGTGTGAGGCACTCCCTCGCGGGCCAGCTCAAAGGCGGTGAGGCTGGCGCCCTGGTTGCGGGGGCGGGTTTCATCCACCCATACATGGATATTCATGCCGGCGCGATGGGCCTTGTAGATCGGCGCTAATGCCGTACCCCAATCCACCGTGGCCAACCAACCGGCGTTGCAATGGGTGAGCACCTGGAAGGGCTGTTCACGGCGTTCGCTGGGGCGGGCGGCCTCCAGCTGCTGAAACAGCCTCAGGCCGTGATCGCCGATCGCCTCACACATGGCCACGTCCTCATCGGCAATGGCATCGGCCTCCTGGCGGGCGGCGGCAGCCCGTTGGGCTTCGGGCAGGGCCAACATCAGATCCCGCACTCTCTCCAGGGCCCAGCGCAGGTTCACGGCGGTGGGCCTGGTGGCCAACAAAGTGTCAAAGGCCCGGGCCAGGGCCGCATCGCTGGGGTCTTGTTGCAGGGCCAGCATCAAGCCATAGGCCCCGCTAACGCCGATCAGGGGGGCGCCGCGCACAACCATCGTGCGGATGGCCTCCGCCACCTGGGCCAGATCGCTGAGTACCCGCAGCTGGAACTGATGGGGCAGCAGGGTTTGGTCGATCACCCAGATCGCCTCACCATCGGCTTCCACGCCAATCGTGCGCCAGGCCTTGCCGTCGATGTTCATCCGATTGCCACTGCTGCAGCCAATCCTGCCGGACCGCCGCACCAGGGCAGGCCCTGATTCAAGCCCCCGATTCAAGCCAGCGATTCAAGCCGCAAGCGAGATCAACAATTGCTGACGCGATATCCAGTTGGCCAAAAGTTATCCAATACTCGTGACCAACCAAATGCAGATCCCATGGGCCTAGATGCTTCGCCAACCCCGCCAGTCGGTTTGGCGTTCATGGATGCTCCGCTAGGGCGCCTGTCATCTTTTTGGACACATCCCCAATGGGAATGTCTCAATTATATGGTTTTTGAAAAATCAGCACCCTAACCACCACTCACCACCATGGATTCTCAGTCAGTAGCGCTAAAATGTTTCCCTAAGGATGGTTATTGTATTTTTCAAGGCGGCAGCCATGCTGAGGGTAATTTCATTCGCGTATATGTGCCGAATTCCGCGGCCCAGGCGGCCAGGTCTGGGGAGCCTGATGGTGCTCCTCCCCTGAAGAGCTTGATTTATTTGCATGGCTTTGCCTTGAGCATGCCCAGGTTTTATGGTGATCACCTCGTAGAGCTTGTGAAGAATGGCTATATTATATTTTTCCCTGATTTTCAAGTGAGTGATTATCCGGATGCTGAGCCTGGAGAGGATCCCTCTCCCAGGGACAAGCGGAACGGGCTGCTGATCTGGTTTCAATTGATGCGGCGCCTGCTGTTTCCAAAGGCCGGCCTTGAGCTGATCTTGAGTTGGTTTATAAGGCTACGACTTGCAGCTGGACTTACCTTGCTTTTGCTCTTTCTGCAGATTTTAAGCCTCTGGCGCGGTACCATCTTTCAGAATTTAATCAGTTTGATTTCCACCGTTGCCCTCAGTTTGGTCAGTGCGCCAACTGAGTGGTTGAAGCAGGTGATCAACGGCTGTGATCAAGCCTGGGATCAGATAGCCAAAGATTCACGCTATGCCCACTGGGCTAATACCCAGCCACAAGCCTATGCCTTTGGCCATTCTCTCGGTGGCCTATTGGCCCTCAGTTTGCCCTGGGGTTATGGCGATGCGAAGATTCGCGCAGCTGCCTCCACCAGGCTGCAGCCCCAGCAAATTGTGGTGGCCGATCCTGCCGCCAGCACCTTGATGGGTATGCCTCCTTTTGTGGTGCCGATACTAAAGCTTTTCAGGTTGCCGTTTACTAGTCAACCGATCACGATTGCCGATAGCGGCCCTGCTCTCAAAGTGCCGGTAACCATTCTCCACGGTGAGGCCGATACCCTGGTGCCCCCGGGCCAATGGATTGATCCGATCAAGCAATTCTGGCCCTGGCAAGCTCCCAAGCCCTGCAATTTTCTCAGTATCGCCAGCAGTGAAAAAGCAATATACGCCTCCTGCTCTAATCCAAATACCCAGCCTCCCTTGGTATCCTTCCACAATCAAGCGGTCACCAATACCACCTATTACGATGATGAGCTTTTCGATTACTTTGGAGGCGTGAAGACCCAGCCAAATGCCTATAACTTAAGCTATATATGGCCGGCGGTGTTGCGGCTGTTGAATGGTGAAGCCCAGCCAAGCACTGTGATCGATCATCTCTGCCATCCAGACTTCGGTATCAATGTGATTACACCTAATCCTAATGAGTAACTTTAGCCCCTTTCGAAAAGTCTAGGGGGCTCTTGGCAATAGTCATTCGTGGCCCCAGCCAGCTGAGAGCCGTTGCGTAAGCAACGCTCAGTTGGCGCTGGCTCCGGTTTTCAGAGCTTCCCAATGGGATGCATCGAGAAAATCATAATTTCATGGTTTTATGACCTGCAAATCGAATAATTCCAAGTCGCGCCGATTTCATGATGTTACAAGCTGGGTGTATGCTTACTTGCTGTTGAAGTGCGCGCGGAAGATCTAATTTTATAGGTGCCTTGATGGGATAATCGTTGCCTGTCTGCTTGCCTCGCCTAAAAGGCTTTAGCAAAATTAGCTCCGCCTACAGATCAAGCAATTCCGGTGCGATGCGCAGGTGACCATGTTCATGGTGATCGCTATCGATCAGGCCAGCCTGGCGCCAGCGAGACATGTGGCGAGACACGGTTACGCGGGTGTGGTTAACCATTTCCGCCAGTCTTTCGTGTTTAAGCCGCATGGGCAGTTCATACCAGCTACCGCAACGTTGGCCCAGGCGATCTACGAGCAGCTGCAGCAGGGCCCGCAGCCGCTGCTGGGAGTCGTTGAGGTGTTGGATCATCAGCAAAGAAGCGGTCCAATCGTTAAGACTGATCGCCTCTACTCCTTGGCTTGATTCATTGGTGTCGGTAAGGCTGGTTGTTTTGATTGCTTCCAGATGCAACCAGGAGTGTCGCAACAACTCCAGAGGTAGCTGATCGCCAGATTGCAGGAATCCGAGGGTGATGGGCTCCGCTTCCATTGGTTCGATATGAACAGATGAAAATGCCACCCTGATCAATCCTTCAGAAACTTTTAGTCGAGTGCTGCGGCTAAAATTCGATGCATCAAGTAGTAGGGTGTGGCCCACGGGAATCGAGAGGCAGGCAGGCTTTGATCTGTCAGCTAATCTAGTGTCTGATGTGTTATCCAATGCATCATCAATTGTGTTATTCAATCTGCTGTCTAATCTGCCGTCTAATCTGTCGTCTAGCCTGCCGTTTGGCCTGCCGTCTAACCTGTAATTTAATGTGCCATCTAAGATGCCGTCTCTGATGGGTTTATTCCTCGTCATGGGCGTGACGGCGGAATAGGAAGTCGAGCGCGTGGTTGCGCAGTTTGCCGTAGCGTGGATCGGCTTGAATCCGTTCGTAACTGCGGGGGCGCTCAAACGGCACATCCATGATTTCGCCGATGGTGGCGGATGGCCCGTTGGTCATCATTACTATTCTGTCTGCCAGGAATAGGGCCTCATCAATATCGTGAGTGATCATCAATACCGTGGGCTTTTGTTCCCGCCAGATCGCCAGCAATTCCTCCTGCAGCTCTTCTTTAGTGATCGCATCTAGGGCACCGAATGGTTCATCCAGCACCAGCACCGCCGGTTTAACGGCCAGGGCCCTGGCGATCGCCACCCGTTGACGCATGCCACCGGAAATCTGGGCGGGTCGCTTGTGGTGGGCATCGCCAAGGCCCACCATCTCCAGATGGTGTTCCACCGTCTGCCTGCAGTCAGCCGCTGAGAGTTGGGGGCGAGCAGCCTGAACGGCCATCTCCACATTCCGCCATACCGTTTGCCAGGGCAGTAGCGAGTAGTTCTGGAACACCACCATGCGGTCGGGGCCAGGTCTATCTATCGGTACCCCTTGGAGCGTCACCTTACCGGCGGTGGGCTGTAAAAATCCCGATACCATATTTAGCAGCGTGCTCTTGCCGCAGCCAGAATGACCGATCACGCATACAAACTCCCCTTGGGCTACGCTCAAATTAATGTCGCGTAGCGCCTCGAATGGGCCTCGGCGCGTCTCGAAAACCTGGCCTACCGCCTCAAAACTCAAAAACTGCTCGAAACCTGAATTAACAGGATCAGAGCGAAATGGAGAATCGATCATTACTTCCATGGCAGTCGCTCTGGGATCAGGGTGCTGGGGTGGAGATGTAGTCGGTTACGGCGGGCAGTCGCACGCTGGCCAGGGTTGGTACCACCTGGTCTGGCAGGGCTTTCAGATAGGCCAGGGGGTCGTCTTGGTGGAAGGGAATGCCGTCGGCCAGGGTGAAGGCTTGCCGGCTGGGCCGCAGGTTGGCGTAGCCGGCTAGTTCCATGGCCTGGGCGTAGAGATCAGCCCGGTATACCTGAGTTAGCAGTTCCACTCGATTGCTCGGGAAGGCACTCCAGCCCCAGCGACTGAATTGGCTCAAAATCCAGGCCCCCTCCGCTGGATTGGGCAGATGGCAGCGGTCGGCATGGAACTGGTTAAAGCGCAGCAATTGGCTGGGGGTGGCCCCAGTACCTAAATCAAATTGGCGCTGCAGGGCGATGGCGGCCCGGGTACCTAACCATTGGGGCTGGCTGAGCACCTGGGTGAGCGTGCCCCGCTGGTCGCTGTCGTCGCAGCGGGCACCGGCCCGGATCAGGGCGGCGCCCAGGGCGGCGAGGGTATCTGGTTCGCGGGCGGCCCAGCTCTCGGCACAGGTGAGCACCTTTTCGGGATGGCCACTCCAGATTTCCAAATCGGTGGCCATAACCCAACCCAAGCGATCCTCCACCGCTTCTGCCACCCGATAGCGCCCAGCGCAGAAGCCATCTATCGTTTCAGTGCGCAATGCCCCCACCATCAGCGTTGGCGAAAGGGCGACAAAATTCAGCTGCCTTTCCAGGTCGATGCAGCCCTGGCGGAACCAGTGCCGCAGCAGCAGTTCAGCGATGCCGCGCCGCTGGGGCACCGCCAGGGTTAGAGGTTGGTCGCGGCCATCTAGCCAGTTGCGCAGGCTGGTGGGATCTTTCAGGCCCAGATCCAGCAGCCGCCGCGACAGGCAGAGGGCATTGCCATTGCGGCTCACCGTGAGTGGCGTGATCGCCGCCCAGGGGCTGGGGTGGTGAGACAAGCCCATGGTTAGGGCCAGGGGGGTGGTGGCGGCGGTGATCGCCGCTTCCAGCTTGCCCTCGATCAAGTGCTGCTCCAGCACCTCCCAGTTGCTGAAGGGTACCGGCTGAATTTTTAACTGCGCCTGGTCGTAAAGACCCTGCTCAATGGCCAGGGCCAGGGGGGCGATGTCGATGCCCGGCATGAAACCGAGCCTCACCAGGGCAGGACCAGGGGCGCCGCTGGCCCTGGCAGTTCCTTTTGCCTTGGTGGTGCCGGCGCCCTTGGCAGTGCCTTTGGCCCGGGCGGTGCCGCTGGCCTTGGCGGCACCGCTGGCTGGGGCTTGGCTGCGGGCAAGTTCGGCTGTGCGTTGCTTGAGGCGGCGCTGCTGTTGCAAAAAGCCGATCAGTTCGCTGCGCAATTGGTAGTAGTCGGGGTGCTCCATCACCGCCAACCTTTCCCGCGGCCTGGCCAGGGGCACCGGCAATATCTGACCGATGCCAGCTTCCGGGCCGTTGGTGAGCATCACCACCCGGTCTGAGAGCAGCAGGGCCTCATCAACATCGTGGGTCACCATTACGGTGGTGACGCCAGCCTGCTGGCAAATCTGCATTAGCTGCTGCTGCAGATTGCCACGGGTGAGGGCATCGAGAGCGCCGAAGGGTTCATCAAGCAGCAATAATCTCGGTTGGATTGCCAGGGCGCGGGCTATGGCCACCCGCTGTTTCATGCCTCCAGATAACTCTTTGGGATATTTGTCTGCTGCCGCGCTAAGCCCAACCATCTTTAACTTTTCATCCACCAGCTTGGTGCGTTCAGGCTGCGGCAGAGATCTCAGTACATTGGCTACGGCAAGATTTACATTTTCACGAACTGTTTGCCAGGGTAGTAGGGAATAGTTTTGAAATACCACCATTCTGTCTGGGCCTGGCTCGGTAATCTGGCGGCCGTCCATCAATATGCCGCCACTGCTGGCCTCGTTGAGGCCGGCCAGCAGGTTGAGCAGCGTGCTCTTGCCACAGCCGGAGTGGCCGATGAGCGAGATGAATTCTCCCTCATTGATTTCAAGATCGATATCCTTGAGTGCTATATAGCTGCCGCCATCTTCCAGGGGGAAAACCTTGGAAACATCATCTACGGTTACCAGGGCTGGCATCTCAACGACCTCCACCGGCAACGCGGTTGCCGAGCATCCCCACCAGGCGATCGAGGATCAGACCCACGATGCCCACATATAGGATGGCAAGGATGATTTGACTGGTGCTTGAATCGCCACCGGCGTTGTAGGCATCCCAGATAAAGAAGCCGATGCCGCCATCTGCCTTGAGCATTTCAGCCGCCACAATCGCTAGCCAGGCCAGGCCCACGGAAATCCGCAAGCCAGTGAATACATAGGGAGCCGTGGCTGGCATCAGTATGTCCGTCAGATAGCTGCGCTTTCTGAGCCGTAGCACCCGAGCTACGTTTGTGTAGTCTTGAGGTATTTCCTGGATGCCGACAGCAGTGTTAATAACGATCGGCCAAACTGCTGTGATGAAGATCACGAAAATAGCCGCCGAATCAGCCTGTTGCAGTAGCAGCAGGGAAATCGGTAGCCAAGCCAGGGGCGGGACGGTGCGCAGCACCTGGATCAGTGGATCAAAGCCCCGGCGCAGGAAATCATTCAAGCCGATCGCCATACCAGCGGCAATGCCGACAACCGCAGCTAAAAAGTAGCCCACTGCCACTCGTTTTAGCGAAATAAAAATCTGTATTCCCAGGCCCTTGGCTGTACCGCCATCGTCATAAAAAGGCTTGCTGATGTAGGGATCCCAGGTTTGGGTGATCACCTGGATCGGGCCTGGGAAGCCATCGGGTTTCGCCAGGCAGAGCAGCTGCCACACCACCAGGGTTAGGCCGATGCAGACCAGGGGGGCCTTGATCTGCCGGGCTAGGGGCGATCGAAGCCAGGAATTACGTAAGGGCTGGCGTTTACGGCCATTGGCCAGGGCGGTGCTCATGAATCTTGGCGAATCAATGAAGGTAAAAAAGCAGGGGAGGCCAAAAGGGGTCTCCCCATGGTTACAGTATTAACTTAGGTAATACGACCCAGAAATCACTTCATTGCCTTAATTTTGAGGCCATCGAGATAGGCTTTTGGATTGCTGGGGTCAAACTTAACTCCATCAAAAAACACCTCTACGCCGCGGGAATCGCTGGCCGGGCCATTGCCGAAGCCATTGGCCTTGGCGGCGGCGCGCCACAAATCGGAACGGTTCACCCTGTTCACCAGGGCTTTGATATCTGTGCCCTTCGGCAGGTAGCCCCAGCGAATGTCTTCGGTTACGAACCAGGTGTCATGGCTCTTATAGGGGAAGGAAGCATTATTGCTCCAGAACTTCATCGTATAGGGGGATTTAGTAACTTTGCGGCCATCGCCATAGTCCACGGTGCCCTGCAGGCGGGGCAGGATGTCATCGATGCTGGCTTTTACGTACTTGTCTTCAGCGAGGATTTTCGCCAGTTCAGGGGTGTTGGCTGGGTTCTCGGCCCATTTTTGGGCCTGTTGCACGGCCATCAGCAGCCTGAGGGTGGCGTTGGGGTTTTTCTTTACCCAGTCGGCCCGCATGGCGAAGGCCTTCTCGGGGTGCTGTTTCCAGATCTCGCCTGTCTGGGCGGCCGTGTAGCCAATTTTTTTGTTTACCAGCCGCTCGTTCCAGGGTTCGCCAACGCAGAAGGCGTCCATGGTTCCAGACTGCATGTTCGCCACCATCTGCGGCGGTGGGATCACCACCAGATCAGCTTGCTTATTCGGGTCAACGCCATTGGCCGCCAGCCAGTAGCGCGTCCACAGGTCGTGGTTGCCGCCGGGGAAGGTGACGGCAACTTTGAACTTGTCACCGGTGGCATTTTTCTTGGCTACCGCCGCCGCCAAACCTGGAGACTTGGCTTTGAACTTGGCGGGCAGGAATTCCTTGGATACCGAAATTGCCTGCCCCTGGGTATTCAGCCGCGCCAGAATATTCATCGGCACCGGTTTCTTGCTCTTGCTGATCGCCCCGGTGGTCAGCAGATAGGGCATCGGGCTGAGGATGTGGGCCCCATCGATGCCACCGCCAGCGCTGCCCAGCTCCAGGTTGTCGCGGGTGACGGCCCAGGAGGTTTGCTTTTTCAGCTCCACGCCGGTCATGCCCGCCTTGGCGAAGAAGCCCTTCTCCTTGGCGATGATCAGTGGGGCGGCGTCCGTGAGGGCGATGAAGCCCAGCTCCACTGAGGTGGTTTCCGGCTTGCCCGGGGCGGCCTGGGCCGGCAGGGGGGCCAGCAGGCCGGCGAGGGTACCCAGTTGCAGGGCGGCACCGGTGGTGGCGGCAAGCCCGGAGAGCACGAATTGTCGACGCGTGAGACTGAACATCAACGGTAAAAGCGGTGGAGGCGAAAGAATCCGATCCAGCCGATGCCTGCCGCATCAGCTGAACCAGAAATTGGTATTGGTGCCTGACTGCCTATCAAGACAGTCGGTCTCCGCAGCGGATAACACTGCAACCGCGGGGACTGGGGCTGGCGCACAGGCTGACCAACGCCTTCAAGAACACCACGCCAGGGCACACGCTGGTCGTAACCGTTGTTACGGACAGCCACTTTTTGGGCTTTCCGATCGGAAAGCCCATGGGCTGCTCTCCCTGCCAGCTATCCCTGCTAGCTCTTCTGGCTAGCTCTGCTGGCCAGCTCTCTTGGCCAGCTCTGCTGGCCAGGTATGGAGGCGGCAGTTCATGGCGTTTCAGGGGGCCACCGGCGCCGTTCCCGCCAGGTCCAGGCGCCGCTGTTCGCCGCTGCGGGCCGCCAGCAGCGCCCTGGCCTGATCCAGGGCCGCCTCCAGGGATTGGAAGCCGCCGGCGAACCAGAGGTAGGCCCCCAGGTTCCACACCAGCGCCTCGGCTAGGGGCCCACTACCCCGCAGGGCGGCCAGGGCCTGCTCCCGCCAGCTATCGAGCCCAGTCCAGGGTTGATCGGGGCCGCTGATGCCATGCTCCCGGGGGTGCAGCAGCACCCTCTCCTGCCGCTCGCCCCACACCCTTGCCGTGATCCCGGCCCTGCTGGTGGGCAGATCGGTGGAACCTTCCAATCCTTTGACGGTAAGCAGGTCGTTTTCACCGGATTGGCGCAGGGCTTGCCAGGCGCGCTGCTCGGTGGGGGGATGCACGAAGCCACTCACCAGCAGGTGCTCGCCCCGGTGCGGTGTCCAGAGCAGTTCCAGGCTGGCCACGGGGGGCCGCTTGCCGATGGCGTCCCGCACCGCCACCATTTGTTCGGCGGCCTGGAAGTGATCCGGTTGATGGGTAACGGCCAGCCCCCAGCGATCCAATCTGCTCTGCAGCTCGGCCAGGGGCAGGCCCCGCCAGTGGATGCCCAGCGCCTCGAACAGGTCCGCCAGGGTGACTCCGTACTTCACCGGCATCGAATCGCCGCCGTGCAGGATCACCGGCAGGCCCGCGGCGGCGAGGTTGAGGGCCACCAGGGGAAGTAGGGGGGCCGTTCGAGCGCGGCCGTCGTAGGGCACCCCAAAGCAGATCGCCCTGGTGGCGGTGGTGAGGGTGGGCCCATGCTGGCGGTAGCTCTGGAGCATGCCGCAGAGTTCTTCGGGCGAGGGACGGCGGATGCGGTGGGCAATTAAAAATGCCCCCAACTGGGCTTCGCCCACCTCGCCGGCCAGGATCAGGTCCATGGCCTCCTTGGCCTCCTCGATGCTGAGGCCGGTGCTGGTGTGTTCGCCGCTGCCCACCTTGCCGATGAACTCCCGGAACCGCAGCCTGGCTGGGGAGAGGGGGGGCCTACTGCTCCCGGAACCGGGCTGCGGGAGCGATTGCGACACGCCACAGGAACATCACTGCAGCCATTGTCGGGCCTGATCTGAACCAGCCTGATCCTCACCAGATGTGACCGCGAACAGCCTCTGAATTAGCCAGGGGTCTGAGCTGACCATGGACCCTTGCATCAGCTCCCCGGAATCATCGCCATCGCTGCGTCCTGTAAAACACTTGGCGAGCAAAAAATATTTTTTATCCGCCAATGCCTTGAGGAAGCTCTGAAAAACCGCCATTTTGTCGCCCCGGTCAGCCGATAGCCATTGCTAAGTCAGGGCTCCATTGGCCTTGGCTCGGGTTTTTCAGAGGTTCCTTGAATGTTTTGGGGTTATTTGCTTTGCTTTGGCTGTGATTGTCCGCCCGGCCTTGGTTAAAGCTGGGCGCGTCACTTTGGTTTCAGTTCTCTAGGCGCCGGCTGCCGCTGCGCCTAACCGGCTGGGCGCTGGAGCCATTGATGGTGCTTTTGCTGTGGCTATTGCTTGAGCTGTTGCCAGGGCCATTAGCGCTAGTGGTTTCGCGGCGGAAGAGGCCGTTGAGGTAGTGCTGGGCTACGGCGCGATTATTACAACCCTGTTGAAAGAGAAAGCCGGCGAGAGCTGCTTGCATCAGCCGGTATTGATCCCATTGGGGATGGCTGGAAATAAAATCGCCCATGGCCAGATATAGATCTTCTGGAAACTCGTTGACTACGCTCACGTAGGCGGGGGCGATGTCTGGGATCTGGTTCATGCGGCACTCGGCTGCTGGACTGATTCCATAAGGCCATGCCAGCAGCTCTGGCGTCAAAGGGCGGCCACCAGGGAGAGATCGGCGAGACACTGGCTGGGAATTATGGACCTGACTGGCGGAATCGGCCGTGGGGCAGAGCGGTCGCCCAGATGGAAGTAAGTAGTTGCGCAGCGTCAAGTGGAGAGAGCACTCTCCGCAGGATCAGCTCCGTTTTGGCACTCTCGCAGCCCTTGACGGGGCAGCATCTGTGGAAAAAGTGCCGTTTTTCTGTGGAAAACAGGGCTGGGCTCGGGAAAAAGTCACTGCTCAGCGTTGCTGATCAATCGCTGCCGCCACAGCAGCTGTGCCAATAGCCCCTGTTCACGGCTGGCGCCGGCGGTAGCGGCGGAGCCAAGGGGCATCGGCAGATCAGGGCAGCAGCTGGAGAGCAACCAGCAGGGCCATCAGTCCCAACCCAGCCGTTGCCAATAAATAAGCAGCTGATCCACCCATAGCATGCCCCACCAATAAGATTCCAAATAAACTTTTCGCTTCTAAATTGTGTGAATCGCCACAGGTGGGGCCTAAATTGATAGGTCTTGATTTTTGGCTTGGATGGTTTAGGTGGGGGATTCAGGCGGACGGTTCAGGTGGCTTGGTGGTGACAGCTCGGCGGCTGGATATACCTGGGAGCGATAACTCGTTAGCCGGGCTCTCGTTAGCTAAGTAGCCGGCGATTGTTGGTGGCCTGGAAGTTGTAACTCATTCATTAGCTGGTTACTTGTTGATTAACCAGCTTTTGTTGGTCAATGGGGGTGATTTGGTGGTGATTTCTCCTGGTCTCGCTCGGTTGGGATCGCTGGGAATGGCCATACTTGGCTGGCGTGGCGGCGTCAGCTGGCAGCTGGCTAGTTGCCATCTGCTGACAAGTGATCCCGAAATCGTTGATTAGCCCCCACCATGGGGTCAAGGTGACAAGAGGATCAGCTGCGCCATGGCATCAATCCCCCAGCAACTAGCCAAGCTGATGCGGCTTATCCCCGAGAAACTGCGCAATTTGGTGACGGGTGCTGATTCCAGTACATCTGCTGAGGTCACTACGGCTGCCGAGGCTTTGTCTGCTGCCGGGGCGGTGGCTGCTGCCGGGGCAGTGGCCGCTGCTCAGCCCGAACCCGCAGCTGGATTTGCTGGCCTGGCATTGGAGCAGCAGCAGGCTGACGCTATTACCCAGTTGGTTTTCCTGCCCCGGGATCACCAGTGGGCCTATTGCTTCTGGACCATCAGCGCCGGCGATAAAGCCCGGGCCCAGGCCGCCGCTGCCGGCAGCCTCTGCCTGCGGCTGGCCGATGTGACGGGTCTGGCCAACCCAGAGGCCAAACCCCATGCCCTGCGCGAGGTGATCGTGGCCGCCGATGCCCATGAGTGGTTCATGCCTGTGCCTCTCGCCGATCGCGATTACCGGGTGGAACTGGGATATCGGCTCAATGGCGGCGGTTGGCTGTCGCTGGCCTTCTCCGCCGTGGCCCGCATGCCGGCGGATGTGGTGGCTAAAGGAATTGCTCAGCAATTTGAACCCTTTTCTTTGGATCTGGGAGTTGTTAGCACTCCTGCCAATTCGGCCGAGCCGCCTAGCTCCAGCGGCGGCGTGCTGCACGAGCAGCTATATCAGCAAGCCACTGGTGGCATGCGGCTTAAATCGCGGGGTTCAGAAGCTTTTCATGAGTTTGATTTAGAGCTTAATGAGGGTGCTACTGGCGCCCCAGGCAACTTAAACGACTCCGGAGCAGGAGTTTGGGCCAGCGGTCGCAATGAATCAGGAGTAGGTGGTGTAGCTAGACCTCGCTCTTTCTGGCTTGTAGCGGATGCTGAACTGATCGTCTACGGTGCCACTGACCCCTCCGCCACGCTCACCATTGGCGATCAGGTGGTGCCGCTCAAATCAGATGGCACTTTCCGCATGCATGTGCCATTCAAAGATGGCCAGCAGCTATATCCTATTTTTGCGGTGGCAGCCGATGGCGATCAAAAGCGTTCAATCTCCCTGGAATTCATAAGAGCTACGCCCCACGCCAATGTGAACAGCAAATCTGATGCTGTCACCCAGTGGCTTTGAATTGGGCGTGATTCACCTGTTTGAGCTCTGCTCGATGCAGCAGAAGGGCAAAAGGAATTAGTCAGCGGCGAGTCATTTCCCTACCTGGGCTGCCACTACCGGCTCAAAAATTCAGGAGGGGCACCAGGTGGGAATTTGCCGCTTGGCTGGATACCTCCAGGCCACCATCCGCCCCAGCGAGCAGGGTGAGCAACGGCAAGCAAGGATCCAGCAATACCTGCATAGTTGGTATCGGTCCCGTGCCCCGAGCGCCTGCAGCAGAAAGCGCACCGTTATGCCCAGCAGATCGGCGTGTCTCCAGCAGGGGTGAGCGTGTGCAACTTCAAGTCTCGTTGGGGGTTCTGCGATAAGCAGAGGAAGGTGGTGTTTAACTGGAACATAGTCAAGGCACCCCATGCCATCGCCGATTATGTGGTTGTTCATGAGTTGTGCCATCTGATCGACCCGAACCACTCCAGGCAGTTCTGGCAGTTGGTAAGCAGATACGACCCCGCCTTTGCCGACCACAGGCAGTGGCTGAAGGGGCAGGGAGCGGGATTATTGCTATGATAATCACCTGTTATTGCAATAATTTGCCATAGCAACTATCTCCTCTTTCGAGAATCTGCATTGCCCAGGGCCAGGTCGAGCAACCAATAAAAAGCGCCCCCGCAGGGGCGCCGATAAAAGAACCGAAAGGGTGAAGTCTTCGCTGGGCTGAGATAAAGGGAACCTGGCGAGCAGGTCCCCTGCCAAAATCAAGAGTCGAAACTCAATAGTCGAAGTCGCCGCCCATGCCGCCGCCACCGGCGGGAGCAGCTTCCTTCTTCTCGGGCAGATCGGCCACGATGCACTCGGTGGTGAGCACCATGCCGGCGATCGAGGCGGCGTTCTGCAGGCCAGAACGGGTCACTTTGGCGGGGTCGACTATGCCGGCAGCCAGCATGTCCACGTACTCGCCGGTGGCGGCGTTGTAGCCCTCGTTGAAGGGCTTGCCCTTCACATGTTCGGCCACCACAGAACCGTTCACACCGGCATTCTCAGCAATGCGCTTGAGCGGTGCGGTGAGGGCGGAAGCCACGATGTGGGCGCCGATCAGCTCTTCGCCGGAGAGATTGGCCGCGGCCCACTCTTCCAGGGCGGGAGCCAGGTGGGCGAGGGTGGTGCCACCGCCAGGAACGATGCCCTCCTCAACGGCCGCCTTGGTGGCGTTGATGGCATCTTCCAGGCGCAGCTTTTTGTCCTTCATCTCGGTTTCGGTGGCGGCACCCACCTTGACCACGGCCACGCCACCGCTCAGCTTGGCGAGACGCTCCTGCAGCTTCTCCTTGTCGTAGGAGGAATCGGTTTCCTCCATCTGCTTGCGGATTTGCTCAACCCGGGCCTTCACCGCCAGCTCGTTGCCTTCGGCCACGATGGTGGTGCTGTCCTTGGTGATGGTGATGCGACGGGCGGTGCCCAGCATCTCCAGCTTGGTGTTATCCAGCTTCAGGCCGGCATCTTCGGTGATCAGCTGACCGTTGGTGAGCACGGCGATGTCTTCCAGCATGGCCTTGCGGCGATCGCCGAAGCCGGGTGCCTTCACAGCGGCCACGTTGAGCACACCGCGCAGGCGGTTCACCACCAGGGTGGCGAGGGCTTCTTTTTCGATGTCCTCGGCGATGATCAGCAGGGGCTTGCCGGTGCGGGCGATCTGCTCGAGCACGGGCACCAGGTCTTGCACCAGGCCGATCTTTTTATCGGTGAGCAGGATGTAGGGATCATCCAGCACCGCTTCCATCCGCTCGGTGTCGGTGGCGAAGTAGGGCGAGATGTAGCCCTTATCGAAGCGCATGCCTTCGGTGACCTCCAGTTCGGTGGTCATCGATTTCCCTTCTTCCAGGGAGATCACGCCTTCCTTGCCAACCTTGTCCATGGCATCGGCGATCATGCGACCCACCTCTTCGTCGTTGCCGGCGGAGATGGTGCCCACCTGGGCGATCGCATTGCTGTCGCTGATCGGCTTGGCGTGCTCCTCGATCTTCTTGACCAGAAAATCGGATGCCTTGTCGATGCCGCGCTTGAGGGTGATGGCGTTGGCGCCGGCAGCCACGTTGCGCAGGCCAGCTTTGACCATGGCGTGGGCCAAAACGGTGGCGGTGGTGGTGCCGTCACCAGCAGCGTCGTTGGTTTTGGAAGCGGCCTGGCGAATCAGGGCCACACCGGTGTTCTCGATGTGATCTTCCAGCTCGATCTCCTTGGCGATCGTGACGCCGTCGTTGACGATCTGGGGGGCGCCGAATTTCTTCTCCAGCACCACATTGCGGCCCTTGGGACCGAGGGTGACGGCTACGGCTTCGGCAAGAATATCGATGCCTTTTTCGAGGGCCCGACGGGCTTGCTCGTTATAAATAATGCGCTTGGCCATGGGAGGCGAACAGGCTGGGGGAGTTGAATCTTGAGTTGGCCAAAAGGCCTTGAATTTGAGGCGATGTGCTCAGCAGCGGGTGGCTACTGGCGCCGATCGCCATAATCGAGTCGCAGCGAGACGGCTAAATAATCAGCGGCCGATCTCAGTGGTCGGTTTCAGCTGCTGGAATTAGCAGCCGATTTCAGCAGCCGATTTCAGCGGCCGGTTTTAGCGGCCGGTTTCAGCGACCGATCTCAGCTGGTGATCTCAGCTGACGACGGCGAGGATGTCCTTCTCGGAGATCAGCACGTACTCATCGGTGCCGAGCTTGATGTCGGTGCCGGCGTACTTGCTGTAGAGCACCTTGTCGCCGATGCTCACTTCAGGGGCTTGGCGGGTGCCGTCGTCGTTGCGCTTGCCGGGGCCCACCTGCACCACCTCACCCACCTGGGGCTTTTCCTTGGCGGTATCGGGCAGCAGGATGCCGCCAGCGGTTCTTTCTTCTGATTCAGAGACCTTGATGAAGATGCGGTCGCCCAGGGGCTTGACCGTGGAAACGCTAAGGGAAACAGCAGCCATGAATGGTTTGCGACAGCAAGGGCATGGCGCCAAAGACGCCACGGGAATTCGGCTGGGGTGCCGCCGCCGGGGCGAGCTGGCACTTAGGACCGATGAGTGCCAACCTATGGCTTGCCCCTGGTGCTTGGCCAGGGCAAATCTGTGCGGGTGACCGAACCGCTAGCCAGCTAGCAAGCTTTCCAGCCAGCTAGCCAGCTCCCCGACCAGCCATTGGGCCCCCCACCGGGAAAGGGCGGTGATAGGGTTGCGCCGCTTCTGGCGGGGATGGTCCCGCTATTCGCCCCCCGCCTCTTCCTTACATATGGCTGCTGCAACTGCCACCGGCACCAAGGGCATTGTCCGGCAGGTGATCGGCCCCGTTCTCGACGTGGAGTTCCCGGCCGGCAAGCTGCCACGCATTTTTAACGCCCTGCGCATCGAGGCCAAAAACCCCGCAGGGCAAGACGTAGCCCTCACCGCCGAGGTGCAGCAGCTCCTGGGGGACCACCGGGTGCGGGCCGTAGCCATGAGCAGCACCGATGGTTTGGTGCGCGGCATGGAGGCCCTCGATACGGGCTCTCCCATCTGTGTTCCTGTGGGTGAGGCCACCCTGGGCCGCATCTTCAACGTGCTCGGTGAGCCCGTGGACGAGAAGGGGGATGTGACCTCCAACCTCACCGCCCCGATCCACCGCGAGGCTCCCAAGCTCACCGAGCTGGAAACCAAGCCCAAGGTGTTCGAGACCGGCATCAAGGTGATCGACCTGCTGGCCCCCTATCGCCAGGGCGGCAAGGTGGGTCTGTTCGGTGGCGCTGGCGTGGGCAAGACCGTGCTCATCCAGGAGCTGATCAACAACATCGCCAAGGAGCACGGCGGCGTGTCCGTGTTCGCCGGTGTGGGCGAGCGCACCCGCGAGGGCAATGACCTCTACGAGGAATTCAAGGAGTCGGGCGTGATCAACGCCGACGACCTCTCCAAGTCGAAGGTGGCCCTCTGCTACGGCCAGATGAACGAGCCCCCCGGCGCTCGCATGCGCGTGGGCCTCTCAGCTCTCACCATGGCGGAGCACTTCCGCGATGTGAACAAGCAGGACGTGCTGCTGTTCGTCGACAACATCTTCCGTTTCGTGCAGGCGGGTTCTGAGGTGTCGGCTCTGCTGGGCCGCATGCCTTCGGCTGTGGGCTACCAGCCCACCCTCGGCACCGATGTGGGCATGCTGCAAGAGCGGATCACCTCCACATTGGAAGGTTCGATCACCTCGATCCAGGCCGTCTACGTGCCCGCCGACGACCTCACCGACCCCGCTCCCGCCACCACCTTCGCCCACCTGGATGCCACCACGGTGCTCAACCGCGGTTTGGCCTCCAAGGGCATCTATCCGGCCGTGGATCCTCTGGATTCCACCAGCACCATGCTCCAGCCGGCCGTGGTGGGTGACGAGCACTACCGCACCGCCCGCAGCGTGCAGTCCACCCTGCAGCGCTATAAGGAACTCCAGGACATCATCGCGATTCTGGGCCTGGATGAACTCTCCGAGGATGATCGCCGTACAGTTGACCGCGCCCGCAAGATTGAGAAGTTCCTTTCTCAGCCCTTCTTTGTGGCTGAAATCTTCACCGGCATGTCCGGTAAGTATGTGAAGCTTGAGGAAACCATCAAGGGCTTCAACATGATCTTGGCTGGTGAACTCGACGATCTGCCGGAAGCCGCCTTCTACTTGGTCGGCAACATCGACGAAGTCAAGGCTAAGGCCGCCAAGATCCTTGCCGATTCCAAGGGTTGATCACCCATCATCTTGAGAGCTGAAAGTCATGAGTTTGACTCTGCGCGTTCTGGCACCTGATCAGAGCGTTTTCGATGGGGTTGCCGATGAGGTGATCCTGCCCAGTGCCTCAGGTCAGGTGGGTATTCTTCCCGGCCACGTGACCATGCTGGCGGCCCTCGATGCTGGTGTGATGAGGTTGCGCGCCGCTGGCGAGTGGACCTCCATCGCCCTGCTCGGCGGTTTCGCCGAAGTGGAAGCCGATCAGGTAACAGTGCTGGTGAATGGAGCCGAACTCGGCTCCAAGATTGATCCCGCCGCCGCCCAAGCCGAGTTGGAAGCTGCCCAGCAAGCCGTCGCCGCTTTCGAAGGCAAGCCCAGCAGCACCGAGAAGCTCAAAGCCGGCCAAGCCCTGTCTCGCGCCCGCGCCCGCGCCCAGGCCAGCAGCAGCAGCAGCTGATTTGATTTTGGGGCTAATTCAATTCTGGGGCTGAATTAAGCCCTGGGGCTGATTTGATCCCGGGGAATAATTAAGCTGGGCTTAAATTAAGCCCTGTAAATTAATTCATCTCTTTGGCCCCGGCTTAACCCGGGGTTTTTATGTATTTTGTGGATATGGGCTCTCCGGTTCGAGTCGCACCACTTCGATCGGTGCCTGGGAGAGCTGGAAGGCGCGGTCATTTGTCAGCAGCGCATCGCAGCCCCAATGCACGGCAGCAGCCAGATGGATTGCATCCGGGGTCTGGAGTCGGGTGGAGGTCCGCAGTTCAGCCGCCCGCTCCATCACCTCGGGCTGCAGGGTCACCACAGTGCAGTCGGAGAAGAAGCTGCGGAATGCGAGCAGCCGGATCTGATCGGCTTTGCGCAGTGGGCCCACCAGGCATTCCATGCCCACCAGATCACTGATTACCCCAGCCGCAAGGATCAGGCCGGGCGGCGGGAGCCATTGGGGCTGATCCGGGCGGCCGTAGCTGCTAGAACGACAACCATTCTCAACTCGGGGCCCACCGCCCCCCCCCTGGCCATGGCCTTCTCAAGTGCTGTTCCCGCCGCCGAGCGCCTGCCGGTGACCGTGCTCACCGGTTACCTCGGTGCCGGCAAGACCACCCTGCTCAACCGGATCCTCACCCACGAGCACGGCCTCAAGGTGGCGGTGATCGTGAACGAGTTCGGCGAGGTGGGCATCGACAACCAGCTGGTGGTGGATGCCGATGAGGAGATCTTCGAGATGAACAACGGCTGCATCTGCTGCACCGTGCGCGGCGATCTGATCCGGATCATCGGCAACCTGATGAAACGGCGCGACCGCTTCGACCATCTGGTGATCGAAACCACCGGCCTGGCCGATCCGGCACCAGTGATTCAGACGTTTTTTGTGGATGAGGATCTGCGCGACGAGCTGCGGCTGGATGCCGTGGTGACGCTGGTCGACCTCAAGCACGTGGAGCAGCACTGGGACACAGAAGAGGTGCAGGAGCAGCTGGCCTTCGCTGATGTGCTGGTGCTCAACAAGGCCGATCTGGTGAGCGACGCCGATCGTGCGGCGATCGAGCGACGGGTGCGCGCCATCAACCCCGTGGCGCGTCTGCTCACCAGTGAGAAGGCGGATGTGCCGATGCAGGAGCTGCTGGGGGTGGAAGCCTTTGAGCTGGAGCGTGCCCTGAGCCTCGATCCGGGCTTTCTGGCCGAGGAGCACGACCATGAGCATGACGATGCCGTCGGTTCGCTGGCCCTGGTGGAGGAGCGCCCCATGGACCTCGAGAAGCTGGGTCGCTGGATCTCCGATCTGGTGGCCAGCCGTGGTCCGGATCTGTTCCGGATGAAGGGCATCATCCAGCTGGCCGGCAAGGACGAGCGCTACGTGCTGCAGTCGGTGCACATGCTGATCGACGGCGATTTCGATCGCCCCTGGAAGCCGGGTGAGCGGCGCCGCACCGAATTCGTGATCATCGGCCGCGATCTCGATGCCGCTGGCCTGCGCGCCGGCTTCCACGCCTGCGTGGCCTGACTTGGCGATGGCACCGGCAGCACCCCTGGTGAGCGAACGGCTCTGCGGCGATCTGCAGCAGCCGATAACAGCCCTGGCCTGGTCGGCGGATGGCGAGTTTCTGGCGATCGCCAGCGCCGGTGGTGAACTGCTGCTGCTCGATTTCCGCGCCGGTTGTGAGGAACTCCTGCGGGGCGAGCGCGACAGCAGCCTCGATGTGGTGGGCTTCAGCAGCGATGGCCAGTTCCTGATGGCCGCCGGCCAGGACGGCGAGCTGCTGCTCTGGGAGCTGGGCGGTACCGGCGTGCGCCCGCTGGCCATGGATCCCATCCCGTTGGGCGGCGGCTGGCTTGATGCGGCGGCCTGGCAGCCGGGTGGCCTGTTGCTGGCGGTGGCGGCCGGGCGTGAGTTGCGGCTCTGGGACGGTGCCAGCCGGACCTGGCGCGAGCCGCCCCTGGCACTGCCAGGCACAATCCAGACCCTGGCCTGGAGTTCTGATGGGATGCAGTTAGCGGCCAGTTGCCACGGGGAGCTGGTGCAGTGGCGGCCGTCTCAGGGCGACCCCCCGGTGCGCAATGCCATCGGCTCGGCCGGGCTCGCCCTGGCCTTTTCGGCGCCAGGCCAGCATCTGGCCTGCGGGATGTTGGATCGTTCCCTGATGGTGTGGCCCCAGGGCTGCCAAGGCCAGCCCTGGCAGTTCAGCGGTTTCCCCGCCAAGGTGCGCCAGCTGGCCTGGAGCGACCAGCCCGGCCGCCTGGCCCCGCTGCTGGCCAATGCCGCTGCAGAGGCCGTGATCCTGTGGACCCAGGAGAAGCAGGGGGCCAAGGCCTGGCAACCCGAACCGTTGCTCTGGCACGAAAAACGCGTCAATGCACTGGCCTTTGCGCCCAGGAGCACCCTTCTGGCCAGTGCCTCCAGCGATGGCAGCGTGGCGCTCTGGGATGGCCGCGGGCGGATGCTGCAGCCGCTGGAGGGCCAGGGCTGCGGCTTCAACGTGCTGGCCTGGCGACCGGACGGCCGCCACCTGGCCGCCGGTGATGCCAACGGGCGCTGGTGGTTGTGGCCGGTGGCGGTGCCGGCGCGCGCGCGTCAGCGAAGTTCCTCCGGCAGCGGCTTTGGCTATTCCGCGCCAGGTGGCACCGGGTCGTAGCCACCCGGGTGGAGGGGATGGCAGCGACCCAGCCGGCAGAGCGCCAGCCAACAGCCGCGCCAGGGTCCATGGATCTCAATGGCTTCGAGCGCGTATTGGGAGCAACTGGGGGTGAAGCGGCAATTCGGCCCCAGCAGCGGGCTGATCAGGATCTGATAGCCCCGAATCAGGAACAACAGCAGCTGCCCCAGCAGCGAACGCAAGGGAGATGTCATCAGCAGCGGTGTGAATCAGGCAGCCGATTCGGGCTGTAACGAGGAGTGATGATGCGAGATCTTCCACTCCCCGTCCTCGAAGACGTAGATAAAGCTGTAGCGCGCTTCCACGCTGCTGCCATCGGCAAACCGAAAGATGTAGAGCCCCGCATCCTGAAGCATGTTGCAGCCAATCAGGATTTCCCGCTGGCTGATTTCGCCATGGGGTCGCTTCTGTAAAAAGTGACTGAAGTAATCCACGATGCTGTCGTGGTCGGTGCGCGGTTCATCCGAGAGCGTGGGAAGCAGCACCGCATCACGGCTGTATAGGCGCGCCACCTGCTCCGGATCCTGGCTCAGCAACGCCTTGTTCCAGCGTTCGAACAACAGCTGAACGTCGCTCTGACTGATCAGGGCGCAGCCGCTGGGTCCCTTGTCCGGCAGCGACGGCTGGCGTGCCTCCAGTACTTCAACCTCCAGCCAGATCAGGCCGTTGCGAGACAGCCAGGGATGCCCGACCAGGACGGGTGGCCGCTCGCGAGGCCCCATGCGCCAACGCCTCAGCGTGCCGGGCTTCATGGAAGCCAATTCCTTTTCCAGCCAGGGGGGCAGGACGCCCTGCCCCACGGCCAAGGAGAGCAGCTGCCGTTCCGTTCGCCGCCCACCACGCAGCTCGGCGGCCTGCAACGCCACGGTCAGCACCGGCGCTGGTCCTGTATTAGCGCTAAGGCCTTGCCCTTGGCATGAGGGAACCACTTGCTGCATCGCCGGGACCGTCCCGAATCAGCGTCGTACTCTATGAGAACGATTCTCGTTCCCTCGTGAGAACCGTGCCGCTGCCCCTGCGACGAGGGTCTGCCCCATTGCTGATCTGATGACCTTGGATGCGCGGGACTTTGCTGGGCAGGAACCCTGGGAGCAGGAACCCTCAGCTGAAGAGCAGGCTCGGTTCGATCGACTCCACGATGGGTTGCTGCGCCGCCGGGGCAGCCTGAGGGGGCAGCAGGAGCAGCTCTGGGCCTGCATCCAGGCGATGCAGAGCCTGGCGACGGCCGTTGTGCAGCAACTGGCCAGCGAGCCACCCTCTCTGGAGCGGCGGATTTTGGGCCGGCAGCAGGTTCTGAGCGATCTGCGGGTGCTGCAGGCGTGGCTGCTCTCGGTGGAGGTTCTGCTCGAGCGCACCGGTGAGGTGGAGTGGCCGCCGATGGTCGAGCACCTGGCCCGGGAGCTGGTCGGCGAACTGGCTCCCGATCCCCACGACGCCCGTCGGTGGCAACTGAATCAGGTGCTGGAGCGCAGCACGATGAGCCGTGATGACTGAATTCTCAGGTCTGGCGGAGCCAACGACCAAGGGGCCGGTGAACCAGCAGCTGCGCGGCAACGTTCAGGGCTGCGTCACTGACTTGGCCTGGAGTCCCCTGGCAGCCCAATTGGCCATCGCCAGCTCAGCTGGAGATTTCATCCTCGTTGATTTCACCGCTGGCGTGGATTGGCCCCTTCACGAAGCCGGTGACACTCGCGCTCAGGGCTTCGATGCCCTGGGATTCTCCAGTTGTGGCCGCTGGCTGGCCGCTGGCGGCGAATCCGGCCTGCTGTCCCTCTGGCGCCTGGACGGTGAGGTGCCGCTGCAGGTGATCGTGCCAACCATCGGGGGCTGGATCGACCAGCTTGCCTGGCAACCGGATGGTCCCCTGTTGGCCGTGGCCAGGGGAGCGGAGATCTGGATCTGGCACAGCGAAGACCAAGTCTGGTTACCGCCGTTGGCTTGTCCTGGCGGCGCGGTGATGGCCCTCAGCTGGAGCCCAGCAGGCGATCAACTGGCCGTGGGCACCGGCCAGGGAGTGTGGATCTGGAGCCTGCCCCTGGGCTCACCAGCCAGCTCGGTACCTCTGCGACTGGAAACGGGCTCGGCCGTACTGCAGCTGGTGTGGGGCATGGATCCACCCTGCTTGGTGGCCGGGTTGATGGATCGCCGCTTGGTGCTCTGGCGGGATCTGCAGCAACCCCTGCTTGGCGTCGGTGACCTTCCCGGCAAGATCCACGCCCTGGCGCTGGGGCGATGGTCCAACGGGCAGAACGTGCTGCTTGTGGCGGCCGCAGAAGCCGCCGTCCTGTGGTCTGGTCATGGAGATGACCTGGAGGACTGGAACGCCGTGCTGCTGCCCTTTCATCTGGATCGGATCGCGGCGCTGGCCTGTGGTCCTGTCGAGGCCCCGATCGTCACGGCTTCACGGGATGGCACCGCGGCTCTCTGGAGCGAAGCCGGCTCCCTGCTTCAGGTGCTCGAACTCGATGGCCAGCCGCTCACCAGCGTGGCCTGGCGATCCGACGGCCAGGCCCTGGCCGCTGGTGGAGGGGAGGGTGGTTGGGTGCTGTGGCCCCTTGATGCAGGCGAGGAGGCCAGTCCATGAGCGCGAGTGATCAGTGGCCCGTCGCCTGCATCCACCACCTGCGTTTCAACAGCGATGGCTTGATCCCTGCCATCGCCCAGGACTGGCTCGATGGTGCGGTGCTGATGCTCGCGTGGATGAACCGGGACTCGCTGCTGGCCACGTTTGAGACCGGCCAGGTGCACTACTGGAGTCGCTCGCGCCAGGAGTTGTGGCACAAAGGAGCCACCAGCGGCCATCTCCAGCTGCTGCGGGGATTTCGCTACGACTGTGACGCCGATGCCATCCTGCTGACTGTGGAACAGGTCGGCGATGTTGCTTGCCACACCGGGGCGCGGGGTTGTTTCTACGAGACCGGTGCCACCCCAACAGCCGGTGGCCCGGCGGCACTCGCTCCACCGGCGGATGCCCTGAGCGAGCGCGCCCAACAGCGCCGGCTGGATCCAGCCATCAACCCCATGCAGGAGCCCATGCCGAAGCTGAGGCAGGCATCCGAAGCGTTGGATCTGCATTGGCAGCGACCACCATCGCCGGTCGACATGGCCTGCGCTCTGACATTGCTGGATGCCCTGCAAGACAGCCTGAGCGCGCGCGGAATCCCATGGCGCGAGGTCCTGCGGCAGGCCCGCCAATCACCGCTAGGGTGAGAATGGTTCTCATCCTTGGTGACCCGCTGCCGCCCGAGCTGCCTCGTTATCTCCGTCTTTTCTACTGATGGCGCCCATCCATATTCTGTTCACCCGCGCAGGGGCGATCACTCTCTCGCTGCTTCTGGCGGCCTGCGGAGCGCCGCAGCAGAAGGCTGAGAGTTCCTCCAGCGGCGCCAAGCTGCCGGTGGTCACCACCTTCCTGCCGATCACGCTGTTCACCCGCGCCGTGGCGGGCGACTGCGCCACGGTCACCGCCTTGATCCCGCCGAGCACCGGCCCCCACGATTTCCAGGCCAAGCCAGGAGATCTGGCGGCGCTGCGCCAGGCCCGCGTGCTCGTCAAAAACGGGCTGGAGATGGAGGGCTTTCTCGACAAGCTGGTGGCCGCCGCCGGCAACAGCCAGCTGGCTGTGATTGATTCCAGCCGCGGCATCACCACCATCGACTCGCCAGAAGGAGAAGCGGAGCACGGCCATGAGCATGGAGAGGGCGAGGGCCATGGACATGCCCATGGGGCGGTGAACCCCCACATCTGGCTGGATCCACTGCGGGCCGTGCAGCAGGTGGAAACCATCCGCGACGGGCTGATCAAGGCTGACCCCAGCTGCGCTGAGGGTTACAAGCGCAATGCAGCCGCGTACACCACCCAGCTGAGGCAACTGAACAGCGAGATCGCAGGCCAGCTGAAGCCCTACAGCGGCAAAACCTTCATCGCCTTCCACGATTTCGCCCCCTATTTCGCCCAGCGCTATGGCCTCAAGGCCGACTTCCTGGTGGATGTGCCGGAACTGAATCCCAGCCCGGCCGATCTGCAGCGGGTGGCGGCTGAGGTGAGGACAACCCAGCTCAAGGCGCTGCTGAGCGAACCGCAGGAAGGCCAGCGCTCGTTCAACACCCTGGCCAAGGATCTTGGGGTCAAGATCAGTGTGTTTGACCCGCTGGAGACCGGCAGTTTGGAATCTTCCAAGGACCCTGGAACTTATCTCCAGGTCATGCGGCGCAACACAGCCGATCTGATCCAGGCCTTTGGAGGTTGAGAGCTGATGGGATCGTCTCCGGTGGTGCAGGTGCAGAACATCAGCGTTCTGCGCGACGGCCTGCTGGCGGTTGATGGGGTCAGCTTCTCCCTGGCCCCGGAGACCGACACCGCCCTGGTGGGGCCCAACGGCGCAGGCAAGAGCACCCTGGTGGCGGCCCTGCTCGGGCTGTTGCCCAGGTCGGGCGGTTCGGTGCGGATCCTGGGCCAGGAACTCGGACCTGCCGGAGAGCTTCCCCGCTCGGTTCGCTCCCAGATCGCCTACCTGCCCCAGACCCTTGCCTTGCAGGGTCGGTTTCCCCTGACCGTCAATGAGTTTGTCGGGTTCGGCTTTGATCTGCCGGGCCTGAACCTGGGCTGGCTGGCTGGCGGCATCAAGGTGCGCCGTCAGGCGATCCAGCAGGCCTTGCAGCGCACGGGCTGCGCCGATCTTGGCGAGCGCCTGCTGAGTGAACTCTCCGGTGGCCAGCTCAAACGGGTGCTGCTGGCGTTCTGTGTGGTGCGTCCACGGCGTTTGCTGGTGCTGGATGAGGCCCAGGCGGGTCTGGATGTGTCGTCCAGCGAGCAATTTCATCAGCTGCTGCTGGAGCTGCGCCGTCAGGAGGGCTGGACCGTGTTGCAGGTGTCCCACGATCTGGAGATGGTGCGGCGCAGCTGCGATCAGGTGCTCTGCCTCAACCGCCGTCTGCGCTGCAGTGGCAGCCCTGATCGCGCCCTCAGCCCTGAACGCTTGCTGGAGCTTTACGGGCCCAACATGGTGCCCTACTGGCATCAGCACAACCACGCCAGTGGCGAGCGGTCATGACCGATCTCACCGCGATCAAGGCAGTCCTGGCCGAACCGTTCATGCAGCGGGCCCTGTTGGGCGGCCTGCTCACCGGTGGCCTGGGCGGTCTGCTGGGCAGCTTTGCGGTGCTGCGGCAGCTCTCATTCTTCAGTGATGCTCTTGGTCATTCGGCCCTGCTTGGCATCAGCCTGGGCATCCTGCTGGGAATCAACCCCACCCTGGTGTTGATTCCCTTTGCTGTGCTGTTCGCCCTGCTGGTGAACCAGCTGGTGAGCCGCAGCGGTCTGCCGGCTGACGCCCTGCTCAACATCGTGTACTCCACCTCTCTGGCCTTCGCGGTGGTGGCGCTGAGCCTGGTGGAGACCTATCGCGGCGGCATCCAGCAGCTGCTATTCGGCGACATCCTCGGCATCAGCTGGCACGACCTGGCCGTGATTGCATTGCTGTTGGTGATTGCCACCGCCTACCTCGCCGTGAGCCTGCGGGCCCAGGTGCTGCTGACTCTCAACAGCGATCTGGCGGGGGCCTTCGGTGTGGGAGCCAGCCGTCACCGCCTGGCCTTCATCGTGTTGCTGGCCGTGGTGGTGGCCGTTTCGATCAAGGCGGTGGGGGTGCTCTTGATCAGCGCCTTCGTGGTGATCCCCGCCTGCGCCGGGAGACTGGTGAGCCGTCGCTTTCCTGTCTACACCCTGATTTCAGCAACGCTTGGAGGGTGCTGCGCCCTGCTGGGCCTGTTGGGATCGGGGCTGACCAACCTTCCATCAGGGCCGTGTGTGGTGATCGTGCAGTTTCTGGGCTTCCTGCTGGCGTTGGTGGTCAGCCAGCGGGCACGTTGGTGGCCAGGAGCCGCTGGCCCCAGCAGAGCGCCATAGTCCTGTTGCAGACCCAGCCGCCCTGGGATCACGGTGACCTGATCCGCCGCTGCGGTGAGGGCTTCCATCTCTGCCCTGGAACTCGGTGGTGCCTGGGCGGCCACCACCACCTGCAGGGGCATTGGAGCATCCGGGCCTGCTTCCGCCACCAGTCGCTCTGCGGAGCAGGACAAGGCCACCGCTCACAAAGGCCACGCTGGCGAAGCGGGCGGCGGGCCAGCCGCTGTTGCTCCAAAAGGCGCTCCGGCGTCAACAGGGACCGCGCGACCCACACGTGGCCCCGGAGCATCAGGTGCAGCACGGCCCGGCTGGTGTTGAGCCGGTAGAGCGCCGCGCCGACCAACGGCGCGCCCACCAGCTGCCGCAACAAGCCGAAGCGCCGTGATGACCATCCCGTCATGGTGGGCCATGGTCTCCACCAGGTGGGCGCCTCAGGTCAGTGTCGTCGTGAAGCTTCGGGCGGTCACTGTCATCTGGATGACCCCCCATCGCTGCTGGCCACGTTTGAGATCGGGCAGGTGAGGACCTCACCCACTCCCTAGCCCTGGTGGATGCCGTGCGGGCAGGTCTGGGGGCACGAGGTTTCCCCTGGCATCAGTTGCCGCGGCGAGCTTCCCATCGTCCGACGACCTGAGCCTTGGGCTCCAGGCCCACTCGCCCTGGCGAGGCACGACGAAACGGTGCCTTTAGCGACAGATTCACCCATCCGAAGCGCTAAATTGATAACGGTTATCATTCTTGCATTCATGGGCAGCACCGGCAGCGTCAGCGCGTGGGATGAATCTCTTCTCGTCGCGATGATTCAATATCCTGTTCCAGTGATCAAAGGCCCCTCTGACATCCAGACCCAGGTGGATCAGATCTGCAAGGCGGTCGCATCCACCAAGGCCGGCTATCCAGACCTGGATCTGGTTGTGCTGCCAGAGTATTCAACCCAGGGTCTGAATACAGCGATCTGGACCTATGACGAGATGCTATTGCGCATTGATTCGCCTGAGATCAACCGCTTTCGTGCAGCCTGCAAAGAGAACGATATCTGGGGTGTTTTCTCGTTGATGGAACAAAATGATGATCCCAGCCTACCTCCGTTCAACTCAGCCATCATCATCAATTCTCAAGGCGAAATTGCCCTGCACTATCGAAAATTGCAACCGTGGGTACCGATCGAGCCATGGTCGCCAGGGAATTACGGCATGCCCGTCTGCGATGGGCCGAAGGGATCAAAGCTTGCTGTTTGCATTTGCCACGACGGCATGTTTCCGGAGCTCGCCCGAGAGGCGGCCTACAAAGGAGCCAACGTTTATATCCGAATTTCTGGCTATTCTACGCAGGTGAATGATCAATGGATATGGACAAACAAAACAAATGCATGGCAAAATCTGATGTACACAATTTCTGTTAATCTTGCTGGCTACGATGGCGTATTTTATTATTTCGGTGAGGGTACCGTTTGCAATTATGATGGTAACGTGATTCAACAAGGTCATCGGAATCCTTGGGAAATTGTAACCGCAGAACTTTTCCCGCGCCTTGTCGATAAGGCCAGGGAGAATTGGGCGCTTGAAAATAATATTTTCAATTTGGGTTGCCGCGCCTATGTGGGTAAGCCCGGAGGCGAGAAAGAGAACTATCTCACCTGGGTCAAGGATCTGGCCAATGGTTGCTACAAGCTCCCCTGGGATGAAAAGGTCAAGATCCGGGATGGGTGGAAGTACTACCCAGAAGGCGTCAAGCTGGGTCCCATCAGTCAAGCGAATCTGCCTGACTGATCGGGTTCCACTGTCTGCTGGGGCAGAGGCAAGGCTGTGACGGACCTCACCAGTCTCCTGGGTCATGGTCTTCCAGCAACCACTGGGCCAACACGGCCCCGAATTCCTGGTGAAGCCCCAGCCGCCCCGGGAGCGTCATCGCCTGTTTGGCGGCCTCGGCCAGTAGCTCCATCTCCACGCTGGATCGTGGCGGCGCTTCCCCCGCCAGCACCACGTGCAACGGGCACTGCAACCGTTGCGCTTGCTCCAGCCACCAGGCCCTCTCTTCGGCGGGATCGAGCCCACCGCTCACAAAGGCCGCGCTGGCGAAGCGTGCCCCCGGGCGGCGGGCCAGTTGCTGTTGCTCCCGAATTCGCTCTGGGGTCAACAGGTCAGGATCCACCCAGACATGACGCCGCAACATCAGCCTCAGAACGGCTCGGCTGGTGTTCAGCCGGTACAGCGCAGGGCCGATCAGCGGTGCGGCCACCACGTACCGCAGCCAGCTGAACTGTTGGGGCGGCCAGCCGGTCATGGTGGGCAGCGGCCCACGCCAGGTTGGAGCCACCGCGACCAGGCGGCGCCAATGTCCCGACCATTCAGCGGCCAGTCCCAGGGCGATGGAGGCGCTGTGGCCGGCGGCCACCACGCTGATGGGACCCGGGTGGGTGGTGCGTATGCAGGACAGAACGGCTCGAAGCGCAGAACGCAGCAGGGAGGCGTCGTAGCCGATGGTCGGGCGATCGCTGTCGCCGAAGCCCGGCCAGTCAAAACTGACGAGCTGGCGCTGATCACCGACGGCATCCGCCAGGGGCTTCCACTCGCTGCGGCTGGAGACGGTGCTCAGCGCTGGCAGCAGCAACCAGAGTGGTGCCGTTCGGGGGCCGGAACGCTCCTGCAGGATCCCCAGTCGGTGTCCGGACAGATCCAGCTGCAGCCGTTCCACGGTTCCTCCGAAAGCTGGCGTCAAGCGAACCCCCGGCATCGCGATCCAGCCTGTCGGCCCACGGTCCTGAAGACGATCCTGTCGCTGCCCGGGTCGTAGAGGGAGTAGCGGAGGCCGGAGCCGATGCCGATCACCTTGCGCTTCGGCACCACCTGCTGCTGTTGGCGTTCGCCTTCCAGATCCCGCACGGCGGAGGCGATGCCCCCACCCGCGAGCTCCACGCTGAACTGCTCGCCGCTGCGGGCGGTGAACAGGCGGTTCACATCCATCCGTGTGAGCCGATCCAACAGCAACAGCGGTGAGCTGTCGGGTCCGAGGTGGTCACCCACATCAGCCGAGCTGCCGTGCAGCAGGGCACAGTCGAGTTCGATGAAGCCGAACCGCAGGGCGGCCAGCCAGGCCATCCGACCTGGATCCACGGCCTGCTGCAGGGCCTCGACGGCGGCCTGGCCGAACTGCTGACGCAAAGGGTCAGCCCGCCGCTCACCGCGATAGCCGCGTTCGGCGAGCAACTGGTCTTCCCACCAGCCGTAGATGCACTGCGGCGCCAGCTCTCCGCGGCGGGGATGCTGGAGCCGCTGCAGGAGAGCATTGGCATCCCGATCGGGACCAATCAGATCCCCCAGCACAAACAGGGTGTCGACTCGGCCCAGCTGGTGCAGATCCCGTTGAATCGCCTCGTAGAGATCGAGGTCGCCCTGCAACCCACTCACAAGTGCCCAGCGTGCCATCAGCGCTCACACACGTGGCTGGCGTCGTCGGCACGCTCGGCGTACTCGAAGCCATGGCGCAGACGCCAGGCGAACACCGGCGGCAGCCCAGCCTCAACGATCGCCCTGCAAGTGCGCTCCACGTCGTAGGGCACCTCGCGGATCTCGACGCTGCCGGTGGCTTCGTCATGCACCACATAGGTGGCATGGGTGTTGCCGTGGCGCGGTTCACCCACCGAGCCGACGTTGATGATGCGGCGAACAGGCAAGGGCATCTCCCGCTCATCGGGTGTGCTCTGATCGGAAACGGTCTGCACGCGCACGCGGATGACTCCATCCCGCAGCTCACGCACATAGGGGCGGTGGGTGTGGCCGCAGAACAGGGTGTCGGCGTTGGCTGTCTGCACCCGTTCCAGAGCCGCAAAGGCGTCCATGTCGGGCAGAAGGTACTCGTGCTGACTATTGGGACTGCCATGCACGAACAGCAGCCGATCGCGCCGCAACGACATCGGCAGGCTGGCGAGGAAGGCCTTGTTCTCCTCGCTCAATCGCTCGGCCGTCCATTGATGGGCCAGATGGCCCCGCCGCTCCGCCAGCTGGGAGGGATAGCTGCACTCGCAGGCATTGAGACCCTCGATGATGTCCTCATCCCAGCAGCCCTGGCAGCTGGGAATGGCGCGCTGGCGCACCAGGTTCACCACCTCGTTGGGCTGAGGGCCGTAGCCCACCAGATCGCCCAGGCAGGTGATGGTGTCGATGCCCTGTTGGTCGATGTCGGCGAGTACGGCCTGCAGGGCGGCGAGGTTGGCGTGCAGGCAGGAGATCACGGCATGGGCCATGGCGATCAGGCGGTAGGGGATGGATGGGCCGGGGCCTCGCGTTGGCGCAGGGGTGCCTGCTGCAGTTCCAGCAGCCCATCACTGAGCAGGCAGTCGGCGAGGGTGACCTCGATGGCGGCGGGATCGAGGTCCTTGCCCTGCACCACGAGGCGCGACAGTCGCTCCGGGCGGCCGTCTGGCGGGGCGAGCCTCTGCAGCGGCAGGAACTGGGAGCCCTCACGGCTCACCATCCAGTTGCAGAAAAAGGCTCGGCCATCGGGCAGGTTTATCAGGGCTTTGGCGCGGTAAACATCGCCATAGGCGCCGTTCACCAGTTCGAACCAGAAGCTGCTGAGGCTGGCCGGATCCCAGACGCTCCCCACCAGGTTCCGCTCCCAGGCCTGCAGGCTGCTGAAATCCAGGCTGTCCTGGCGGGGCAACATTGCATCGCGCCCGAAGTGCAGATGCTCGTCGGGGCTGAGATGCAGGGCCTCCAGCTGGGGAATCACGCGGCGCTCTACCCCGGCAAGCCCCGCTTCCGCCGGCGGCTGGAACTGGGGCAGTTCGATCAGGGCCAGCAGGTTGGCGGATCTGGGTGCCAGGGCCTGGTTGGGATCGGCCAGATCCAGCAGTCCCGGCCGTTGGTCCTGAAGCCAGGTCAGATCGATGCCACCGTCACGAGCTTGGGTGAGGCCCTCGTCGGGGGTGCCGGCCAACCGCAGATATCCGCAGGGGCCTCGATGGGTCTGGATCCGGTTCAGGATCCAGGTGGTCTTGCCGCAGCCTGGCGGACCGGAGATCAGCAGGATCCTGCTCATGGCATCGCCACGCAGGCCTCCAGTTGGGCTCTGAGAGCGGCCTGATCGAGGCCTTTGCCGATCGCCACCACCTTGGTGTGGCGCTCTGAGCCCTCAGGCCAGTCGGAGTCATCGATGGTGAAGCGCTTGCCGCAGAGGTGAAACAGGTGGCGGCGCTCGCTCTCGCGGAACCAGAGCACACCTTTGGCGCGGAACACCGTTTCAGGCAGTTGGTGGTCGAGGAAGTGCTGAAAGCGCCGCAGATCAAAGGGGGCCTCCACCGCCAGGCTCACCGAGCTGAAACCCTCCAGCTCCGGCGTGTGGGGGTGGTGGTGATGCTCGTGATCGTGATTGGCGTGGCCATGGCTGTGGTCACGATGGCTGTGATCACCATGGCTGTGATGGTCATGGCTGTGATGAGCGTCATGCGCAAGGCCGAGCTGGTCCTGACCTGAACGCAGGGGGCTGAGGGAGGTGTCGCGTTTCTGCTCCTCAGCCTGCAGGTTGGCCAGACGATCGCTCTCAAACAGCCCCACGCTCAGCAGCAGGCCCAGGGGAACCTCGCCCCGGCAGGCCCGCAGGATGCGGGCATCGGCCTTGATCGCTCGCAGCTCCGCCTCCACCTCAGCCAGGCGCTGTTCGTCCACCAGATCCGCTTTGTTGAGCAGCAGGATGTCGCCGTACACCACCTGGGCGCGGGCGATCGGGCTCTCGTGGGCCGTGGCGCTGAAGTGTTCGGCATCGACCAGGGTGATGATCGAATCGAGCCTCAGTCGGTCGCGCAGGTCTCCGGCCATGAAGGTGACCGCCACCGGCAGGGGGTCGGCAAGGCCGGTGGTTTCCACCACGATCAGATCGATCGGCTCGGGGCGCTCCAGCACCCGGTGCACGGCCTCCTGCAACTCCCCGTTGATTGAGCAGCAGATGCAGCCGTTGCTGAGCTCCACCATCGAATCGCTGGTGGCTACCACCAGCTCGTTGTCGATGCCCACCTCCCCGAATTCATTGACCAGCACGGCGCTGCGCAGCCCCTGCTGGTTGCTGAGGATGTGGTTGAGCAGGGTGGTCTTGCCGGCGCCGAGGAAGCCGGTGAGCAGCGTGACGGGCACCTGGACTACCTGCTGTCCCATCCATCCATCCACCGACACACCCACTTGTCCCTGCGCGAGAACGGTTCTCATTCTGGCCGATCGGCGGCGTGGCTGGTCGCTTCGGCTGTGAGGGCGGGCTGGCCTTGTGCGGCTGGATTCCTTTGGAGCGGTGCCAGCGCCGGGAGCAGGATCCCGGCATGAGCGTGCGCAGATCCTGACAGCAAGGCTCCATTAATCGCGGTTTAGGGGAGGAATCGGGGAGTATTTGCGGCATCGGCGCCGATGCGCCCACCGAGTCCTCTTCTCCATGGTTCCAATTCGCACTGGTCTTGTCGCGGCCGTTGGTCTGCTGGTTCCGGTCGCCCTGGACTGCAACCTTGCAGTTTCAGCAACTGAACTCAACGCCAGCCTCAATCTCGCTGGCATCAGCCAGTACAGCACCCAGGAGCAGGTCACCAGCATCTCCCAGTTCTCCGATGTAAAGCCGAGCGACTGGGCCTTTCAGGCTTTGAGCAACCTGATCGAGCGCTACGGCTGCGTGGCCGGCTATCCCAACGGCACCTACAAAGGTGGTCAGGCCATGAGCCGCTTCGAGGCCGCTGCGCTCTTGAACGCCTGCCTCGATCGCGTTACCGAAACCACAGACGAGCTCAAGAAGCTCATCAAGGAGTTCGAGAGGGAGCTCGCCATCCTCAAGGGCCGGGTGGACGGGCTTACGGCCCGAGTGGGTGAGCTAGAAGCCAGCCAGTTCTCCACCACCACCAAGCTCAGCGGACAAGCCACGTTTGTGGTGGGAGCCAATGCCTTCTCGGGATCGGCCATCAATAAGGGGGCTAACAGTGTTAATAGGGCCCCCAATTCACTGACTGGAGTATCGCGAAGGCCAGTACCCCTGCCCAATGCCACTACATTCAACTACGACCTGCAGCTGACTTTCGATACCAGCTTTACCGGCAAGGATCTGCTGCGCACCAACCTGAGGGCCGGCAACTTTGGCAGCAGTGTGTTTGGAGGCGAACCCCATGCGCTGGCTCTGTCCACCCTTGAGGTGGCCTTTGAGGATGATGCGGGGCCCAATGTGGTTGGTATTGACAAACTCTTCTACCAGTGGCCGATGGGAAAAGGATTCACGGCAACTATCGGTGGCCGGGTTGGCCAGGAGGACATGTTGGCCCTTTGGCCCAGCGTGTATCCCGCTGACACGATCCTCAACGTGATGACGGTGAACGGTGCGCCAGGGGCCTACAGCAAAAATCTCGGCCCAGGTGCAGGGCTTTGGTGGCAAGACAAAGGGTTCAGCATCAGTGCCAATTACGTGGCCGCCAATGGTGAAAGCGGCAACCCCAGCATTCCAGGGCCCAATGGTGGAGGTGGTATCGGCAACAAGTTTTCCGGTGCGACTGGCAGTGTTCAATTGGGCTACCAACAGGAGCAGTGGGGGCTGGCCGCAATCTGGACATATGTGCAGCCTGAAACTCAATTCGTCCCTGGGACGACACCCTTCGTTCACGGCGCCATCGATCACAATAATTTTGCAGAAACCAATGCTTGGGGTTTGAGTGGCTTCTGGCAACCACTCCGCAGTGGTTGGCTACCTTCCCTCAGCCTGGGATGGGGGATCAACACCACCACCTACAGCACGCCTCAGCCCCTAGGCAGCCTCAATACCAGCCAGTCTTGGATGATTGGCTTGCAATGGACTGATGTATTTACCAAGGGCAATGACTTTGGTTTTGCCGTTGCCCAGCCTGTGTTCGCCACCTCCTTAAGCGGAGGCGCCAGTCCAAATGATGGCAACTATGTGTGGGAGTGGTGGTACAAATTCCAGGTGACCGACAACATCTCGATCACCCCTGCTCTGATCTATCTCAGTCGCCCCCTCGGCCAGGTGACACCTGCGGGTGGAAGCTTCAGCCAGTTCGGCGGCCTGGTGAAGACGAGTTTCCGCTTCTGATCGGAGGCTCGTCCGTTGAGATTGTTGTCCACGGTTACCGCAATGCTCCTACTGGGGAGCGACTTTGGGTGCCGTGGATCCTTTCTCGGAGGCTGGCGCCGCAGGGCTGTGTTTATGGAGACCAGGCCGGGGAGGTTTGCGATAGCTGCCTGAGCCGCCGCCGCCGCAGGCCAGGGCGGCAGGGGTGGCGGCCAGCACAGCAAAGATCAGAGCCAGGCTGAGGTTGCGCTTTGGGTTCATGAATTCAATGTTGGTGTTTGGAATGTTGTGTTGGCTGCTCTAAGCAAGCCTTCGCAGCCCAGGTCTTGCTCGGGTAGGCCATCAGCTTGGGAGTTTCACCGCAGCTGCCCATGCTGGTGGCTCAGTCAGCAGCCACTGGATGCTCCTGTTTGGGATTTCGCTCGGTGCTGGGCCTTGAGGCATGGCGGCCTTGGCGGCGATGGCAGCCGCAAGGTAGCGCAAGTCTCCAGTTTAAACAGCTCAGTGGAGTGTTGATGTCATTGGATCGCCACCTGGGTTTGCTGCCTGGGATTGGCGTGAGGGTCTTGTGTTTGGAGGGTTGCCGCCGAAGACGGTGCGCTTTCACTGCGACCAACGCCTGGCCGAGCTGGTGGCAATGAAGGCAGAGGCGCCGTTCTGGTGGTTGCTGAAGATGTGGTTGAGCAAGTTGCCTGTCCACGCCAGGGAGTCACTGCACATCCAGCCGCGAGGCCAGGGTGATGCTCTGTCTTGCTGGATTCCGGAGCATCTGCGCTAGCAGCTGGATCGCTTGTGGGTCGAGCAGGGTGTCTGCTGGGGGTCATCGCCGATTAGCAGCCGGACGACGACGTTGGTGCCAAGCTTCCCCACGATCGTCTGGATTGCCTGCGGTAGCGGCGATGGTTTGCTGCATCTGCTCAAGGCTCAGGCATGGAGGCCTGCAGGAACAGCAGCTTGGCCAGCATTCGCCGGCCTGTCGGTGCGGTCTCATCGGCCGGCGTAATCGCTACGGTCACACGACCGATGGGGGTTCCAGCCGGCAGCTGCAGGGTCCGGTCCTCCTTGATTGGATCCATTCAGGTTAGGAGTAGATCCAGCGTCAGCAAGGCCTCTAGGGGCGGCGTTCACGCCGGGGAGGAAGTCAAGTGTATGAACCGACTAGCATCTACACACCAGCACCGGCCACGGAATCTCCGTGCGAACCGCCCATGCGCACCAATATCGTCATTGACGACGCGCTGATGCGACAGGCCATGCAGGCCTCCGGTGCCCGCAGCAAACGCGAGGCGGTGGAACTGGGTCTACGCACCTTGGTACGTCTGCAGCAGCAGGGGGAGATTCGCTCCTTCCGTGGCCAGCTGCACTGGGAGGGAGATCTGGAGGCCCAACGGCTCGACGCGGATCCGGAGACTGCCCCGGCAGCAGTTCAGGAACAACTGTGATCGTCGTTGACTCCTCGGTCTGGATCGATTTCTTCAATGGCGTCAGCACAGCGGAGGTGGAACGGCTCGATGGCCTGCTGGGAGTGACGCCTGTGGCGATAGGCGATCTGATCCTGGTGGAGGTGGTGCAGGGCTTCCGGCAGGAGAAGGACGTGGCCAACGCCCGCCAGCTATTCCGCTCCCTGGCACCGCTGTCGATGCTCGGCTCCCGCAATGCCTGGAAGGCAGCGGAGAACTACCGCGAGCTGCGGCGGCGCGGCATCACAGTCCGCAAGACGATCGACGGGATCATCGCCACCGCCTGCATTGAGGCCAACTTGCCGCTGCTATTCAGCGACAGGGATTTCCTGCCGTATGTGGAGCATCTGGGGCTGGAGGTGGCATGAGGCTGCAGCCCCGCTCCGCAGCGACAACCTCAGCCCAGGAACAATCCACAGCTCACCAAGAACCTCTTGGAGGTCATCCATTCCACACCCTCCCACCTGGAGAATCGCTGGCCAAAGCTCAACACCGGCAGGGCACCGGCGCGTGCGGCACGGGCCAGGATGAGCTGATCGGCCAGATCGCCCCCTTGGCGGAAGTGCTCCAGGGCATCGATCACCGCGTCGATGTCATCGACGACCACACCGCGGGTGCGCACCAGCCGCTCCAGCAGTTCGCAGCCGCGCAGCACCCAGGCCACCTCCGCCAGCACCACATCCGGGAGGTAGACGCCGCCGGAGGCGATCGCATCTAGGAAGGCCCGCTTGGCGATGGGCGTTTGTTGGGGGTCGTCGCCGATTAGCAGCCGTACAACGACGTTGGTGTCAAGCGTCCTCACGATCGTTCGGATTGCCCGCGGCAGCGGCGATGGTTTGCTCCATCTGCTCAAGGCTCAGGCAGCGGTTGACCTTGGGGCGGTGGAGGAACAGATCTTTCGGCTCATATTTAGAGGGCACCAGCACCAGCCGCCCCTGGCGGTCGATGCTGGCCTGAAGCCTGGCGCCGGGAGCCAGTCCGAGGGCATCCCTCATGGGCCTGGGCAGGGTGAGCTGGCCCTTGGAGGTGAGCGTGACGGTGGTCATGACGTGATTGTAAGGCGACCTGCCTTACGCACTGATCCCTTGGCCGATTCGTCCTCGATGTCCCTGGAGGAGGTGGAGCACTGGCGGGGGCGGGGAGGCTTCACGGTCGGCGAATCGTTTGTGGCTGCTTGATGCTGGCTTGATTTGACATCGTGCTCTTGGCTTTCCCGTTTACAGATGGGCCCAACGTCAAGCTGTGCCCGGCGATGGTTCAAATGTTGCGGGTGTAGCCAGCAATCGCTGCCATAGTTCAGACAGGCAGCTGCTAGGACCATGAACGAAATCATTTTTGTCGTGGAGGAAGCCGACGACAGCTCCTACTGGGCCAGCGCCGTGGCAGCCGCCATCCACACGGAGGCGGACAGCCTGGAGGAGCTGCACCGGGAGATCCGGGATGCCGTGCACTGCCACTTTGAGGAGGGAGCAGCCCCGCCCCTGATTCGGCTGCATCACGTCCGACAGGAATTGCTGGCCCTGTGAAGATCCCCCGCGACCTCAACGGTGCGGACCTGGCCGCTGGCAGCGGCGGCGGGGCTGGAGGAGGAGGAAGCAGTGGCAGTTGCCATGACTAATCGCGGCTGTCGTGTAAGAGCACCCCATCCGGTCTCTGCTCACCGCCTATTACCATGGTTGCCGCGGGGCTCAAAAGCGCTTAAACGTTGACTTGTTCTCAAGAAACAATGAAATCCAGTAATCCGGAAACTTTTGCTTAATAATTTCATCTTTCAGTAGATCAATAAGCGTTTCCTTCTCCAGTCCGTTCACGCCATCGAATTCTATTCGATCGGGGTCAACTTTGTAGCCCAGCGAATGGATTGCAGTTATAGAACCCTGGTCAGCCTGAAAGGTCAAAGAACTAAGGTATTCTTTGATTTCAAGTTCATATTTAAGTTCAAGTTCTTTGTTCATTTTTGAAGGCAGATAGGGGCCTGTCGTGAGACGTTTGTGGTGGGGCGATTAACTTAGCTAATTTAAATTGGTAAGCTCGCTAAAGCTCCAGTTGCCGGGGTAGTCATGACTCCAAATCATAGCAAGGGCACCTCGAAAAATACCAAGGTTCATCGATGACGTGCCGCGAAAAGCTTTGCCGCAACTGGACTGCCTCTCGCTCTGGCGAGCGAAATGGACAACTTTTCGAGGTACCCGTAAGTGTAGCAGTAGTGGTTGCCCAGCTTCACGAAGGTCTGGCCGTAGCTGCTGGAGTTCCAGCTTTAGATGGTCGAGAGCGCACGCCCAGATAGGTTGCCAGGCTGTCATTCAGCATGGGGCTGCTGATCAAATTGATTGTGGCCCGCGCCAGTTGATGTTGCAACTCCTCCCGGCTGATCATGCCCTTCTCGTATAGCTCGATCCATTCCTTAGGTCGGTAGCGGGCAAGGAAGACGCCCAGGCTGATCCAGCTGCTGCGGCTGAGCATGACGGCGTAGGTGCGCAGGGCATCGCGGAAGAAGCGGGGGGGCGGGCTGCCCGATGTCAACTACATTCTCCTTCGCGTTGACTCGCAGGTTGGCGATTGGGGGCACGGGAGGGGAGGCGGCAGCTACCGGCCTTTGCCAGCGTGGATCTAACCTAGAGGTATGGGAGCCTCTGAAAAACCGCCATTTCGTCAACCCAGCCAGCTGATAGCCATTGCGGCATCAGGGCTGCATTGGCTGTGGCTCAGATTTTTCAGAGCTTCCTATGATTGAGTATTGGATTTATCATGTGGTTCATGGACATGTGAACCATAAGGACGCCCTCAGCACCATTGCCCCGACCCCACCAATAAAGACCCATGACCCAGGAACCCAATATAAAAGTAAATAGCAGAACTTATGATTGCTGGCACGAGATGGGACACGCCTTCGCATGCATAGAGCTTGGTGGTGAGGTCGCCTGTGTAGAGCTCATCGATGATCACGATGAGGGGCGTGCCCGGGCAAGGTGCGAGACCAATGAAATGATTCGAAAGAGAGTGGCCTGCGGTGGATTTGCGGCTGAATTTGTATTACTCAGGGATGGTGATATTGGGCCCCAGAACAAAGAAAAAATCACCCAGGTTGTCTTCCAAAATGCTGCTATTGATAGGATCATGTTCCATTCCCTTGAGCCGAAGGCCGAGTTGTCTAAGCTTCAAGATATCGAGTTCATGGAATGTGCGGTCAATGAAGTCGCGTCAATAATACGCAAATACAAGGATGAAATTGGCCAAGCCGTGCGGGAGCTCGAGGCCTATGGAAGTGTTAGCGGAGAAAGAATCAAAGAAATTATCAAAGGATTATAAGTAGCTCAGGCGCCCTCCTGGCCCCTCTTGCGTGGACTCCCGCAATGCCGAGAAGGTTAGCTCCAACTGTCACCAATTGGCATCTATCACGTCTATAGAGACTGCAAACTAACTGCGTGCTAGCGCAATCTCCCGCCACCGCCCCGCATTGGCCTCCGGCCGCTCAGGAACACTGGCTGCCGCTGTTCCCAGCCTCATCAACTTCTGCCCCCGCGCATAAAGCTCCCTCCAGCTCGATGGCACCTTGATCAAGAGCCTCTTGTCCCGCAGGTAGTGATATATCCCCATTGTCGTAGGTGCGAGCGTAAGGCTAAAGCGATCCCCGTTCCTGTGAGTAGCGGCGGGCTGCCTGGGTGATGTCAAGCATGGCGATCTGCTCCAGGTCTTCTTTGCGATGGCCGGTGCACCTGGAGATGTTGCCAGCCACGGTGGCAGCGATATCGCGGCGCTGCAGTGCCAGGGCATTGGTGGCGGCCTGGGGACTCACCGGCCATAACCGCCGTTGTTCCGCGTCAACCCCTTTAGCCGGGAAGGCCTCCACCCGCTGGCCGCTCACGACACAATTCCAGCAGCAGACCTCGCCCCTTATCAAGCGACATCGAAAACTAAGCCACCCCCGACCCAGTCCCGTAGCATCGACTGACCATGCAGCACTATCCGGAGCTGCGCAATACCTCCGGCTTTGGTGTGGACATCTCCGCCACTTTGGTTGTGACGCTCACCAGAGTCCAATCAAATTCACCAATAAAAAAGCGCCCCGTAGGGCGCTCTTTGCGATAAATACCCTAAGAGCACATAATCGTTTCACCTAAAACTCACCTACAAAAACGGCCGCAAAATCCTGCCGAATCAGGCGGTACCGCAGAAGGTAACGTCGGGGAATTTGAGCTTGGCATCTTCCAGGCTCTTGCCCTTGCCTTCTTCTTGCCAGTAGTTGATCACTTCGGTGGCTTTGTTGAGCACTTCAACGCGCTCGTTGTCGGTGATCCAGCTCTTGCCTTCCAGTTCGGTTTTGAGCGTTTCCCAGGCGTCTTCCCGGGGCCAGAAAAAGTAGGCGGTGAGGGGGCTGGGGCCGCCGCCCACGATCTGGTCTACGGCCAGGGCGACGTTGTCGGGCAGCCAGAGGATCTTGAGCAGGAAGCGACCTTCGTCGGCTTTGGGGGTGTAGCCGGAGGGAACGCCGTCTTCGTCGATGGTGGCGGTGGCCAGAGCGGCGCTACCACCACGCATCACCGGACGCCCCTGGGTGGTGTCGTCAGCCGCGGCCACCAATGGCTCGTCGCTGATCTCAGCGCCGATAGCGCTCTCGGTGGCTGTCATGGTGGTGTCGCCCAAGGCAAAGTGTCAAACAGCTAACCTACCAGTCGCTTCGCCGCAGATCCCTGGGCCCCGCACGCCGGCCGAGCGCCGTGTTGCTGTTTGACATTGATGGCGTGATCCGAGATGTCGGCGGCAGCTACCGCCGCGCCCTGGCTGAAACGGTGCATCACTACAGCGGTTGGCGGCCAGATCCAGCCTGCATCGATGCCCTGAAATCGGAGGGCTCCTGGAACAACGACTGGCAGGCCAGCCTGGAGCTGCTGCGCCGCCATGGTGTTCAGGCGCTGCCGGGCTTTGAGGCGCTGGTGGAGGTGTTTAGCGGTTTCTATTTCGGCGGCGATCCCCAGGGAGATCCCAGCCACTGGCGCGGTTTTATCGGCTCCGAACCCTTGTTGGTGGAGCCGGTTTTGTTCGCTGCCCTCTCGGCGGCGAATTTGACCTGGGGGTTTGTGAGCGGTGCGGAGCCCCCCTCCGCCCGCTACGTGCTCCAACAACGGCTGGCCCTTAGCCAGGCTCCCCTGATCGCCATGGGCGATGCCCCCGACAAGCCAGACCCCACCGGTCTGTTGCGCCTGGCCGCCCAGCTCGCTGGTGCCCCCCTGGGGGAGAGCGCACCGCCGGTGGCCTATCTGGGCGATACGGTGGCCGATGTGCACACGGTGCTCAGGGCCCGCCAGGCCTGCCCTGGCCAGCGTTTTTATGCAATGGCGGTGGCACCGCCCCACCTGCACCCCAACCCCGCCGCTCGCGCCGCCTACGAAGAGCAGCTGTGGCAGGCCGGCGCCGACGCCGTGATCCCAGCCACCAGCGCCGTGCAGGAGCAGCTTTTGCAACTCTTAGCCTGAGGGCTTAGTGGCTGAGCGCTCAGTGGCCGGAGCCCAGCGGCCGAGCGCTCAGCGGCTCAGCGCCCAGCGGCTCAGCGCTAATTGGCTCAGCGCTCCATCGCCGCAACGCTTTTGAGGGCCGATGCGGTGAGCACCTCGCGGCCATGGTCGGTTACGGCCACGTCGTCTTCTATGCGGATGCCAATGCCCTTCCAGCGCGGGTCAATGGCGGGCTGACCCTCCGGCACCGGCAGTCGATCACTCACGTAGAGGCCTGGCTCCACGGTGAGCACCATGCCCGGCTCCAGTTGCACGGGGTGTTCGCCGAGCCGGTAGGCACCCACATCGTGGACATCCAGCCCCAGCCAGTGGCCGGTGCGGTGCATGTACAGGTGCCGGTAGGCCCCCTGTTCGATCAGGCCGTCCACTTCGCCCACCAGCAGGCCCAGCTGCCTCAGGCCCTCCACCAGCACCCGCACCGCCGTGCCATGTACCGCCTCGGCGGTCTGGCCCGGTCCCACCGCCGCCACCGCCGCCTCCTGGGCGGCCAGCACCAGTTCGTAGAGGGCCCGCTGTTCGCCACTGAAGCGACCGTCGATCGGAAAGGTACGGGTGATGTCGCCGTTGTAGTAGTCGTTCAGGCTGCAGCCGGCATCGATCAGCAGCAGCTCGCCGGCATTCAATTGGGCGCTGTTGGCGGTGTAGTGGAGCACGCAGGCGTTGTCGCCGCCGGCCACTATCGAGCCGTAGGCGGTGCCACGGGCCCCCTGCTCCATGAAGTGCTGTTCGATCACCGCCTGCACCTGGCGTTCGCTCAGGCCGGGCCGGGCCACCTGGCGGGCCAGCTCATGGGCCTCCGCCGAGATGCGACAGGCCTCCCGCAGCAGATCCAGTTCTTCCGCTCCCTTGCGCAGCCGCAGCTCATGCAGCAGCGGACAGGGGGCTACAAGTCCCAGGGCGGCCTTGCCACTGCGGGGGGCGCGATCTAGCTGTTGGGCCCAGGCCTGCAGCACCAGCGGCTCCACCTTTGGGTGTTTGCCCACGCGAAAGGCGATCCCCTCCGCCTCTTGGAGGTATTCGCCTAATCGCTGGGGTAGCTCGCCGATTGGATGGGCTAGATCGGCGCCAAATTGGGCCACAGCCCCCTCGGTGCCCCAGCGGAAGCCATGCCACACCTCGGCGGTGGCTTCCTTGGCGGCCACGAATAAAACGAATGGGCTGTCCGGCCGGTGGGGCAGGAACAGGGCCACCGCATCGGGTTCATCGAAGCCGGTGAGATACCAGAAATCGGAGTTTTGGCGGAACGGCCATTCACAGTCGGCGTGATGGGTCACCAGCGGCGCCGCCGGGATCACCGCCGCCACCCCGCCCAGCTGCTGCAAGAAGCGCGCCCGCCGCTGGGCGTAAACAGAGGCAGGCAGCGCCGTAGGCACAGGTGGCAGGGCTTAGGTGGCACCAGTGTGGAACAGCCCAACGGGCCGCTGCGTTGCGAAAGGCCTGGGATCTGTATGAACTGGGATCCCTATGACCTGGTATCTGGTACCAGGGATCAGAAACCGAGGATCAGAAACCGAATTAAATGGAGACCAGATCGCGGCGGCAGCAGTTGGTAATCCAGTTCAGCTGTGTCAACCGCTGCTTCATCAAGGGCGGGCTCAACTGCGGCGGGGGCAACTGAGATGGGCCAGCAGCCCCCGGCCACGGCTGAACGCTGCCGCCTGCTGTTGGAGCATTGGTGCAGCGGCTTGACCCTCAGCGGTCGCGAGCGGTCGCTTTTCGCCGGTCAGTTGGCCCAGCTGGAGCGTCAATTAGGGCGGCTGCAACGGCGTCAGCTGCGGCTGGCGGTGTTCGGGCGGGTGGGGGTGGGTAAGTCGAGCCTGCTCAATGCCCTGCTGGGCGAGCCGCTGTTTGCCACCGACGTGGCCCACGGTTGCACCAGGCGCCAGCAGATTGCCCCCTGGCTGCAGCCGATCCCTGGCCTAGAGGGGCTGGAATTGGTGGATACCCCGGGCATCGACGAAATTGCCGCCCCCGGCCGGGCCCGGTTGGCGGCGCGGGTGGCCCTGGGAGCCGATTTGGTGATCCTGGTGATCGATGCCGACCTCAGCAGCGTTGAGCTGGAGGCCATCGTTCCCTTGGCGGCCAGTGGCAAGCCGCTATTACTTGTGCTCAACCGCTGCGACTGCTGGCCCGCCGCCGAGCTCCAGCAGCTGATCGCCAGCATTCGCAGCCGCCTGCCAGCCGCCCTGGCGCTGGAGCCGATTGCCGTGGCCGCCGCGCCGCGCCAGGCCGAACTGCTGGCCGATGGTCGGGTGCGCTCTCGCCCCGGCCCGCCCCGCATCGAACCATTGCGCCAGCGGTTGATCGAGCTGCTCACAGACCAGGGAGTGCTGCTGCTGGCCCTCAATTCCCTGGCCGCCGCCGAGCGGTTGCAGCAGGCCCTGCAGCGGCAGCGGCTCAGATCCTGCCGCCAGGCCGCCGACAGCCTGATCGGCCGCTACGCGGCCCTAAAGGCCACCGGCGTTGCCGCCAATCCGCTTCCTTTGCTCGATCTGGCCGCTGGCCTGGCCTGCGATACGGCCCTGGTGGTGCAGCTAGCCCAGCTCTATGGCCTGCCCCTGGGGGGCGCCAGCGCCCGTCAGCTGGCAGCCCGCCTTTCGGGCCACAACAGCCTGTTGGCGGGCGCCCAGCTGGCGATTCAAACCCTCTTGGGTGGCATCAAGCAGCTGTTGCTGGTGGCGGCACCGCTCACTGCTGGCCTCAGCCTGGCGCCGGCGGCACCGGTGGCCCTGGCCCAGGTGGCCCTGGCCGTGCACACCACCCGACTCACCGGGCGCCTGGCGGCCAGGGCGCTGCTGCGCAGTGCCAATCGTCGCCATAGCCCGGGGGCGCTGATGCGGCGCTTGGCGCAAACTGATCCCCAGTTGCGGCAGTGGCTGCTCGGTTGGTCCGGGGCCCATGGCCGCCAACCAGAGCCGGGCAGGGCTCCGCTGCCCTGAGGGGCCGAGCAGACAAACAAACATGCAGCAGTTGGCCCTCTTCGGCACCAGCGCCGATCCCCCCACCATCGGCCATCAGCTGTTGCTGGAGGGCTTGCTGGAGCTATTTCCCCGGGTGGTCACCTGGGCGAGCGACAACCCGATCAAATCCCATGGTGCGCCCCTGGAGCTGCGCAGTCAGATGTTGGCGGCCCTGGTGGCCCAGATCGCCAATCCCAGGCTCCAGCATGTTCAGCAATTGAGCAGTCCCTGGGCGATCGAAACCCTGCGGCGGGCGGCTGCCCGCTGGCCCCACAACGAGCTGGTGTTCGTGGTGGGCAGCGATCTGGTGGGTCAGATCCACCGCTGGAAGCAGGCGGATGCCCTGCTGGCCGGTTGTCGGTTGGCGATCGCGCCGCGCCAGGGTTGGCCGCTGGCGCCCGGGGAGCTGCCGGCCCTGGAGCGGTTGGGGGCGCGGCTGGAGCTGCTGCCGCTCACCGTGCCAGCCACCGCCAGCTCGGCGCTGCGCGATCGCCCCGATCGCGATCAAATCCCGGCGGGGGTGTGGTCGCTGCTGTTGCTGCACAATCTTTACGGGTTGTCCGAGGTGCCGTAACCCCTCTGGGCCAGCCAGCATCGATGCGCATCGCCCTGGCCCAGATCGATCCACTGGTGGGCGACCTGGCCGGCAATGGCCGCCAAATTTTGCAGGCCTGCCGGCAGGCGGCCGAGCAGGGGGCCGAGCTGCTGCTCACTCCAGAGTTGTCTCTGTGGGGCTATCCGCCTCGGGATCTACTGCTGCGGCCGGCCCTGATCGACGACCAGCGCCAGGCCCTAGACGAGTTGGTGGCTGGTTTGGCCAGCTGCTGCCCGCAGCTGGCGGTGCTGGTGGGGATGGTGGAGCCGATCGCCGCCAGCGGCTTGGCCAGTTTGCCGAATTTGCACAATGCCGCCGCCCTGGTGGAGGCCAGCGGCTGGCGGCAGGTGGCGCGCAAGCGGCTTTTGCCCAACTACGACGTCTTTGATGAACGGCGCTACTTCCGCCCCGGCCAGAGCCCGGCGGTGCTCGACCTGGTGCGGGGCGGTCGCCGCTGGCGCCTGGGGATCACCATCTGCGAAGACCTGTGGGTGGAGGAGCAGCGGCTGGATTCCCAGCTTTCTGGTGTAAATCCAATCATTCCAGATCCGATCGCTGAGCTGCAACCGCTTGGTATTGATCTACTGATCAATCTTTCGGCATCGCCCTTTGGCATGGGCAAGGCGGCCCTGCGATTGCAGCTGGCCGCCAGCGCCGCCCGCCGCCTGGGCTGTGCGGTGCTTTATGTAAATCAAGTGGGCGGCAACGATGAGCTGGTGTTCGACGGGGCCAGTTTTGTGCTCAATGCCGCCGGCACCCTGGAGCGCCAACTGGCCTGTTGCCGCCAACAGCTGGCCTGTTGGGATCCGCCAACCCCAT
>JBIKVR010000063.1:0-16386 GCA_044356735.1 Prochlorococcaceae cyanobacterium
CTGCTGATGCCCTCCCCCTGGAGTTCCGCCGGTTCGATTGACGATGCCACCGCCCTGGCCGCCAGGCTTGGCATCGCCACAGCCACCCTGCCGATCGCGCCGCTGATGGCCGGCTTTGACGGAGCCCTGGCGCCGGCCCTGCCGGGGGGGGCGCAGGGAGTCACCGCTGAAAACCTGCAATCGCGCATTCGCGGCACCCTGTTGATGGCGGTGGCCAACCAGCGGGGCCAGCTGCTGCTCTCCACCGGCAATAAATCGGAGCTGGCGGTGGGCTACTGCACCCTCTATGGCGACATGAACGGCGGCCTGGCGGTGATTGGCGATCTATACAAAACCACCCTGTTCAGTCTCTGCGAGTGGATCGATTCAGCGGCGGCGGCCAGTTGCCGGGCTGAGTTGGGGCTGCCGGCCGAGGGGGAGTTGATTGGCGCGGTTATCCGCCACAAGCCCCCCAGTGCCGAACTACGACCAGACCAGCTCGATAGCGACAGCCTGCCCGATTACGCAGTGCTCGATCCGCTGCTCAAGGCCTATATCGAGCGGCACTGGAGCCTGGAGGAGTTGATCGCCAGCGGCACCCCGCCGGAATTAGCCATGCGGGTGCAGCTGTTGCTGCGGCGATCGGAGTTCAAACGGCGTCAGGCCGCCCCGGCCCTGAAGGTGAGTGGTCGGGCGTTTGGCAGCGGTTGGCGGATGCCGATTGCCGCCGCCTGATCTGGCCAACAGATCAGCTGTTTCCAGGCCATTGTGGAGGCAGCTCCCTGGATTAGCTAGATGACAGTGTCTGGCCTGGCGGCCCCCCACGCCTCCCCGATGGCCACTATCGGCGTGCCCACGGAGATCAAGCCGGATGAGCAGCGGGTGGCCATCACCCCCGATGGCGTGCGGGAGCTGGTTAGCCAGGGCATGGAGGTGAGGGTGCAGGCCGGTGCCGGCGCTGGAGCCGGCCTGTCTGACGCCGACTACAGCGCCGCCGGTGCCCGGCTGGTGGACCGCGAGGAGGCCTGGGCCGCCCACCTGGTGGTGAAGGTGAAGGAACCCCAGCCGGAGGAGTTCGCTTTCCTGCGGCCCGATCTGGTGCTGTTCACCTACCTGCATCTGGCCGCCTATCCAGAGGTGGGCAAGGCGCTGTTGGCGGCGGGCACCACCGCTGTGGCCTACGAGACGGTGCAGCTGGAAGACGGCAGCCTGCCGCTGCTGGCACCGATGAGTGAGATCGCCGGTCGGCTGGCGGCCCAGGTGGGTGCCCACCTGCTGGAGAAGCCCCACGGCGGCCGCGGCATTTTGATGGGTGGTTGCACCGGCGTGCGGCCCGCCCGGGTGGTGGTGCTGGGGGCCGGCATCGTGGGCTGGAATGCCGCTCGGGTGGCGGCGGCGATGGATGCGGAGGTGTTCCTTTTGGATCGCTCCCCCCAGAAATTGCGCAGCCTGGAGGCGGACCGCCGCGGTCGCCTGGTGAGTCTGGTGAGCAGCAGCGGGCTGATCGAACGGCTGGTGCCTGGCGCCGATCTGCTGATTGGCGCGGTGCTGTTGCCCGGCGGTCGCGCCCCCAGGCTGGTCAGCGCGGAGCTGGTGCAGCGCATGAAACCTGGTTCGGTGATCGTGGATGTGGCGATCGATCAGGGGGGCTGCATCGCCACCAGCCGTGAAACCACCCATACCGATCCGGTGCACTGCATCCATGGCGTGCAGCACTACGCGGTGGGCAACATGCCGGGGGCGGTGCCATTCACCTCCACCGAGGCCTTGATGAGCGTGACCCTGCCCTACATCCTGGTAATGGCGGGCCGGGGGCTAAGCGAGGCGGTCACCGATCGGCCCGAACTGCTCTCTGGTTTGAACACTGTGGCTGGAGCCGTCTGCCATCCGGGGGTGGCCAAAGCCCTCGGCCTGGCCTCGCGCCACCCAATGGCCTGCCTGCGCTAGGAAAGCTCTCGCGCATCCAGCGCCCACATCCATTGCTTGTGCATACACCGATCGCACACCTATTACCCGTCTATCACTAACTGTAGCTCGCCCAACTATCGCCCAGCTATCGCCCAACTATCGCCAAGAGACCGCTCTCATATCTATTGTCCGTCTATCGCTTGCGAATTAGCTGCGCAAAATCATTTCGAGATGTGCCTGCACCCTCCTTTTAGGTTGGCCTCGACAACCGGCAAATCTTGAAAATTTTTACCATGAGCCTCATTTTCAGACTGGCCTGTTTTATTGTCGGGAGCCATTTGTGCCTGGGTTTTCAGGGCAACTTCAGCGGCTCAGAGCATTAATAATTGGCATCAGCAGCATGGCCACGCCGCGCAGCAAGCCCATTGCGGGCAATATTACAAATTGTTGTGTGCTCTGGCTTAAAAATGCGAACCTGCTTACCGCCCGCAGATCTATTGCTACCAGGCTTATTGCCAATTTATCGCAAATAGATCCCGCAGATCCATGAATCCCAGGCCTATAGCTCCATGGTTTGTTAATCCCAGTCCTATAACTCACCAGTCTATCAATTCCAGATCTCTAGCTCCCAGGCTCATCTACCTCCAGTAGATCTCCCCAGATCACTTGCTCCAAGATCTCTCGCTCCCATATCTATTAATTCCATTTATCTCGTTCCCAGATCTATCAATCACACATATATTGCCAGCCCCACGCACACACATATTGCCGGCCCACGCACGCACATATTGCCGGCCCCACGCACACACAAGTATTGCCGGCACCATCCACATGTATTGCCAGCCCCCTCGCGCCTGTCCCCCCAGGAGGTCCCGCCAGGGCTCCTGGGGGGACAGGCGCGAGGGGGCGCCAGGGGTAAGGGGGCGCCAGGCGCTTAAACCAGCCTGGCCAATGGCCGGTAAAGAGCCGCCGGGTTGAGCCCCTCCCGCAGCGCCACCAGCAACCCGGCGGCTTCGCTGTAGCTGGCCGCCGGCAACACCTCCAGGTCCAGAGCCTCGGCCGTCACCTGCAGCAGACAGGGGTTGTCCACCGCGATCAGGGGAATGCCCCGTTCGGCGCAGGCCAGCACCGCCGCTCCCCCCAGGGCAGCGGCTGGCGCCACCACCGCCCCCAGCTCGTCGATCCGCAGCGCATTCCGGCCCGCCCCCGCCAGGGGTATCAAATCCGGTGCTCGGCTCAGGCCCACCAGCACGCAGGCCAGGAAGGTGTAGCCCAGCTCCTCGCCGGCGGCGCGGGGGTCGAGGCCGGGATCCAGGGGCAGCGGGTTGAGGGCCGGCGCATGGGCGCAGGGAAGGCCCAGTTCCAGGCTGAGCAGGTGGCTGATCACCGCCTCGGCGCCGGCCAGGGCATCGACGCCGGCACCCTGGCGATAGGCCGCCAGCGCCTCGCCCTGGGGGTCTTCCGGGAAGCGCGCCACCACCGCGATCGCTGTGGCCCCATTGGCCTTGAGCTGTTGGCCGGCCCGCAGCAGGGCGGCTGGGTTGCCCAGGTTGCCCCAGCTGGCGCCGCTGGGGCCCTGGCTGAGGCTCACCTCTAGGGGCACATCTGTTGTTAGCACCGGGCCGATATCCAAACCCAAACTGGCGCGACAACCCTCGGCCACCTGCAGGTGACGCCAGCGCAGCTCCTTGTCGATGCCGGCATCCAGCAGCAGACCCACCCGCTGGCGGCGCACCGGCCCCAGGGCGATCGCTCCGGCCGCGAAGCGATCCAGGGCCGAACCCTCCACGTAGTGGATGCGCGGGTCGCTCCAGTAGAGCGCCGCTCCGTTCATCACGTTGGGGTGGGTGATCAGGCAGCCGCTGGCCGCCGCCAGCAGCCGGGCCGCCGGCAGGCCATCGCCCGCGTAGCCCCCCAGGGCGCAGCCGATGCCGGTGGGGATCACCAGCAGGCTGGGCAGCGGATCGGCCGCGCTGCCGCCAATAGCCCTGCTCATCGCCGCACTACCGCTTCAATCCGTAGCAGCGAACCGACCGCTCCCCCAGCTGGATTGGGCTCCACGGCGGTGATCGCCCAGCGCAGCGGGCTGCCATGGGCCGCCAGGGCCGCCTGGATCTGGGCCAGCAGCGGCCCTGGCTCACGCCGCAGCTCCAACTCCACCGGTTGCAAATTTATGGATTGCAAGTATGTGGATTGCAATTCCACTGGCTGCAACTCCACTGGCTGCGACTGCAAATTGCTGGCCTGCCACTCCAGGCTGCCGGCCGCTGGGCTCACTTTTGATACTGGCCGAACTGGGCCTCGTAGAGGGCATCCTCCTGGCCGGCCAGCAGCTCCAGATCGCTGCGGGGGAAGGAAACGCAGAGCAGAGCGTAACCCTGGTCGCGTAGTTCGGCTTTAACGCCCATGGCATCCGGTTGATGCACGCTGCCCTGGCGGATCAGCGCCGCGCAGGTGGTGCAGACACCGGAACAGCAGGAGCTGGGCAGGCCAACCCCGGCGGCTTCCGCCGCAGCGAGCACGGTCTGGTCGGCGCGGCAGGGGAAGCTGTGCTTGTCGCCGTCGATATCGGCAACGACGGTGAAGGTCTGAATCTCGGTCAAGGGAGCGGCCTGGGGATTGCGCCGTCCAGGATTCTCCCAGGCAGCCCGGCCCTCACAGCTCTTACCAATCCACCGCCTGCCAATCCGCCGGATGGGGCGCCAGGTATTCAGGTGGGCTGGCCGGTGTTGTTTCCGCCTGGAGCGCTGGCGGGGCGGTAAGTACCAGATCCAGGCTGATCGAGAAGCGGCTGTCGTCGGGGTCCTCGTTTTCGAGCACCGCGTGATCGACGCTGGCGGGAAACAGCACCAGCAGGCCGGCTCGCGGCGCCAGGTCAAACCAGGGGGCATTCCACTGGGCGGCGGCGGAGTTGGGCCGGATTGGGCCGTCGTGGCCCACCGCCAGGCCGGGCACCAGCTCATTGGCCTGGCGAGGCGGGAAAAAACGCAGACAGCCGCTGCGGCCACTGCCATCGCCATTCAGGTAGTAAACGGCGCTGAGGTGGGCGTTGGGATGGTGATGGCGGCCCACCACCTGGCCCAGTTCGCTCACCACCGGCCAGCAGCGCTGGATGTGCAGTGCCAGTCGGCTTTGATCAAAGCCCAACCGCTCCAGGTAGCTGGCGGCATGGCCGCTAATCGTTTGAATAAGTGGCGTGAACTGGGGCTGGCGGTGCAGCTGCCACACGCCGTTTAGATCGCCGGTCCAGGCGCAGCCTTCATCGGGGTTGGAGCTGGCGGTGCCGCGCAGCTGATGCAGCGCCTGGATTTGCAATGCCGTATCCAGGGGATCGGGCCGCAGTTGCACCTGGCCCAGGGCCAGCGGAAACAGGGGCTGGATCGCCAGTTCGGGGTTAGAGATAGAAGCCAAGACTGGGTCGCGAAAAAAAAGCCGGCAGCTCCTGCCTCAATGGGCGGGGAACTGCCGGCGGCGCCGTTGGGGGTTGGCCCTCAGGCCAAGGCGGCGGAGCCACCCACCACTTCCAGGATTTCCTGGGTAATGGCGGCTTGACGGGCCTTGTTGTAGTCGAGGGTGAGCGTTTTGGCCAGGGCCTTGGCGTTGTCGCTGGCGTTGTTCATAGCCGTCATCCGGCTAGCCAGTTCCGATGCCGCCGCTTCCTGCAAGGAACGCAGCAACTGGTTTTCCAGATACAGCGGCAGCAGGGCGTTGAGCAGCACGTCGGGGCTTTGGTCGAAGGCGATGTCCGAGGGCAGCTTCGCCTCGGCGTTCTCCACCTGGCCCGCTTCCACGGTCAGCCGGCCCTCGCGGGTGGTGAGCCGGAAGATCTCGTCATCAGCCGAGGCGATGCCCTGGGGATCCAGGGGCAGCAGGGTTTGGCTGACGGGCTTGGAGCTCACCAGGTTGATGAACTTGGTGAAGATGATTTCGATCCGATCGGTGGATGCGGATAGAAATGCCGCCAGCACTTCATTGGCGATACCCATGGCTTCCTGGGCGTTAGGCACCTGTTCAAGGCCGGTGAATGTGGCCCTGATCGGATAACTACGATTTTGGAAGTAGGTGATCGCCTTGCGGCCGATCAACACCAGATCCACCTTGTAGCCCTGGGCTTCTAGCTCTTTGAAGCGCAGCTCGGTGCGCTTGATGATGTTGGTGTTGTAGCCACCGCAGAGGCCCCGATCGCCAGTGATCGAGAGCAGCGTGATCGTCTGCACCTCGCGGGCATCGAGCAGGGGGGCGTCTAGATCCTCGAAGCGCATGCTGGACTGCAGATTTTGCAGTATGCGGGCCAGGCGGTCGGCAAAGGGCCGGCTGCGCAGCACCTGCTCCTGGGCGCGGCGCACCTTGGCGGCCGCCACCAGGCGCATGGCCTCGGTGATCTTGCGGGTGTTTTTGACCGAACTGATTCGGTCGCGAATTGCCTTGAGATTTGCCATCTACTAGGTCCTTCCTCAGGCGGTGGCGAGCATGGTCGACTTCACTTCGTTGATGGCTTCCTTGAGCATGGCCTCAGCTTCATCGCTGAGTTGCTTTTCGGTTTGCACCTTGGAGATGAATTCGGGCTTGTTGGACTTCAGGTATTCGCGCAGTTCACGGGTGAACTGGCTCACCAGCTCCACGGGCACCTCATCGATCAGACCCTTGACACCCGCATAGACCACGGCCACCTGTTCGGCCAGGATCAGGGGGCTGAACTGGGGCTGCTTGAGCAGTTCCCGCAGGCGCTTACCCCGAGCCAGCTGCTTTTGGGTGGCGGCATCGAGGTCGGAGGCGAACTGGGAGAAGGCCGCCAGTTCATCGAACTGGGCCAGTTCCAGCTTCAAGGTGCCGGCGATCTTCTTGATTGCCTTGGTTTGGGCGGCGCCACCCACCCGGCTCACCGAGATGCCCACGTTGATGGCGGGGCGCAGGCCGGAGTTGAACAGGTCGGAGCTGAGGAACACCTGGCCATCGGTGATCGAAATCACGTTGGTGGGGATGTAGGCGGAAACGTCGCCGGCCTGGGTTTCGATGATGGGAAGGGCGGTCATCGAGCCCTTGCCCATGGCATCGGACAGCTTGGCGGCCCGCTCCAGCAGACGGCTGTGGCAATAGAAAACGTCGCCGGGATAGGCCTCACGACCGGGGGGGCGGCGCAGCAGCAGCGACATCTGGCGGTAGGCCTGGGCCTGCTTGGTGAGGTCGTCGTAAACCACCAGGGTGGCCTTGCCCTTGTACATGAACGACTCGGCGATCGCCGCGCCGGTGTAGGGAGCCAGGTACTGCAGCGCGGCGGCTTCCGAGGCGCTGGCGGCCACCACCACGGTGTAGTCCAGGGCGCCGCGCTCGCGCAGCACTTCCACCACGTTGGCCACCGAGGCGGCCTTTTGGCCCACGGCCACGTAAACGCAAACCACGTCCTCACCTTTTTGGTTGAGGATCGTGTCGATGGCGATGGCGGTCTTGCCGGTCTGGCGGTCGCCGATGATCAGCTCCCGCTGGCCGCGACCGATGGGGATCATCGCGTCGATGGCGGTGATGCCGGTTTGCATCGGCTCATGCACCGACTTGCGCTGGATGATGCCAGGCGCCATCGACTCGATCAGGCGAGTCTCGCTGGTTTCGATATCACCCTTGCCGTCGATGGCCTGGCCCAGAGAATTCACCACCCGACCGAGCAGGGAATCACCCACTGGCACGGCGGCGATCTTGCCGGTGGCCTTGACGGTGCTGCCCTCTTGAATGCCCCGGCCCTCACCCATCAGCACCACGCCGACGTTGTCGTCCTCGAGGTTGAGGGCGATGCCTTCTGTGCCGTCTTCAAACTGCACCAGCTCACCGGCCATCACCTGTTGCAGGCCATAGACCCGGGCGATGCCGTCGCCGATCTGCAGCACGGTGCCGACATTGCTAACCGAGACCGACTTGTCGTAATCGGAGATCTGCTGCTTAAGGATCGCGCTGATCTCGTCGGGGCGGATGGAAACCATGGGTGGATATCCCCAAAGGGGGTGATTTGGTGGAGGAGGGTGAGGGGCTGGGCTTAGGTGGCTAGCTCACCTTGGTCAGCGCCAGGCCGAGGCGCCGCACCTGGCCGGCCAGGCTGGCGTCGATCACTTGGGAGCCCAGGGAGACGACAAAACCGCCGATCAGCTCGGGGTTCACCTGGAGGTTGATTTCCAGTTGATCGGTGCCGGCGATGGCCTGCAGCTTTTTGGCGATCGCCTGTTCTTGAACCTCGGAAAGTGCCGTGGCAGAAGAAATGTTGGCTACGACGATCTTGCGCTGTTCGCGATAGATCTCCAGCAGTCGCTCCAACACGGGACCGAGAATGCCGATGCGCTGGCGATCGGCCAACAACTTCAGCAAGTTTAGGAAGGAGGGAGTTAGCTGTGCCCCAAACAACTCGGTGAGGGCGGCTTTTTTAGACTCCACCTCCAGCACCGGCGAGCCCATGGCTTCGCGCAGTTCGGGGGATTGGTTCCATAGCTCCAGCAGGACCTTGGCCTGCTCCACCACCTGGTCGGTTTCCTCGCGGGCTTCGGCCACCTGGAGGAAGGCCTCCACGTAGGGGGTGGTAACGGTGTTGAGCAGCGGCATCAGGCGTTACCCAGGTTCTGAATGGACTGGTCGATCAGCTGGGCCTGGGCGGCTTGATCGAGCTTGCCAGGCAAGCTGGAGAGCGCTTTCTCGATGGCCAATTGGGCCGCTTCCCGCCGCAGTTGGTTGCTGACTCGGGCGGCTTCCGCCGCCAGGTCGGAGGCGGCACCCTGCTTGACGCGAGCCATCTCCTCCACGGTGCGCTGTTCGCTATCGCTGCGCAGGGCCTCGGCCCGCAGCTTGCCGTCGGCGCGGATCTGCTCGGCTTTTTGCTGGGCTTCAGCGAGACCCTTTTGGGCCAGGCTGAGGGCCGCAGCCGCTGCCGCCAGACGCTCTTCGCTGTCTTTTAGATCGCTGAGGATGGCCTTACGGCGCCGCTCGAGAATTGAACCGAGGAAGCCAGGCAGGAATTTCCACAATCCGGCGATAACGATCGCCAGGTTGATGATGTTAGTTTCGAATGGATTCAGGTTTAAACCAAATCCACTGTGGGAGGCCAGGATTAGGGGCAAGGGAAGCGTCATTTAGCTGCCAGCAGACGATCGACGATCAGGTCACCAAGTTTGTCGGCGTCAGCCCTTAGCTGGGTGAGAGCGGATTCCCGCTGGGTATCTATCTCCCTGCGGGCCTGCTCCCGGGAGGCGATCGCCTCGGCGGTGGCGACGGCCAAGGCCTGGCGGTAGAGCTTGTCAGCATCTTGCTCCGCCTCTTGGATCAGCTTTTGGCTGGCCACGCGGGCCTCCTTGAGCTGTTCCTTGAGATCCGCCTCCAGCCTTTGGGCTTGGGCCAGCTTCTGCTTGGCTTCGGCGCGGCTGGTATTTATGTAGCCCTCCCGATCTTCCACAACCCGACCGACGGGACGGAAGAAGAGAGTATTGAGGATGAAAGTGAGGAGCACCACCTGCACCGCCATCAGCGGCAGGGTGGCATCGAGGTCAAACAGACCTCCCTCAGGCGACCCTGCGGTCGCACCTGCTTCGGCAAGCAGAAGCCAGCTGGTCATGAGGCGGGGGTGCGGGCGGGTGATCCGGTGGCTGAACCGGTAAAGATGAGCAAAACCGGAACAGATCTGGAAAGGGAACGGCCTTAACGGCCTGATTTAAACCTTGCTGCCAGGCGATTGGAGGCGCTAGGCGATTGAGAGGGAGTTCAAGCCGTTTCGACCAAGCTAAAAAAGCTTGGCGAGCCGGCTTGAGCCACCAGCTCAGTTCGATCAGGCGAAGGGGTTGGCGAACAGCAGCACCAGGGCGACCACCAGGCCGTAGATGGTGAGAGCTTCCATGAAGGCCAGGGACAGCAGCAGGGTGCCGCGGATTTTGCCTTCAGCTTCGGGCTGGCGAGCGATGCCTTCGACAGCGCCGCTGGCAGCGTTGCCCTGACCGATACCAGGGCCGATGGAGCCCAGGCCGACGGCCAGGCCAGCAGCCACAACAGACGCAGCGGAGGTGAGGGAATCCATGGTGGAACGAGGAATGTGGGGCGCCGGGAGAGCGCGGATTGGACCGGGACGTTAACCCTGCGCCTGGGACATCTCGAGATCATCGAGAAGGGCCCGGATCGAGCCGGACCTGCGCGCAGTGAGTTTGCCAGATCGGTTGCCCGATCTGGCGGAGCGAGCAAGGGATCAGTGGTGCTCTTCGTGCACCGCTTCGCCGATGTAGTTGGCGGCGAGGGTGGCGAAGATCAGTGCCTGGATGGCGCTGGTGAACAGGCCCAGGAACATGGCCGGTAGGGGCACGATCAGAGGCACCAGGAAGGCAAGCACTCCCACCACCAGCTCGTCGGCAAGAATATTGCCAAAAAGACGGAAAGATAGGGATAAGGGCTTGGTGAAATCCTCGATGATCTTGAACGGGAGCATGATCGGCGTGGGTTCCACGTAGTACTCAAAGTACCTGAACCCTTTGCGACTTAGCCCTGCATAGAAGTAGGACAAAGACACCAGCAGCGCCAGGGCGATGGTGGTGTTGATGTCGGCGGTGGGGGCTCCCAATTCGCCGTGGGGCAGGTGGATCAGCTTCCAGGGAATCAGGGCACCGCCCCAGTTGCTCACGAAAATGAACAGGAATAGCGTGCCGATAAATGGCAGCCAATCGCGATAAACCTTCTCGCCAATCTGTTCTCTGGCCAGATCGCGGATGTAGACCCAGATGAACTCCAGCAGGTTCTGCACGCCGCGGGGGTCGCGCTCCAAGCTGCGGGTGCCCACCACCACAAGGGCCAGCAGGGCACCGATCACCACCCAGGAGCTCAGGAAAACCTGGCCATGGAGACGGAGGTTGCCAAGTTGCCAGTAGAGCTGCTGGCCTACCTCTAGTGCGGCAAATGGTAGGTGCATGGACAGGGGAACCATGGGGACGGAGTGGTTCAGGGAGCAAGAACCGCCTGCAGCAGCAGGGCGGGTTTATAGAGCACGAATCCGGCCAGGGCCGGCAGTAGCTCAATGGCCGGAACTCGCAGGGCTGCTATCACCAGAATTACCGGAACCAACAGCTGAAAGCGTCCGACGGAGCGGGAACCCTTGCCAAGGCTGGCCACACTGCGAGCTAAAAGCCGCAAATACAGCATTCCAGAGCAGGCTCCCAACAACAAACTGGCGGCGGCGGAGCCACTAAGAAAGATCCAGCTGAGCGCCACCGCAGCGGCGGATACCGCCAGGGTGGCCATCATCAGGCGCTGCTGCAGGCGCACATAATCGTCCATGGGATCGACTTGCCGCTGAGCCTCACTTTTGGACCGCGAAGGGATCTCGGCATTGGCCTGGAGGCCAAGCGAGCCAGATTCCGCCAGGCCAAGTTCCGCTGCGCTAATCGCAGCGGCATGATCTGCGGCCCGATCAGCGAGGTGATCGATGGTCACGCCTGGCCCTGAGGGGCCTGCGGTGCCAACGTCTTCGGGTGTGGCGGCAAGAGCTGCCTGCAAGAACGAAGCCGTCTAAAAGCGGGCGGAATCTATCACGCAGGCCTTTGCCACCCTGGCAGAGGCAGTTGCCGCCCCGCCTGAAAACTCAGCTGGCATCGGGCAGCAGCACGGGCAGTTCCACTGGCAGTTCCACGGGCAGCAGCACCCGCTGGGCGATCAGTCTGCGGGCCCTTGCGCAGCGCTCCGTCTCTCCCATGGCCAGCTCCAGCTGTCCCAGGGGCAGCCCCGGGGCGCCCTCCGCCGCCTCGGCAAGGGGTAGATCCCCTGGCTCCAGGTTCAGGGGCAGCAGATCGGGGCCGAGCAGGCTGTCGGATGGCCAGCCCCACAGGCAGCGATTGCGCTCCATGGCGAAGTTCAGCAGCCGTTGATCGTCAGACCAATCGATTGGCTCCGTTGCATCTGCTGTGAGGAAGAATTCGAAGTGGCTGATCTCCGGATCGAGGGCTTCCACCAGCAGCCACTGGTCCCATTGGGGCAGAGACCGGGCCCGATCCAGTAGCTCGCCCCCCAGCAATCTGGCCGGATCCCAAACTTCCGGATTGGAGAATCCGGCGAAGTGCAGGCCGGCACTAGCCACGAATTGCTGCAGCCGGCGCAGGTCGTAGCTGGTTTCCTGCGGATGCAGGTACATGTCGGCGAAGTTTGCATCGGCCCTGGTGTCCAGCGCCCAGCGCTGCTCGTGATGGCGCCGCAGCCGGTTGGCGGCTGGCAGTTCATTGAATAATTGGCGCCCCAGCTTCAGCCCCAGTTCGCCAGTGCCCACCTGCAGCAAGTTGAGGGCTTTTTGGCTGCGGTGAATCTCCCAGCGACCGGCATCGGCATATAGGAACAGATGCAATACTCCCTGGGGCGCCAGTTGGGCCGCCAGGGCTCTCAGCCCCGCCTCGGGTTGGTCCAGGTGGTGCAGCACGCCCACCGAGTTGATGTAGTCGAAGCGGCCGTCGGGCTCTAGATCCAGCAGGCTGCGCTGCTCGATGCGCAGCTCCTCCACTTGGGCGGCGGCCCCGGAGCGGCGCGTGCGCTGTCGCGCCAGCTCCAGGGCTCCGCCGCTGATATCCACCGCCAGCACCTGGCTGCCAGGGTTGAGGTGGCACAGGTAGTCGGTGCTCACCCCGGTGCCGCAGCCTGCATCGAGGATGCGCCAGCGGCGGGGTGCGGCAGCGGGGCCAGTGGGAGTGGGGGCAGTGGGAGTGGGGGCAGCTGGCAGGCAGCTGCGGGCGGCGGCCAGGGCACTGTCGACGCACCAGCGCCAGTTGTAACCAGGCGGTGGGCCGTCCTGGATTGGATCGCCCGGATAGGGGAATCGGTCGTAGAAGGCGCTCACCACGGGGGTGGCGGCATCGCGGGGCCCGGCTGCGGGGCTTGCCGCGGGGTTTATGGAGGCCTCGGACATTGGCGGCGGATGGGTCTGGGGCGAGCTTTTCATGGGCTGGCCCCGGCTTTGGAGGGGGTTGGCCAGCCTGCTGCAAACATTTGTTCAAGACCGGCGATTTGGCACCAGGGCGAGCCGTAACCTTCCAAAGCCAGGCTCGCTCTCCGTCAATGACCGTGACCGCCAGCAGCGGCAGCACGAGGGTTTCGCCCCAGCGCTACGACACCCTGCCGCTCTCCAGCGTCCGTCAAGCCGTGCAGCAGGATCGTTTCCCCGATGGGGGCGAACTCGGCAACCTGCTCAATTTTTTCCAGAGTGGCCAGCTGCGGGTCGAGGTGGCCCGTCGCATCAGTGCCAATGCGGAATTCATCGTGGCCCGTGCGGCCAACCGCATCTTCACTGGCGGCACGCCGCTCTCTTATCTAGATGGCCCCCTGAAGCCCGCTGGTCCAGCGGATGCCACGCCGCTGGCGGCCGATCAGCTGGCCTTCCAGCAATCTGTGCAGACCTTCTCTCAGGGCACCGTCAACAAGGGCAATTTCCTCAGCCGTCTGCTGGATGGCGCTGGCGGTGATGCCGACGTGCGCGTGGTGCTGCCCGGCGGTTTCAGCCCGATTGCGGTTGGTCGCTACGGCACCGAGCGGATGAAGAAATCGGTGCGCGATCTGGCCTGGTTCCTGCGCTACGTGGGCTATGCCCTGGTGGCCGGCGACCCCAGCATCCTGGCCGTTAATACCCGCGGTCTGCGGGACATCCTGGAGCAGGCCTGCTCCCTGGCCGCCACCAACGTGGCCCTCCAGGAGATGCGTGCCGCAGGCGCCGGTTTGCTGAAGGACCTGCCCGAAGGCCGCCAGCTGCTGATCGATTACTTCAGTGTGCTGATTGGTGAGTTGGCGGTGGCCACTCCCTCGGCCCGTCAACGGCTTGGTAGCCCTGAGAACCAGGGTCTGCAGTTGCCTGCCACCTATGCCTTGGCCGCTGCGGGTTCACCCCGTTATGTGCTTAAGACAGCCATGACCGGCGGCCAGAAGGCCGAGGTGATTCGCGCCGCTTACCGCCAGGTTTTTGAACGAGATATTGTCAAGGGCTATAGCCAGGTGGTCTGCCCTGTGGAGGCAACCCAGCTGCGCCAGGGTCAGATTTCCATGCGCGAATTCATTCGCTGCCTGGGCCGCAGCAACGAGTATCGCAAGCAGTTTTACGGCCGCTTCTCCAACAGCCGTGTGGTGGAACTGGCCTTCCGCCACTTCCTGGGTCGGGGGGTTAGTTCCATTGAAGAATTCCGTAGATATTTCGCGATTGTCTCCCAGCAAGGCCTTGCTGGTTTGGTTGATTCCCTGGTTAACACCATGGAATATGCCCAGGTATTTGGCGAAGAAACCGTTCCCTATCTCCGCGATATTGGCGAGGAAGCCCAGGAGAGCGCCGGTTGGGGCAGCAACCGCAAGTTGTTCCGCTTTAGCGCACCTTTTGAAGGCGCACCTCAATACATCACCCTCTACGCCTCCTACCGCCAGCCCTTCGCCGACCAGCACCCCTATGGCGGTGGCAATGATCCGCTTGCGCTTACCTACGGGGCCATCTTCCCTTCGGGTACTGCCAATGTGGCCACCCGTCCGGCCCCATTCAGCTACGACAGCCGTCGAATTTTGATCGGCAATGGCCTGGCCCAGCCGGGTCAGATGGCCACCGCCCAATTCCGCAAGGCCAGCCCCCGTCGGGTCGGTCCCAAGCTGGTGCGCCTGCAGCAAATCCCCACCGGTGGCAATTCCGTGCCCCGTCGCGGCGGCCAGCCCAGCATCCGCAACACCGAATCCAGTACCCAGGCCGTCATCCGCGCCGTCTATGTGCAGGTGCTTGGCAGCGCTGGCTACGAGGGCGAGCGCAGCAAGGTGGAGGAGATCAAGCTGGAGAACGGCGATATCAGCCTGCGGGAGTTCGTGCGTCAGGTGGCCCGCTCCACAGCCTTCCGCCGTCGCTATTGGAGCGGCCTCTACATCACCAAGGCAATTGAGGTGATGCATCGCCGCATCCTCGGCCGGCCCACCCTGGGCCGCTGGGAGATCGACGCCTACTTCGATACAGCCGCTCGCAAGGGCTTTTACGGCGTGGTCGATGCCCTGCTCGCCAGCCGCGAGTACAGCGACTGCTTCGGCGAGGACACCGTGCCCTTCGAGCGCTTCCTCACCCCGGCCGACCGCAACGCCCGCAAGGTGCCCGGTCTGAATCGCCTCATCGATTACGACGCGATCCCAGATCTCACCCCCCGCAGGCGTCCAGACGTGGCGCCTGCGGCCCAGATCAGCACGCCAGGCAGCCTGGTGGCCCGCAACCTGCCCAATCGCCGTCGGGTGATCGTGGGGGGCTGGAGCGCCAAGCTTTCTGGAGGCGAGGTTGCCGCCAAGCCCCAGGGTCAGACTGGTCCTGGCACCATTCGCCAGGCCCCCGCTCCCAGCCGCAGCTGGAGGCCCACCGCCCCCGGCACCACCACCCTCTGGACCAGTGGTGTTGTCGCGGCTGGATTCAGCGCCTCCTCCAGCGCTTCTTCCCCACGCCCAGCTGGTGGTTGGCGCGCCGCCGTCAGCAGTGGCAACTTCAACGCCTTCGCCAAGCCTGCTGGCGCGGCGATGGTGCAGGCACTCAAATCGCCTCAGCCCCAGGGTTTCCGCCGTCGTCAGAGCTTGGCTCGGCCCCTGAGCCTGCCTCGCAACGCCAGCGCCCAACAGTTCCAGTCGGTGATTGATGCCTGCTACCGCCAGCTGCTGAACCGGGTTCCCCTGGTCTTCGAGCGGCTCGGGGACAGCGAGTCCCAGTTCCGCAATCGTCGTTTGAATGTGGCTGCTTTTGTGGCCCTGGTGGCCGGTAGCGATGCCTTCCAGCAAAGGCTGAACAAAATGGCTCCGCTGCGGGCTGCCTCGGCCGCTTACCTCTGCCTGCTGGGTCGTGCCGCTCAGCCGGCCGAGGTGAGTCGCTTCCTGGCAATTCGCACTACCCTTGGTTTGGTGCCCGCCCTGGAAGAGCTGATTTCCAGTGACGAATATGCCCGGAATTTTGGTCAAGATACGGTGCCTTATTTGCTCGGCATGGCTACCCAGGATGGCATACCCCTGACCACCGTCAATCGCACAGCATCGCTATACAATGGTAATGCCGGATTGAATCCAAGCGTCAAAGGGGCCATCTAAGTGTCATTGGATATACGTAGTGATTTGTGAAATAATAAACTATTAATTATTTCGCAAATATTTAATTTGTAGTTTAAATTTATTTATCTTTGTTTAATTTGATGGATGCTGAATAATTATTTTATCTGAGCTATTGGCTTGTAAGCCATTGGCTTCGCCTTCTAATTCGTCTTTTTTGGTGGTCTATTGGAGCGGAGAAAGTCCCGTTTTCTTTGATTTCTTTTTCCTTGTTTTTGCGCCTCTTTCTTGTTTCTGCTTGCCATTCTTTTGGGCACCTCGAAAAATTAGCCCTGGCGTGGCCTTGGGCTCCATCCACTCCAGTTGCCGCAGTGGGTCTCTTAGTCGGCCCGCGCGGAACCCGAATTTTTCGAGGTGCCCTTTTTCAGTTTTTGTTTAACTTGTGCAGAGTATCCATATTCATCTATAGAGCCAGATCTG
>JBIKVR010000005.1:0-46861 GCA_044356735.1 Prochlorococcaceae cyanobacterium
TAGTCGGCCCGCGCGGAACCCGAATTTTTCGAGGTGCCCTTTTTCAGTTTTTGTTTAACTTGTGCAGAGTATCCATATTCATCTATAGAGCCAGATCTGGTTCTCAACTTTTATTTCGGGTATGATCTGTTTTTGGGTTCCGCCATTCCCTTTTTTCTAGATATTTTGCTCTCCATCTCGAATAGATTCCAGAGAGAATTTGGATATCTGAGTCTGGTTAGTGACTTGGTTCTTTACTTGATGTCGGCCATTGACTTAGCTATTGACTAGACCTTTGACTTAGAGTTAGGCCTGAGTTTGTTTGTATCCGTGTCGCAACTCCAATAGGCTGAAGGGCACCTCATATATATTCCATTAGGATCCAGCTGGTCAGAGGTAGGTAAGTTAGGCAAGTCGCTGCAATGCTTCTCGTGTGATTACATCGGTTGGATTTGGAATTTTCTCGAGGTGCCCTGAAACGCATGGCCAGCCCCTAAGTTGTTCCCAGGCTGCAAGCCCTGGATGTTCAATTTTCTAGCTGCCCGCAATATTTATCGGGTTATTAGCCGCTAGGCAGGCGGTTCTCCGTCTAACTTGTTAATGCTTTTTAATGATTTTAATTCATTGAAGCCTTTGCAGCCACATATTTTATGACTGTAAGTAATCTGGCCTTTGTCCTTTGTTCTGTGGTTATGGCTCACGTGTTTTTGCTGGGCTATAGCAAGTGACTTAATTTGGCTTTGGCCCCGCCGGGTTCCGGTTTCTGTTTGCCGCATCGATCGCCTGGATCTGATGCGATTTGTCACCGTTGGTGGTTTCGCCGGAACCCTTGCGGCGCGGTCGATCTTGTCGTTTGTGCCCGCCAGCGACAGCCGTGAAGAACTGTTACCGGTGCCCTGGACTGCGACCGGCTGTGCCGCAGAATATTCAGGTGATCGACACGTCGATCCGTCCCTTACCCACCGGATACCGGTCTCCATAACGGCGGCCGCTTGTTTCGAGGCAGAACTGCATGAGCATCGTCTCCAACTCGATCATCAACGCGGACGCCGAAGCCCGCTATCTCAGCCCAGGCGAACTTGATCAAATCAAGTCGTTTGTGGCTGGCGGTCAACGTCGTCTACGCGTGGCTCAAGTGCTCAGCGAGAGCCGTGAGCGCATTGTGAAGCAGGCTGGAGGCGCCCTGTTTCAGAAGCGCCCAGACATCATCTCCCCCGGCGGCAATGCCTATGGTGAGGAGATGACAGCCACCTGTCTTCGTGACCTCGACTACTACCTGCGCCTGGTGACTTACGGCGTGGTTGCTGGCGATGTCACCCCGATTGAAGAAATCGGTGTCATTGGTGCCAAGGAAATGTATCGCGCACTTGGTACTCCTCTGGAGGCCATGTCCGAAGGCGTCCGTGAGCTGAAGAATGGCGCCCTCTCCCTGCTCACCGGTCTTGATGCCGAAGAAGCTGGCTTCTACTTCGACTATCTGATCGGCGCTCTCGCCTGAGATTGCTCGCTTTCTTCACCTAACCGCATCTAAGCCGAATCCATGCAAGACGCGATCACCAACGTCATCAACCAATCCGACGTTCAAGGCCTTTACCTTGACGTCTCCTCCATGGGCCGCCTGGAGCAGTACTTTGCCAGCGGTGAGCTACGTGTTCGTGCTGCCGCCACCATCAGCGCCAACTCCGCCGCCATCATCAAGGAAGCGGTTGCCAAGTCGCTGCTGTATTCGGACATCACCCGTCCCGGTGGCAACATGTACACCACCCGTCGCTATGCAGCCTGCATTCGCGACCTGGACTACTACCTGCGCTACGCCACCTACGCCATGCTGGCTGGCGACACCTCGATCTTGGACGAGCGTGTTCTAAATGGCCTCAAGGAGACCTACAACTCCCTGGGCGTGCCCATCGGTGCCACTGTGCAGTCGATTCAAGCGATCAAGGAAGCCGCCGCCGCCCTCGTGGGTCCCGCTGCCGGCCGTGAGCTGGGCGTCTACCTCGACTACATCAGCTCTGGCTTGGGCAACTGATCCCGCTATCGGAACTCTCTGAGGATCTACCCATGCGTCTGTTCAAGATCACAGCCTGCATCCCCTGCCCTGAAAAAGCCCGCAACCAGCGGGAAATTCAAAACACCTACTTCACCAAGTGGGTTCCTTTTGATAGTTGGTTTGCTGAGCAACAGCGAATCATGAAGCAGGGTGGCAAGATCCTCAAGGTGGAATTGGCCACCGGACTCCGTCAAACCAATTGCGGTATCTGAGCTGCCCAGGCTGATTTCACCAGGTTCTAGGGTTTAGCATTTTCAGCTTAGTTTAATTGCTTAGGCAAATCGTCTTGGCTGGTCTGGCTACTGTACAATTAATGGCCCACTGATTTCTGTTTTGAAATCAGTGGGATTTTTATTCAGCAGCCATTTTTATTTGGTATTGCTGGGAGTTTGCTGAGTCATGGTGCTCCCTGGTTCGCCTGGGCGGGATCGGCGCAGATCCCCCTGTTGTCTGGCATGTTGGCGCGATTCAATGGATCAGCGCAGTTAGCTGCCTCGCTTCGTTCCGCTCTTGCCCGCCCCCAACCCTCAAGTCAATCGCCTTGCCAGTCGCCAATTGGGTGAGGCCATCCCCAGTTATCGCTGGCTGGTGCCCCTGCCCTGGCGGCAGTGGCCGGCGGAGGCTCGCTTGATGCTGGCGATGGTCGCTCTCTGGAGTGGCGTTGGCCTGCTGGTGCTCGCTTCCGCCAGCTGGTGGGTGGCTGAACGGGAGATGGGCGATGGGGCTTTCTATCTCAAGCGCCAGTTGGTTTGGATGTTGGCCAGTTGGGGCCTGTTGTGGTTTGCCCTGCGCACCAGCCTGCGGCGCTGGTCCCACCTGGCACCGATGGGTCTATTGATCGGCCTACTGCTGGTGGCCGCCACCCTGGTGATCGGCAGCACGGTTAATGGAGCCAGCCGCTGGCTGGTGATCGGCCCCATCCAGCTGCAGCCATCTGAACTGGTCAAGCCATTCGTGGTTTTGCAGGGGGCCTCCCTGTTCGCCCATTGGAAGCGCAGTGGCATCGATCAGAAGTTGTTGTGGCTGGGGGTGTTCGCCGGTTTGATCCTGTTAATCCTCAAGCAGCCCAACCTCAGTACGGCCTCGCTCACCGGTCTGCTGCTCTGGCTGCTGGCCCTGGCCAGTGGCCTGTCGCTGCGCCTGTTGGCCGGGGCGGCTGGCGGTGGCCTGTTGGTTGCTGGTGCCAGCATTGCCTTGAATAGCTATCAGCGCGATCGGGTGATCTCCTTTCTCGATCCCTGGCGCGATGCCCGCGGCGACGGCTACCAGTTGGTGCAGAGCTTGATGGCCATTGGTTCGGGTGGCGTGCTGGGCGAGGGCTTTGGCCTCTCCACCCAGAAGTTGCAATACCTGCCGATTCAAAGCACCGATTTCATCTTTGCGGTTTTTGCCGAGGAATTTGGCTACGTGGGGTCGCTGGTGCTTTTGTTGTTCCTGCTGTTGTTTGGCTATGTGGGTTTGCGCATTGCCTTCAGCTGCCGTAGCAATGTGCAGCGGTTAGTGGCGATTGGTGGTACTTGTTTGTTGGTGGGCCAGTCGATCCTCAACATTGCCGTAGCCAGTGGCGCCATGCCCACCACGGGACTGCCCCTGCCTTTGATCAGCTACGGGGGCAATTCGTTGATGGCCAGTTTGCTGGTTTGTGGATTGATCATCCGCTGCTCCCTGGAGAGCGGTGGCCTGGCCGCTCCGCCCCGAGCCCGGCGCCGCCATGGCTCCAGTGGGGGGGCCAGCGGCCCGGGCGCTTGAAGCAGCCGTTGCTGCGGCTCGGTAGTCTGGTTGGATGATCAGCCTCGGCCCCTCTTTTGCCGACTGGGCCCGCAGCGCCGATTCGCTGCTGCAGCAGTCCCTGGCCTCCCCCTCTCCCCTCACCCTGGCGGTGGTATTCGCTGGCGGACTGCTCACCAGCCTCGGCCCCTGTTCCCTATCCCTGCTGCCGGTGACGCTGGCCTACCTGGCCGGTTTTGAGGCCGGTGATCGCCAGTTGCCCTGGCAGCGCAGCCTCAGTTTTGCCTGTGGCATCGTGGGCTCTCTGGTGATCTTGGGCCTGGCCAGCGGCCTGCTGGGGCGGATTTACGGCCAGATCCCTGGCCTTGTGCCCGTTTTGGTGGCTGTGCTGGCCCTGGTGATGGGCTTGAACCTGCTGGGGCTGCTGCCCATGCGTCTTCCCGCCGGCCCGGATCCAGATATCTGGCGCCGTCGCCTGCCGGCGCCGCTGGCCCCCCTGGGGGCTGGTTTGGCTTTTGGCCTGGCGGCCACCCCCTGCACTACTCCCGTATTGGCGGTGTTATTGGGCTGGATGGCCCAAAATGGCAGGCCCCTGGTGGGGATGCTGCTGCTCACCGCCTTTGGCGCCGGCCAGGTGCTGCCTTTGTTGCTGGCCGGTACGGCGGCGGCCAGCCTGCCCAAGCTGCTCAGCCTGCGCCAGCTCAGCCAGTGGTTGCCTCCGCTCAGCGGCGTAGTGCTGGTGACCACCGGGGTTATCACTCTGGTGGCCAATATCTTCTGAGCCGCCTCTGCCGCTGGGGCCCCAGTTACCGCGGCCTGCCGCTATTAATCGGGCCAGCAGCGCACCAGGGCCCAAACAGCTCCCTGAGCCCATCCCACCCCCACCCGTGACCGCAGCCAAGTCAGCCCTCAGCCGCCTGGCCTCCTGGATCTCAGATCTGCGGCTGGCGATCGCCCTGCTGTTTGTGATCGCCGTCTCCAGTGGCATCGGCACAGCCATTCCCCAGAAGGAGAACGAAGCCCTATATCACCGCATCTACGACAGTTCCCCCTGGTTGGGGCTGGTGGATGCCAACCGGTTGCTGGCCCTGCAACTAGACCATGTCTATTCCAGCGGCTGGTTTCTGGCCCTGTTGGCCTGGTTGGCGCTGTCGCTGCTGCTGTGCAGCTGGAGGCGCCAGTGGCCGGCCCTGCGGGCTGCCCTGCGTTGGATCGACTACCGCTCAGCCCGTCAATTGAGCAAGTTGAGCCTGGCCGAGAGCCTGACGGTGGCCGATGGCCCCAGCAGCTTGGCCCTGCTGGAGCAGGGTTTACGGAAACGCGGCTGGCAGATTCAAGCCCATGGGGACCGGTTGGCGGCCCGCCGGGGCCTGACCGGGCGCATTGGGCCGCTGCTGGTGCATGCCGGCATGGTGTTGTTGATGCTCGGCGCTGCCTGGGGTTCCCTGGGGGGACATCGTTTGGAGCAATTCCTGGCCCCCGGTCGCAGCTTGGAGCTGATCGACAGTCGCGGCCACAGTGAAATGAGCTTGGCCCTCGATCACTTTTCGGTGCAGCGCGATCCGGCCGGTCGCCCCGAGCAGTACACCTCCAGCTTGAGATTGCTGGAGGGCGGCACCGATCAACCAAAGCTGCTCAAGACCGCCCAGATCAGCGTCAACCATCCGCTGCGCTTCCAGGGTGTCACCTTCTATCAAGCCGACTGGGGGCTGGCGGCGATCACGGTGCAACTTGGTAAAAGCCCCCTGTTGCAATTGCCGCTGCAGAGCTTCCCCCAGTTGGGCGAACAGGTTTGGGGGCTGCTGCTGCCCACCCGGCCCGACGGCAGTGAGCCGGTGCTGCTGCTGCTCACCAGCGAGCAGGGGCCGGTGGAGGTGTACGACAACAGCGGCAGCTCGATCGGGCGCCTGTCAGTGGGTGGTGAGCCGGTGGAGTTGGCCGGTCTGCCGGTGCGGGTGGCCAGCGTGCTCCCCGCCAGCGGCATTTTGCTCAAGCGCGACCCCGGTGTGCCGCTGGTGTACACGGGTTTTGCTGTTGCCCTGCTGGGGGGCGGCATGAGCCTGGTGGCGACGCGGCAGTTGTGGGCTATTGCCGAATCTCACACTCTGCATGTGGCCGGCATGTGTAATCGCAATCTCACCGGTTTTGCGGCGGAATTGCCAGGCTTACTGGCGGAGCTAGAGTTGGCCGAGCCAAATGTGGCGGAGCTAGAGGCAGCTCAGCCGCAAACGCTCTGATTTGTTGAGCAAAAAATCCTTAATCGGCAATATCCCTAATAAGTTCAGCCTTAAATGACCTCGTCTAGTAAACGGCAATATTCCTGACTGGTTGAGTCGTAAACGCTATGATCTGGTGATCGGTATGATTCCAGAGCGGCGGTATCCTTAATCGGTTTAGCCGTACCGGTTTTATGCGGCCGCTCAGCAGGGTAGGCGAGTGCCCTGGCTCACCCTCACTACGGTGTGGACATTGCCGCGGCGGCTGAAATCTGCCACCAATTCAATCCATTGGGGGTCGGCGGCGGCCACCAGATCATCCAGGATGCGGTTGGCCACTTCTTCATGGGAAATAGCACGGTTGCGGTAGCTATTTACGTAGAGTTTGATCGCTTTCAGTTCCAGCACCCGGGGGCCTGGCTGGTAGAGCAGCCTTAGCACGGCAAAGTCGGGATAGCCGGAGAAAGGGCACAGGCAGGTGAATTCCGGCAGCTCGATCGACACCTCGTAGGCCCGGCCCGGCCTGGGGTTGTCAAAGCAGATCAGCTGAGCATCGGCAATCGCTCGCTCGCCGTATAGCGGAGTGCGGGTGGCCTCGCTGCTGGTGGCCTCGCCTTGGGGGTTGACGGCGCTAGGGCTCACGGATGCGGCTTCGGAAATATGTTCTATAGCCATCCTAGCCAGCGCCGCTCGGCAGTCCTGCTGTGAGGGCTCGGCTATTCAAGTAACTATTGTTACGGCGAGCCGGCCGGGGCTCGGGCCTAATGGCCAGATCCTGCCAATTGGTGGGACGTCCTGAGAGACTGCTCACAAGCCCCCCGCTGCTTCCATGAAAAAAATCGAGGCCATCATTCGTCCGTTCAAGCTTGAAGACGTGAAGATCGCACTGGTCAATGCGGGCATCGTGGGCATGACCGTCAGTGAGGTGCGGGGTTTTGGTCGGCAAAAGGGCCAGGTGGAGCGCTACAGAGGCTCGGAGTTCACGGTTGAGTTTCTGCAGAAGCTCAAACTCGACATCGTGGTGGACGACGAGAAGGTCGATACCGTGGTGACCGCAATACAAGACGCCGCCCGCACCGGTGAAATCGGCGACGGCAAGATTTTTGTCAGCACCATCGAATCGGTGATCCGCATCCGCACCGGCGATCGCGACAGCAGCGCCATCTAGTCCCAGCCGGGCGGCCCCTGGCCCGGCTTGCTCATGCTTCTGCCCCCGGTTGCTGTTATCAGCTGCCGGCCAGGGTTTCCCGCACCAAACGGCGGATTTCAGCAGGATCGATCGGCAGCCCATCGCTCGGGCATAGATGGGTTGCCGGCCCGGGGCTTGAGCCGGCAGAACTTAAGCCGGCACAACTTGTGTTGGCAGGGCTTGTTCTGGCAGGGCTTGTGCTTGCATCGCTTGTGCTGGCGGTGCTAGTGCTCGCATGGCTTGGGCCAGCGGCTTGGGCCCCTGGCTCTCCATTTTTGGGCGCCCCTGTCGTCCCCCTGGTGGCCGCTGCCGAATCACCAGGTTTTAGCCAGAGCAGATATTCGTGGTTGCCTGCCGGGCCGGTGATCGGCGAGGCCACCAGCCCCGCCGCGCATAAACCCAGCCTGGCGGCGGCGGCGATCACCCCGCCAATCGCGTCCTCATGGGCGGCCGGATCGCGCACCACTCCCCCCTTGCCGACGCGGCCCTTGCCCACCTCGAACTGGGGTTTCACCAGTAACACCAGCTCGCACCGCTCGGGTTTGAGCAGCGCCAGCAGCGCCGGCAGCACCAGCGCCAGGGAGATGAAAGAGACATCGGCCACCGCCAAATCCGGCCGGGGGTCTTCCGGGCCGTAGAGCTGCTCAGCCGTGAGACGGCGCAGATTGGTGCGCTCGCGCAGTACAACCCGGGGATCGCAGCGCAGGCTCCAGGCCGTCTGGCCATAGCCCACATCGATGCCGTAAACCCGCGCCGCGCCCCGTTGCAGCAGGCAATCGCAGAAGCCGCCGGTGGAAATGCCGCCGTCGAGGCATACCCGGCCCGCCACCGCAATCGGGAAGCTGCTCAAGGCCCGCTCCAGTTTCTCGCCACCGCGGGAGACAAAGCGGGGCGGTTGTTGCACGCTGAGCGGCAGCTCCGGATGCACCTCGGTGCCGGGTTTGTCGAGCAGCCGATCGCCGCTGCGCACCCGGCCAGCCCGGATCAGTTGCTGGGCCTGCTGGCGGCTGGCGGCCAGACCGCGGTTCACCAGTTCCAGATCCAGGCGCTGCTTAGGGGCCAAGGCGTTATGCCGTTGCTGCTGCCTGAGCGATCCAACCACAGGCCGGCACCGCTGCCGGCGGCGGCGATCACTTTGCTGTGATGACTTGGCTGAGAGGCCACGCCATACATTGGCTGGGACGTCGCCAGGCGCTGGCCCTTGATTGAGCGTTACACCCTGCCCGAGATGGGCGGCATCTGGAGCGAGCAGGCCAAGTACCAGAGCTGGCTGGATGTGGAGATTGCCGCCACCGCCGCCCAGGCCCAGCTGGGGCGCGTACCTGAGCAGGCCCTGGCCACGATTCGAGCCAAGGCCAGCTTTGAGGTGGAGCGCATCCTTGAGATCGAGGCGGAGGTGCGCCACGACGTGATCGCCTTCCTCACCAATGTGAACGAACACGTGGGCGAGGCGGGCCGCTACATCCACGTGGGCATGACCAGCTCCGACGTGCTCGACACCGGCTTGGCCCTGCAGCTGAAGGCCTCGGTGCAGTTGCTGCGCCAGGAGCTCGATGCCCTGGCCGACGCCCTGCTGTCCCTGGCCCGCGCCCACAAGGCCACGGTGATGATTGGCCGCTCCCATGCCATCCACGGCGAGCCGATCAGTTTTGGCTTCAAGTTGGCCGGTTGGCTGGCCGAGGTGCAGCGCAATCAGGAGCGTCTCGAGCGCCTGGCCCAGGTGGTGAGCGTGGGCCAGATCAGCGGCGCCATGGGCACCTACGCCAACACCGATCCCCAGGTGGAGGCGATCACCTGCGCCCAGCTGGGCCTGGTGCCCGATGCCGCCAGCACCCAGGTGATCGGCCGCGATCGCCATGCCGAATACGTGCAAACCCTGGCCCTGGTGGGGGTGGCCCTGGAGCGCTTTGCCACCGAGATCCGCAACCTGCAGCGCACGGATGTGTTGGAGGTGGAGGAGAATTTTGCAAAGGGTCAGAAGGGCAGTTCGGCGATGCCCCACAAGCGCAATCCGATCCGTAGCGAGCGGATCAGCGGCCTGGCCCGGGTGCTGCGCAGCTATACGGTGGCGGCCCTGGAAAATTGCGCCCTCTGGCATGAGCGCGACATCAGCCATAGCTCGGTGGAGCGGATGATGCTGCCCGACTGCTCGGCCACCCTGCACTTCATGCTGCGGGAGATGACCGAGGTGATCCAGGGCCTGGGGGTCTACCCGGACAACATGGCCCGCAACATGAATGTCTACGGCGGCGTGGTGTTCAGCCAGCGGGTGCTGCTGGCGCTGGTGGAAGCGGGCCTCAGCCGCGAGCTGGCCTATCGGATTGTGCAGCGCAATGCCCATGCCGCCTGGAACAGCGAGGGGGGCGATTTCCGCGCCAACCTGGCCGCCGACGCGGAGGTGAGTGGCGCGCTCAGCCCCGAACAGCTGGCGGCCTGTTTCGCCACCGACCTGCACCTGGCCAATCTGGATGTGATTTGGCAGCGCCTGGGAATTTGAGCAGCCGTGCCCTTAACCCTGGCAATGTTCTGGACAGCCAATGCGGATTGGATCGAGGCGGTGCTGAGCACCAGCGGCCTGCTCGTGGTGGTGTGGCTGGTGCTCAGGCCCCGTAATAACTAGGGCGAGGGCGGCGGGCCCGTTGGGTTGCCCCCCTGGGACTGGCCTACCTCGGCGGCGGCTGGGGCAGCGGCCATCGCATCGACATCGCCAGCGGCCTTATCGCTGGCGGAGAGGGGGGCAAGGGGCCGTTCGGTGGCTGGAGCTTGAGTTGCTGTTGCCACTAGATCCTCCACTTCGCATACCGGGAAGCGATTGATCGCCTTCAGGGCCAAGCGGGCATTGCGGCGCAATTGCTCGCTCACCAGCTCGCAGTAGGGCACTTGGCTGAGCAGGTCTACGGTGCGGCGCAGCACCCGCACCACATCGCCCTCATCCAGGGAGCTGCTGGTGATCACCTCATTCCAGCTGGCACCAGCGGCCCAGGCGTGCACCAGCCCCGTGAGCTCCGGCTCCCACCAGATCGGGAAGTTGACGCGGGCCTGTTCCTGTTGGCGGCCAAGTTCGCGCCGCAGCCCCCGCAGATCGTGCAGGGCCTCCTCCACCAGCGGTGGCGGCGGGAAGGCACACCAGAGATCGGGGCGATTTACCTCGGTGGAAATCGCCTCCAGCACTGCCGCCAGTTCGGCAGGATTCAGTTCATCTAGGTAACCGCTGATCAAGGCCAGCCCGAGCCAAAGTTCGTTGTCGCCGCGCAGGGCGGCCACGGTGCGGCCCACCTCCGTGGGTTGCAGGCCGTCTTCCCCGGCCAGGGCCCCGAAGTGGCGCAGCACCTCAATCAGTGCCAAGAAGGTATCCCAATGGCGGTTGGAGCGGAAGTGGAGTAGCCGCTGGTGCTCCTCAATTTCTTGTTCCAATTCCTCCCGCCGCCGGCGATGTTTTTGCAGTTGCTTGCGATCGCCCCAGCGATGGGCGGGATGTAACTCCAGTTCCTGCTCCAGTTGCTGCACCAATTGGCCCTGGGTCAACACCTCGCCGGCCAGGTCGTATTGGGGGGTGTGCATGTCGTGGCGGCGGGCCATGGAGGCCACCGCCAAGGCCAGGCCGCCGCTGAGCTGATCGCCGTGGCGCAGCTCCCCCAGCCGCTGCAGGTCTGGGGTGGAGATGGCGCCCACCTGCAGGCAGCTGAGCTCGGCGTGCAGGCTTACCACAGCGTTGCAGGGCAGTAGCACCCAGAGGTTGTCGTCGGTGAGGCAGAGCAGTAAGGGGAACTGGCCAGGCCCCTTCACTTTGGCTACGATCACCGCCGGAGTTATCTGGCTCTTGAGCTGGGGCGCCTTGAGGCTCACCAGGCTGCCCTCGCTGGCGAACTGCAGCGCCAGAGTGAGTTCATGAGCCAGGGTTTCCTCCGCCTGGGACTGCAAAATGCGCAGCAGGCGCCGCTCCTCCCGCAGCCGGGCGCGCTTGTTTTCGTAGGCCTCGAAGTCTTCCCAGGGCACGTCTTCTGAGCCGTCCTCCAGGCGGTTGAGCTGCTCCTCCAGCTCGGCGATGCGGGCCTTGTCGTCGGCCAGATCCAAGGTGGCCAGGTAGCGCCCGAAGCTGCGCTCCACCAGCTCCCGGGCCTTGTCCAGGTCGTAGCGCTGCAGCAGGTTGAGCACCATCCCGTAACTGGGGGTGAACTGGCTCACCAGGGGATCGGAGGGGCTGGTGGCCAATTCGCCGGCCTCCCGCACCCCCTCAAAGCGGCTCTGCACGGTTACGACATAGCCCTGGGAATCGAGACCCCGACGACCGGCGCGCCCGGCCATCTGTAGGAATTCGCTGGCCATCAGGGGGCGATGGCCTCGCTCGGTGCGCTTGGACAGGGCCGATATCACAGTGCTGCGGGCGGGCATGTTGATGCCGGCCGCCAGGGTTTCGGTGGCAAATACCACCTTGATAAGGCCCTGCTGGAACAGCTCTTCTATCAGTTCTTTCCAGGCCGGCAGCACGCCGGCGTGGTGGGAGGCAATGCCCCGCTGCAATGGCTCCCCGTGGCCCTCGCGCACCGCCTCTGGGGTGGCGGCGGCGAAGACATCAAGCCGGCTGCGGATACGCGCCTGTTCGGCCGGCGTCACCAGGCAGGCCTTGCCCATGTCGCGCACCCCCTTATCGCAGCCCCGGCGGCTGAAGATGAAGTAGATGGCCGGCAGCATCTGCCGCTCCGCCATCTGGGCCACCACAAAGGGCAGCGGCGGCGCTTCCGGCTGGGGCGGTTTAGGTGATTTGTTCGGGCCCTTGCGGCGGCTGCCCTTGGGGGGGCGCCAAACTTTGCAATTGGGATGCAGGGCCGTGCCAGCATCATTAAGTAGGGGATGAAGGCCCTTGGCGCTGCAAAAACTGAACTGCAGCGGCACCGGTCGGTAGTCGCTGAGCACCAAGTTGGTGGGGCCGTGAACGCTGTGGATCCAGTCGGTTAGTTGGCCGGCATTGGCCACGGTGGCCGATAGGGCCACCAGCTGCACCGGTGGTGGGCAGTGAATGATTGATTCCTCCCATACCGTACCACGCTGGGAATCGTTCATGTAGTGGCACTCATCAAGCACCACTGCTTCTACGTCTTCTAGTGGATCATCTTCGCGGTTATCTATTTCTAGATATAGCATATTGCGGAAGATCTCGGTGGTCATCACCACGATTGGCGCTTCGCGGTTGAAGCTGAGGTCACCGGTGAGTAGGCCCACCTGATCTGCGCCGAATTGCTGACGAAAATCGCGCAGTTTTTGGTTGGAGAGGGCCTTGAGGGGCGTGGTGTAGAACACTTTGCGCCCATGGGCCAGGGCGCGATAGATGGCGTATTCGCCCACCAGCGTTTTGCCAGAGCCGGTGGGGGCGCTCACCACAACCGAATGGCCCTGGTTCAGAGCATCGATCGCCTCTAGCTGGAAGGGGTCGAGCGGAAATGGAAAGAGCTGCTGCAGCGGCGGCACCCTGGTGTCGGCGGCGGGGCCATCGGTGCTGCTGCTGGGCATGGTCTGATCCTAGGGGGGAAAGCCGCCTGAACCCGTGTTGATGGCCAATGAAGGGGAGTTTTGCCGCTGGGCGGTTGGGGAAGTGTCGATGACCCGTCAGCGCTTGAGCGCAGACCTGGCACAGCTGGCCAAGCTTGCCGCAACTGCTGCTGGATCTGGGTTTGCCAGCGCGCTGAGCAAACCCCATGGGCCCAATGGCTGGGCAGCTGCCGGCCGTTGCCACAAGTCGCCGATGGCCTGGGGACCTGCCTGGGGGGCCAGGGGGGCGAGCCCAGTAACAACCACCCTGTAGGCGTAGTCTTACCCCCAGGAGTAAGGCCCCCGAGCCAGTCGGTGATTCAGGGCTAGATCAGGGATTTGCCGAGCACCAGGGATTGGCCGAGCAACAGCCAGATAGACCAGTCTGGCGGTGGCGCCATCTGCCTCAAGCCCCCTGTTTATGGTCGCCACCACCATCAGGCCAAAGGGCCTGCCTGGCTGGCAGTTTCTGGAGCAGGTCTGGATCGCCCATCAGCGCGGCTGGGTGATGCCTGCCTGCCTGGCGGTCGGATCCTTCAACCGCTCAGCACAACCGACACCTCCATGAGCATTCTACCAGCAGCGATCAGGGGCGGATTTGCCTGGGGGCAGTGACAACCCACTGAATGCATAGGATTAACCCAACAACGCAAAGTTTATTATCATGAGAGCCCCCATTTTCATCATTGGTTTTCCGCGATCGGGCACATCTTTTGTTGGCAAGCTCATCTCCCAGTTCACCGGATACAAATCCCATGGTGAATCCCATACGCTAACCTTGCTGCAGGAGGTGCATCATCGGATTAATCTTTACCGACGCCGTACGGATTTTACGGGCAAGGAACTGGTGAAGCAGCTAGATATGCAGGCGCTCAAGGATCTTAATACCACGTTCTTTCGCGATTTCTACCTTGGCGCCTATGGCAGTGAGCAGTTTATTGACAAAACCCCTGGCGCTGTGGCTTGCCATGGCTGGGGTGTAGTAAAAGAAGTGTTTCCCAATGCCGTATTCGTGGCTTGTGTGCGCAGCCCAGTGGAGGTATTTGAATCCGCTGTACTTAAGTTTGGCGGACTTGGCGGTGAAGTGAGCAAAACGAATTCCCTTGAGGTGGCAGAAGGGTGGGTTGCGGCGATGGCGGGAATTGAAAAGATGGCTGCATCTCCCTTCGCCGCTGACCTGCACGTGCTGTCACAGCTGGAACTACGCGCGGATCCCAGCACCACTGTCACCAAGCTGTTTCGCTTTCTGGGACTGCCAGAAACCACGATCCCAGAGGGCATCGCCCTCTGCAATAGCTCACGGGAGGATGTGCTTACCGAAGCAATCAATAAGCCCACATATAAAACACTCAGCCAGCTGGGAATAACATCTGCGGAAGCTGAACAATTCAGATCCATCTGTGCAGCCACATGCTCCCGATGGGATATTTCTCTGTAAAAATTGTTTCACTATGAAAAACTCAGTAAATACCATTTTTCTTCATATTGGAGCAGGAAAGACTGGGACCACCGCCATTCAGGCAACCATCCCACTTATGCGCCGCAATCTTGAAGAGGCAGGAGTGCGTGCTCCTCTTGATCCTGGTGTGCCATCAGAACTTGAATTTAGGCCAAGGGTTGGGAGCGGATTTTCTTTTTCTCTCGCTAAACTTCTGAATCCTGGCTTCAAAAATTCTATACCACTTGGCGCCGAGGAAACCTGGAACTGGCTAGAAATAGAATTTAAAAAAGCGCAGAATGAAAGCTTGAATCTTCTCTTTTCTAGTGAGGCACTTCAATTTGCTCGCGAAACACAACTTCAGGCATTCAAGGAGCTAGCAGATCGGCACGGCTTTCAAATAAAAGCAATCTTTTACGCAAGAACTGCTCTCGACTACTCAATCTCGGAGTACCTTCAACATCTGAAGACGGGGTTTACGGCGTACCCAAATAAAAATATACCTACTGCGCTCAGTTCTTATATTGCAACTGCCGTCGTTCCTTTTGGCACGACACTGTCAAATTTCTCAAGGGTCTTTGGCAGGCAAGGTCTTGATGTACGCAGCTACGATGCGGCAAAGAGCAGCCTCCTGGACAACTTTTTCACTGCTGTAACTGGAAACATTCAAAAAATCCCCAAGACTAGTCAGCGAAATCGTTCGCTGACGAGAAATGAGCAAGAAGCTCTAGAGAGTCTTTTGCAATGCGAAAATGGATCCGAGCTGTGCAAGCGTATCGGCAATAAGCTAATTCAGACACCATCGCCCAAGGATGCCAGTCGCACTTTCTTCGTGGATGAAGAAAGTTTGCAAAAATTCATCTCGAATAATCGACCGATTGTGGAAGTGGTTAATAAATATTTGCCGCTTGATCAGCAGATCAGCATCACAACTGACGACTCGCCTGTTACCACTAAATGTGGCGATGGCTACAAGCCGGACTGGCATAGCACTTATCGCACAATTATTGAAACTTTAGTCTAGCAATAGCGTTGGGGCGCTCTGACTCAGCAGCAGATCCACCACTATCTGTACCAACAGCACCACATGATGCTGGTTTGCAGATGCAATTGCGAATCAAGTGTGTGTCAATGGCTGTACGGGGCCAAGTTCACTGAGTGCCGATCCGGTCCTGAATGGCTAGCATGTGTGAGGAATGAAGGCGCTCGGCTTAAGCAACTCACCAGTCTGCTGAACTGTCTTTGCCAACTCCTAATCTCACTATCCTTGATCTCGCCGCATCTAGGGAACCTCTGAAACAACCGAGCCATGGCCAACAGAACCCTGATGCAGCAACAGCTATCAGCTAACTGGGGCGACAAAATGGCGGTATCTCAGAGCTTCCCTAATCTCGCCACCCTTAATCTCATCACCTAGAGTGTCAGTTCAGGATCCAAGTAAGCCAGGCTTCCGACTCGGTCCCCGAGATTGGACCGTTGGGCTGGTGTTGGTCGGTGTGGTGGGCGGCTGGATCTTTTTTTGGCAGCAGGCCCGCCATAACCAGCGGCGGCAAAATCTCGACTCCCAGACCGCCATCGTGACCCGCCAGGATGTGATCGTAATGGTAACCGCATCTGGCTCGATTCGGCCGATTACGCCGGTGAATGTGAGCCCCAAGCAGCCAGGTCGCATCATCAGCATCTCCGTAGATCAGGGTGATCGGGTGACGGCCGGCCAGAGCCTCGCCCGCATGGATGACAGTAATTTGAGGGGGCTTTACCTGAGCGCGGTGGGTAAACTATCGGCGGCAGCGGCTAATCTGAGAAAATTGCAGCTGGGCAATCGCCCCCAGGAAATCCGGCAGGCCCGTGAGAATCTAAACCAGGCACGGGCGGAAATTATCGCTGTGCGTTCCACCTATCTCGGCAATTTAGCGCTATATTAAGCCGGTGCGCTCGGTCGCGTCGCCTTCGATGGCAGCCGCTCCCAGTACCTTGCCAGCCAGCAGCGGATCAAAGCTCTGCAGGCCCAGCTCGATCTGGTGGCGGCAGGGTTTCGCCGCGAGGACATCGAGGTGGCTCGCGCCCAAGTGCTGCAGGCGCGGGGCGACCTGCAGACGATTAAAGCCCAACTTGACGACACGGTGATCCGTGCTCCCTTCGCTGGTGTGATCACCCAAAAGTATGCGGATGTCGGTGCATTTGTCACCCCAACCACCTCGGCCAGCGCTACAAGTTCGGCCACATCTTCATCGATCTTCGCCCTGGCAGGCCAGCTGGAAGGCTTGGCGAATGTATCGGAAACGGATATCGGTTCGATCTATCCAGGACAGCCGGTGGAACTCCAGGTGGATGCCTATCCGGGCAGGATTTTTCACGGTAAAGTTCGTTTGATTGCACCGGATTCAGTTGTGGTGCAGAACGTTACCAGTTTTCAGGTTAGAATCACCCTTGGCGATCAGGCCAGTCTGGCCGATCAGGGCCGCGATAAATTGATCTCCGGTATGAACTTCGCCGCAAGTTTTGTGGTTGGTCGCCATCTAAATAGCCTGCTAGTTCCCACCCCGGCTATCGTCACTCGCCAGGGCGGGCTGGGGGTCTATCTGCCCGCCGCTGGCGCCAGCCCCCGCTTCCAGCCCGTGCGGGTGGGGGCCACCGTGGGCACCAAGACGGAAGTGCTGGCCGGACTATCAGCAGGTCAAAAGGTGTTGATCACCTTCCCGGGGGCAGCGCAGCCCGAATGACAAGCCAGTGCGGGCCTCCTCCCCCTTCCAGCCATCGCCGGGGGGCGGTAGGGGAATCCGTTAACCACAAGCAGCCATGGCACTCCACACCGCACCGCTGCGCAGCCGCTCCCATCGGACGATCGCCGATCTTGCCGAAACCCTGCCCCTGGCCTGGGAGTCGCTGTTGGCTAATCGGCTGCGTTCCATCCTCACCATGTTGGGGGTGATCATCGGCATCGCCGCGGTGATCGCCATGGTCAGCATCGGCCGAGGCGCCCAGCTGCAGACGGCGAACCAATTGAAATCGCTCGGCTCAAATCTGCTATTTGTGCAGAGCGGCGTTGCCACAACTAGTAGTCCGGCTTTGTTGGGGGCAGGCTCGGCCACCACGCTGATCTGGGATGACGCCAAAGCGATTGCCTCCGCCTGCGAATCGGTGGCCGATGTGGCGCCAGTGCTGAATCGACGCACGCAGCTGGTACACGCCCAGCTGAATACCAGCACCACGGTGGTGGGCACGACACCCGAATACGTGCGGGTGCGCGATTTCCTGCCGCTTACGGGTAGGTTTTTCAATCAAATTGAACTGCTGCGTTCCGCCAGGGTGGCCGTGCTGGGCCAAACGGTGGTGGACAGCTTGGGCCTGATGCCAGGGTCGGCCTTGCAGCAGACCATCCGCATTCAGGGGGAGCCGTTCACGGTGGTGGGCACCCTCGAATACAAGGGTGTCAATTCCTTTCGCGATATGGACGACCAGGTGTTTATTCCGCTTACAACTATGGCTAATCGCATCGTGGGGGTTAATGCCGTTACCGGTATCGCCCTAGACAGTATTTCGGTTTCCGCCCGTGCAGCTGGGCAGATGGACGCCGCCCAGTATCAAATCACCAACCTGCTGAGGCTGCGCCATCGGATTGTGCCACCGCGCCAGGATGACTTCTTAATTCGCAATCAGGCTGATCTGCTCAGTGCATCTAATTCAGTGGCCGGTATCTTCACCGCGCTGCTTGGTGGTTCAGCGGCAATTTCTCTAGTGGTAGGTGGGATCGGTATCATGAATATCATGCTGGTATCGGTGACGGAAAGAACCCGCGAGATCGGAATCCGCCGGGCGATTGGCGCCCGCTCCAGTGACATCCTGCTCCAGTTCATGATCGAGGCGATCGTGCTATCCCTCTGTGGTGGATTGCTGGGGGTGGTGCTGGGGATAGTTGCCTCCCTGCTGATCAATCTCGCCTTGGGCTGGAAAGCGGGGCTGGCCCTTGATGCCTTGCTGGCCTCGCTGCTGTTCTGCCTGGTGATCGGTGTGTTTTTCGGTGCCTATCCGGCCCGCAAGGCAGCCCTGCTCGATCCGATTACGGCCCTACGCAACGATTAGCCCATGCTCAGGCTGGAGAAAATCGGCAAGACCTATCGAATGGGTGACCTGCTTGTACCAGTGTTGCGGGGCATCGACCTCACCATCCTGCGGGGCGATTACATCGCCGTCATGGGTGCCTCGGGATCAGGTAAATCTACCTTGATGAATATCCTGGGTTGCCTGGAGCAACCGAGTGAGGGGCATTACTATTTCGATGCCTGTGACATTGCAAAAATTGCCGATGATGAACGTACCGATCTGCGTAACTACAGGATTGGCTTTGTCTTCCAACAGTTCAACCTGCTGCCCAGGCTCACGGCTCTGCAAAACGTGATGCTGCCGATGGTCTATGCGGGCTATGCCAGGGGTGAGCGGCGGCAGAGGGCCCAGCGGCTGCTGGTGGACGTGGGCCTCGCCGATCGGATGGCCAACCTGCCCAGTCAGCTCTCCGGTGGCCAGCAGCAGCGGGTGGCGATCGCCCGGGCTCTAGTGAATCAGCCCGACTTGGTGCTAGCCGATGAACCTACAGGCGCCCTCGATTCCCGCACCGGCGAGGAGGTAATGGATTTGGTTTCCGGCCTGCATCAGTCGGGGATCACGATCGTGCTGGTTACCCACGATAGCGGCGTAGCCGCCCGCACCCAGCGGATTATTCGATTACAGGATGGCCGAATCATCGCCGATGGGTAGCTATTGCTTAATCTAGGGCGGCACACAATGGATTGATCCTGCTGTCGACGGCCAGACTGTCTCCGCCCATCTTGTAGGTTTGATAATGCTGGCTAGATAGGTAATTAACGAGTGCATTCATTCTTTCTTCGGGAATATTGTGATTTTCAAAATAGATTAGCTTGGGTCTTGTGCTCGGGATATTGGCAGCAAGTATCACGGAGTCATCGTATCCTTCCGCATCAATTTGGAGAACATCTATGGCAGTTGGCCAGTTTAGTGCTGCTAGAAGTGGGCTGAGCTGCTGGCATGGCACAATAAGACTTTCGATCGCATCATCTGGATTTATGCCTTCGCGGAGCAGGGCTTTTTCGACGTGCTCTTTGTTTGCCGAGGTGATGCCCGTTGCAGCTCTATATTGAGGCCATCCTGTTGCGTAGGCAGGTTGAAAGCGATTAAACCAGTTTGATTTGACTGCATAAAGTGTAAGTATTTCCTCCTGGCCAATTGCACAATTGACGATTTGATGGCTGGGGTGCGATGAGTAACTTTTGTGCAGATGTGGCAGCAGAAATTTGTTTGGCTCAATCAGAAGCATATTGGTTTTGCCTGACATTTCCATGGAGAACTCATAAATGGGATCATTAACCCTGCCATCATTGGCCCCGACGACCACTATATCAAGATTGTGTTTGGTTTCGATCAGCGCTTTTAAGGCAGTCGAGTATAAATTTGTTGTCATGTAGTTCTGCTTTGAATACTTTGTTTAATCATAGCATGGTCAGTCCGAAAACCTCTGATCCTTTCGATCTCATAGTGCGAAAAAAATTGCAAAGACTTGCTTGCGGTCACCGCTTCCATCTGATTTGCAGGAGCCAGGGGCGCTTTTCGTGCTGATCGCATGGGGATTTGCCCCCACTAGGTGAGATACTTTCTTGCTATTACCCAGGTTACGATTGGCCATGGGGGATCATTATGCATGGCAATTTTGTGTAATGGATGCCATTTTGCATTGGGTATTCCAGTAAATCTCAGGCCGTCTTGAACGAGGGACCAGGTGGCAAAATTTCCCCAGCCGCCAACCTCGATAATTTCTGACCAGTCTTGATGCAGTAGCGATAAGGCGTCTGGAGTGAACCTCCAGAAGTCTTTAGGGCAAGTATGGATAGGGTTGATGAAGCAGGTGGTAAGAACGGAAATTCCGCCTGGCCTCAGAATCCGATGACACTCACTGACCGCTTTGTAGGAATCACCTTCAACGTGCTCCAGAACTTGATCGGAAATTATATAGTCAAAGCTAGAGTCTGGAAAATTAAGCGACAAAAAATTGTGCTCCGGATAGTCAGCGGAGACCATTTCATTGGCTTCAATGCCAAGTACACTTGCCAGCTTATCCGAGTGGCTAACTGAAAGAACCCGCCCTGGCTTTAATTGAAGATCTTGGCCAAGCTTCTGCAGGCAGTTATACATGTAATGCCGGGTGATGTGCGGACCTCGGCGCAGCCCCGTCATCGATGCCTGCCAAGCAAAGTAGCGGATTTTGCTAGATAATCTCATTTGTTGTAAAATATTTGATGCTTAACTCTTACTCTAGCTTTCCCTGCTGCAGCTGAACGACCTGGGTCGATGGCTGCGGAATGCCATAGAGGTACTCGCGGCCAGCGCCCAGCGGCCAGCTGCGCAGCCAGGCGCTCTGGTGCTGCCAGCCTCTAGCCCCATCGCCTAGGTCGGTAGGCAGGTATAAAAGCGCAGCCAGGCGCTGGGAAGACTCTGGAAAAGCCAAGCCATGGTCAATTTTGTTTTTCTGCTTTCTGCTTTGATTCTGGCTGGGTCTCAATATCGGTAAATTGCAGCTATTCCGCTCTTTGTGGGCATTCGTTCGCTAGGGACTATAACTACTTGTCCGTGCATCGTCAGAGTAAGTTTTCCCAGATCGTCGAGAATGTCATTCACCTTGGGATTGTTTAACTTGCTCAATTCGATATTGCCTGTCTCTGTATTTATGCGGCCTGGAACTTCCCGGCAGGCTTCGATTAGCAATATGGAAACCCGTCCGCCCACCACCGCCTTGGCAACATGTGCCAGATCGTCATCACCGAGGTCATCAGCTTTTGCATTGCCAAATTCCTCCACCAGTGTGTCCAGGCGTGCCAGGTAATGAGGTTCCATCAGTTGCCAAGCGCGCTGGCGTAGTTCTGCGATTGACGACAGAGCATCAGGATGATAATCAATACTTTCACGCATCAGAAATGGGTTGTGGCTGACAGAGTGAAACATGTGATGGTGTTCTGGCAGCGCCGCAAGGATGAGCGGCAAGCCAGATGGTTGAGAGTGTTGTGTCATCACGGCGCGGTCGACGGCGCGGAAAAATCGTTCCGCATCGATGTCCACCTCAGGCTCTTCCCCACCATGGCCGTGATGAATGGGCGAGTGCCCAACGCCTACGCCTCCGTAGGAAGCGACAGTTTGGCTTGGTACGGTTAACTCTTCTCCGAGCGCATCAATCATGGTTCGCGGCACACCCTTGGCCGGTTCTATCTCGTCTAGAGCATCACGATTACCCTCGAAGAGCTTGATCTGCTTGCGGCTCAAGCCGAGAATTTGATAACGGTCTGCTGACTGAAGGATGCGCAACAGCGGTTTGATGTGGAAGCTATCTGCCACAACCGCCAATTCGTCGACCGGCCGTTGGAGCTTATAAACCCGGAACATGCCCCTTGCTGCCAGCACGGCAAGTCCGTCGAGGCTGTGATTCCAAAAGTCGTGATTTTTAGCTAATGAATGAAATGGTTCTAGTATTTGCTGTATCTCATCTTTTGTGAATTGCTGCAGGAGAGACTCTTCTAGTTCCCTCACGAGATTACCAAACCGGATCGGATCTTGTTGATTGCCAGGCGCGTACCGATGGGTCGGCTGATAAAGCGAAAGGCAGGGGGGATGGCAGTTTATCCATAGACCGTTTGCGTAGTCCCTGTTGAGTTCGCTCATTGATTTGCTCTTGGTTGAATTGCGGGCATAATGTGATTCGGTTTTTTTGGTGATGACTTAAGCTCTCATTCCATTGATAATAGCTCTATTTGTGTTGTCATTGACAGATCAGTTCGTAAAATTCAAGATTTTACCGGCTTCATGATGCAAGAAACGCTGCGGCGATTTGCTGGCCTTTGACTCCCAGGAGCTTAAAGGGGTTTTTCGAGCTGCCAAATTTTTAAGGATCATTAGCATAGTTAATGAGCATCAGTGGCCGTAAGGGTACCTCGATAAACTGCTGCTTAGCTCTACACCAGCGAGTGAAGCACCTTTGTTGATAGTCGCCACTGCCCCCAGGAGAAACGGCAGAGCCAACTTTTGATGTGTAAATAGAGGTTTTCTGCCATAATAATGATTCTAGTCTGATATTCATAACTTTGATCATTAAAATAAGCATTCATTTCGACGCAGTCCTTCTGCTTTGTGCGGTGCATTGCCGCTTTGCGGTGCATTGGAGCTGCGTGCATCCATAGGCCCATGGGAGGCAGGCGTTTTAGCTTGCCTGATTGAGATCTCCAATTTATGCATCTTATTTGCACATCTCTTTGGCAGTTTTCCTTGGCAGATCTCATTAGCACATTTACTTTGCACACCTCATTTCCACACCTCAATTACACACCTCTGCACACCTCGCTTTCGATATGGATAGTGTAGCTTTTCTTTAGTGTAGGTCTTCTTTTGTGCTATTAGTACTGCGAAAGTCAAGCAGACCAGTGGCTAATCTGCTTCGGCATCCTAGGCAGAATCTGGAAAGCCGCCATTTCGGTGTTCCTGCCACCCGTCACCCTTGCGCACCATGCTCAATTGGCAGTGGGTAGGGTTTTTCAGAGCGTCCCTGTTGAAATCGTTATGCAAGATTTATATATAGTTGCAGCAAGGATCTTTGTTGCGTTTTGCCGATCAGCCGACCTTTGGGTGAGTATAGTGCTCTGTATCAGAAACTGATATTATGTCTAGATATTGAAATTCATTCACAGCCCCTGTCTGCTATATTTTGATGTCAATTTTTTTCTGTGCTCTTACATAGAGTATCTTGTGATGCCCGCCTGGAATATCCCGTTCTTGAGTCTTGAAGAAGTCTGGATTTACTTTCACTAGCTCAGAAAGCTTCTTGTAGCCATATATGCGTGTATCAAAATCTGGCTGAATCTTCTGTAGGTAACTTCCGAACGTGCCTAGGTTTGACCAGCCAGTATCGTCCTCCGATTTGGCGAGAGCTTCCATGAGAAAGGTGGCTGGAATTTCGGGTAAACTTGTCGATTCTATTGGCTGCTTCTGGGAGGTGTTGGTGGCAGGTGCTGTGGAGTATTCCGAAGGAAATCCTTTCGTCGTATGGCGAAGAACTTCAGTGAAGATAAATTTATGGCATGCATTTTTAAAGGCTTCTGGAGTTTTCTTTTCTCCAAATCCGTATACCAATATCCCTTGCTCTCGTAATCTAACGGCAAGCCCAGTAAAGTCGCTATCACTGGTTACCAAGCAAAAACCATCAAGTCTTTGAGTGTATAGAAGGTCCATTGCGTCGATTGTCATTGCACTGTCAGTGGCATTTTTGCCAACTGTATATGCAAACTGTTGAATTGCCTTGATAGAGTGCTTATTCAGAAATTGCTTCCAGGATGCGCTTTACTGCATTGAGAAATCTCCGTAAATTCTACGTACAATCGCTTCGCCAAATAATGCCACTTCTTCAAGAATCGCCTCAATTACTGCTGGTTGTGCATTGTCAGCATCGATCAAAACTGCTAAGCGTCTGCCCGTCTCTTCGTCTAATGTATTGATCGGGGAGGTTGGGCTCGTCATGGATTCCTAACGTTGAGCGGGGCGGCTTGCAATCATATTTATATCACACTACATCTGCCTTAAGCCTGCTGTTGTCCAGTTTTCCCGAGTCGTCACCAGGAAGAAGTTCAAGTCATGGCAGCGAAACCAACTTTAGGGCACCTCTAAAAATTGTAAGTCTCACTGCTCACACGAATTGAGAAGCTTTGCCCTGACTGGCTTGTCCAAGAATTGCAGCAGCCAAACGAGCATTTTTGAAGTTCCCTTTACAGTTAATCTTTCAACCGTACGTATAAGTTGGCTTTATGTATAAAATATCTATCGATTTTAGGTCAATTTTCAGGCTTGGAAATGGGATATGGCTTGAATCTGGGATCAATTTTTTGTGCTTTTTTCTCTGACTTTTACGTTGAATGACTGCTAGCGCTTTTTATTCTTCATTAATTCTGGTTCTTATCTACTCTGGCCTTTAGTCGCTCCAACTCTTCTCTGACTTCACTAATGCTCTGCCTTGAGTCGTCCAGGTCTATGCGCCTGCGCTCCTGTTCCTCACCCTGATAGTCTCGCAGGGACTTGAACATTAGACCTCCACCGCCGGCAATCATCATAATCATTGTCATTAGGCTCCATAGGCTGGCTGGCTTAAAGCTAAACATGAGGCTTTGTAGTATTCCGACTCCCGCTGCTGCCGAAGCTGCCCATACAAGAAACCAGCCAACTTTTCTATAGGAGTCAGCCAGTAAAAGGGCCACTCCAATGCCAAAGGGAATCATTAGCAATCCCAAGCCTTGGCCAGTGCCAAAGGAAAACATTCCACCAAAGAATCTCCCCATTCTGCCACCGTAACTTCTGCCCCATCCCATGCCACTATAACCAGAGTCAACCATCACTTGATTGGTGAACAGGAATATCCCCGCCGCGAAGAGAGCACCACCTAAGAGAAATAAAAAGAAATCTTGAACAGGCTTGCGAATCATGGCTGTAGTGAGTTCCTGCTCCAGCATCTGATCTTTGGCATCAACTGTCAACCATCGTTTGCCAATGTTCACAAATCGTTCATAGGCGGAAAATACCGAATGAAGATTGATGGTAGCCTGCAGATATACCTCCACGATGCGGGCTGATCGGAAGCCTGCCTCGTACACAATGTTCTTTTGGTAGCGTCTTGGCTTGAAAATGGCGCAGGACATCAATGCTACTTCCGGTACTAAATGGTGGTTTTCCCAGCTCGAGAGTTGCCGCCAAGCCTTTTCTTGTTCAGTATAAAGCGCTCAATCGGTTCATTTCATACTGAAATGGTAACATGTTGTGAAAGTGTTTCCTGGACCTCTTTGTATCTTTTGTATGCAAGCTTTGAAATTAATAAATATGAAAATTCAACTTGATTAAAACTTTTATGTGGGTAAGGAAGCTCTGGAAATAGCTATTTCATCGCCTCAGTCATCTGGCAGTTATGGCTAGATCAGGGTTTGGTTGATCGTGGCTTCGGGTATTAAGTAGTCCCATAAAGCTTCTTGATTGCGTCAAGGAGAATTTCCGCACTCTTCCTAGAAAAACTGATCAAAATTATCGAAATCAACCGCTTTGAAGGTGCCGTCTTGTACCTGAGCCATTAGCCGTTCCAGTTGCACCCACAGGGCCCCGGCGGTGGCTAGCGACAGGGCGAAGGACACCAGCAGGGCGGAGCCGAGTGAGAAGCCAAACACCGACAAACTGGCGCCGATGAACAGGGTGATCCCGAGCACGATGCCGGTGAATGCCATGTTGGTTTCCAGGCCACCGAGGGGCAACAGCGCCAGTCGGTCTTGCTTCCAGCCCTCCAGCCGGTTCTGGATCAGCCGCCCGAAGGTGAGGCCGCAGAGCACGCCGATCGCTAGGCCGATGCCAGCCAACACATAGGGGGGCTGCTGGATGATGGCGTATTCCAGCAGGATGTCACTGGCATCCAGGTCGCCATACCAACCGTTGGCGGCGTCCAGGGCTGCCTCGGCCAGGTCGATTGGAGCGGCCACCGGAGCAGAATCGAGCACGCCAGATCACCTAGATGGGTATGCCACCAGCCTAGGGGGCCGCTGCCAAGGGCGCGGTGCCACCGAGGCACTTGGGCTGTTTAGCCGGGGATAAGCGATTGCGGCCTTATGTAGCGAACTGGCGATTGCGGTTATAAGCTGCGAACTAGCGATTGCGGCCCTCAGTTCGCGAACTAGTCATTGCGATTTTAGGCCGCGAGTGGGTTCAGTTTGGCCAACATTTTGCCGGCCAGTTTGCGGGGTGAGAAGGTGCGACGCAGTAACTGCAGCAGTTGGCGCAGGTCTTCCGTTTGGATGCGATTGTCCTGCACCAGGGTGAGTAGCAACCGCTGGCGCAGACTGCTGCCATCGGGACCCAGCAGTAACTTCAGCCCGGCGCCAGCCACAGGCAACAGGTCTGAACCATCAGCATCGTTCTCTACCACCGCCAATAGGTTTTCTAGGCGTTCTAACTGCAATCTGCCGTTGGAATCAAAGATCATCTCCAGTAACTTGTCGCGCATCTCAGCGGTGTCGCCGGCCAGCAGCCGCCGGGCCACATAGGGATAAGCGACGCGAATGATCCGAAAACTTGGATCAAGGCGCAGCGCCAGGCCCTCCTGACTCACCACAGCCCGAATAATCAAAGCAAAGCGAGCTGGCACCCTAAAGGGATAGTTGTACATCAGCTCGGAGAAGCGATCCGTAATTGCTTTAAAGTTAAAGGCCCCGACGTTTTCACCTAGCGCCCCACCAAGTACCTCTTCCAGTGCGGGCACAATCGGCGTTACATCAGTCTGGGGGTTGAGGAAACCCAAGGTTTGAAAATCCTTGGCGAGCAAGTTAAAATCTCGATTGATCAAATGCACCACAGCGCCGGTGAGGGTGAGACGATCGGCGTCGCTGATTGAATCCATCATCCCGAAATCTACATAGGCCAAATGGCCCATGGCACCCGTTTTGCCAGACAGTGCAAACAGATTGCCGGGATGGGGGTCGGCATGAAAATAGCCAAACTCCAGTAACTGGCGCAGACCTGCAATGACTCCCGTGCGAATCAGGGAGGCCGGATCTAGCTTTTGGGCCTCTAGATCCTGGCGGTGCTGCAGCTTGGTGCCATGAATCCAGCTGGTGGTTAACACTCGATCACTGGAAAGGTGCCGCTCCACCCGCGGCACGGTTACCTCCGGATGGTTGGCAAACAGCTGCGCAAAGCGTTCAGCATTGTCCGCCTCCTGGCGGTAATCGATCTCGCGAAATAGGCTGCGACCAAATTCATCGATGATTTCATCTAAGCCAAAGCCCAGATTCAGCGGCAGCAGCGGCCCGCTCAGCACCGCCAGCAGGCGAATCAGCACCAGGTCGCGGCGCAGAATGAAAGCCAGATTCGGCCGCTGCACCTTCACCGCCACCCAGTGGCCCTCGGCGAGCCGCGCCCGGTAAACCTGCCCCAGGCTGGCGGCGGCCACCGGATAGTCGGGAAACTCGGCGAACAACTGCTGGGCCGGCGCCCCCAGCTGCTCCTGGATCGTGGCCAGGGCAATCTCGTGGTCAAAGGCCGGCAGGTCGTCCTGCAATTTGGTCAGCTGCTCCAGCCAATCGCGCCGCACCAGATCGGGCCGGGTGGAAAGCGACTGCCCCACCTTGATGAAACAGGGCCCCAGCTGGGTGAGGGTGTCGAGGATGCGGCGACCCAGCCGCTCTTGCACCTTGGCATCACGGCTGTTGCTTTGCACCAGCAACACCAGGGCCAGGGAGAGCAGCTGCCAGAGCACCACCGCCAGGCGGCTGATCAAGGTCCAGGGGCGCTGTAGCAGCCAACGCCGGTCTGCCACCGGGTCGTAGCTGGGCATGGCGGCGATCAAGGATGCAAGCCGGCGGTTGTTGAAACTCTAGAAACAGTCACCCCTCCGCCAAGCCGCCTCCATCCCCGAGTTGGCGGCTGCCGGTGCCTGATCCCCCTGCCAAGCACGCTCCACTCGCTTCCCCTTCAACGCCTGCCGCCCCTGCCAAACTCATTTCGTCCGCCAAAACCGATCAACCTGCAACGGCTATTCCAGCCTCAACGGCAGCCCCTGGCCCTGCACCTGCCGGCCCATGGCGGCGGTCGCGGCCTCGCCCCAGCCCTGGTGAAGCTGTTGCGCCAGCGCCCCGGCAGCTGGGACATCCCCGAATTGCCGGAGTGGGGCGGTCCCCTGCTGGCAGAGGGGGCCGTGGCCGCGGCCCAACAGCGCTGCGCCGCATTGCTTGGGGCCGAGCACTGTTGGTTTGGTGTGAATGGGGCCAGCGGCCTGCTGCAGGCCGCCCTGTTGGCCCTCGCCGCCCCGGGGCAGCGGGTGCTGCTGCCGCGCAATCTGCACCGCTCGCTGCTGCACGGCTGCCTGCTGGGCCAGTTGCGGCCGGTGCTCTACGAGCTGCCCTTTGATCCGGCCACCGGCCTCTGGCTGCCGCCCGCGGCGGCCCAGCTGCGTCACTTGATCGCCGAGGCGCGCCAAGCGGAACCACTTGCCGCCGTAGTGGTGGTTTCCCCCAGCTACCAGGGTCTGGCCGGCCCGTTGGAGGAGCTGGTGGCGGTGGTGCACCAGGCGGACCTTCCCCTGCTGGTGGACGGGGCCCATGGTCGCGGCGAGGCGATCGCCGCCGGCGCCGACCTGGAGGTGCTCTCGCTGCAAAAGAACGCCGGTGGCCTGGCCCAGAGTGCCGCCCTGCTGGCCCGCGGCCCGCGGCTGGATCCAGCCGCCCTGGAACGGGCGCTGCTGTGGCTGCAGACCTCCAGCCCCAGCGCCCTGCTGCTGCATTCCTGTGATGCCGCCATCCAGCAGCTCTGCCAGCCCAGCGGGCGGCGGCAGCGGCAGCGGGCTGAGGCGCTGGCTGAGCAGCTCAGGTGCCATTGCCAGCGGCTGGGGTTGCCGCTGCTGGCCAACCAGGAGCCCTTGCGGCTGGTGCTGCATACCGCCGCGATGGGCATCAATGGCCTGGCGGCCGACAGCTGGTTGATGCAGCGGGGCGTGATCGCCGAGCTACCCGAACCCGGCACGCTCACCTTTTGTCTGGGGGTGAAACCCCAGCGGCGGCTGCTCTGGCGGTTGCCTGCGGCGCTGCAGGCCCTGGACCGCGCCCTGGGGGGGCCACCCCTGGACCGTTTCAGCGCACCGCCGCTGCCCCGCCTGGCGGAGCCGGAACTGCCCCTGGAACTGGCCTGGCGGGCTCCCAGCGAAGCGCTCAGCTGGGAGCGAGCCGGGGGGCACATCGCCGCCGAAACGGTCTGTCCCTACCCGCCCGGCATCCCGCTGCTGATTCCCGGCGAGCGCATCGACCCGGCGCGGGCCGCCTGGCTGCTGGAGCAGCGGCGCCTCTGGCCAGGTCAGATCGCTGATACGGTAAAGGTGGTGGCCGGTTAGGGGCCGATGCAGCACCAGGCCTACCAGTGGGATTTCGTCACCCCCGGCCTACCCGATTCAGCTTTTGAGCACTCGCCAGGCTTCTCGCCGACGCCGATGGAGCTGCGGGTGATGCTGCTCGCCCATCTGCGGCCCAGGCAGGATTCGCTGGTGTGGGACGTGGGTGGCGGCACCGGCGCCCTGGCCCTGGAAATCGCCCGGCTGCTGCCCCGCGGTTCGGTGCACACGCTGGAGCGCGATCCGGAGGCGATTGGCCTGTTGGAGCTCAATCGCCTCCGGTTTGGCATCGCCAATCTGCACATTCATGCCGGTGCCGCCCCCGGCGACCTGCATCAGCTACCGGCCAATCCGGATCGGGTGCTGCTGGAGGTGGGGCGACCCCTGGGGGATGTGTTGCGCCATGTCTGGTCCGCCCTGGTGCCCCAGGGGCGCCTGGTGATTAGCACCACCAACCTGGAGGGGCTGGTGGATGCCAGCGACACCCTCGGCCAGCTGGAGGCCAAAGACGTGCAGGTGGTGCAGGCGACGGTGCACCGCATGCAACGCCGGGGCAGCCAGGCCAAGTTGGCGGCGGCCGAACCGCTGTTTTTGATTGCCGCCGAGCGCTCTTGATTCCCCAGCAGCAACCGCCTCTAGCCCCCAATCCACCGCGGCGCAAGGCCACCTCGGCGGCGCGGCTGCTCAGCGGCTGGGCGGCCGGGGGGTTCGGCTTTGTGGTGGTGATGCTCGGGGGCTGGTGGTTCACCGTGGCGGTAGGCCTGATCGTGCACCTGGGCCTGCTGGAGTTTTTTCGAATGGCCCAGTTCAAGGGCATTCGCCCCGCCAGCAAAACCACACTGGTGGCGGTGCAATTGCTGCTCTTCTCCACCCAGGCCGCCAGCGGTGGCGGCCTGTTCGTTGGGGACGTGGCGGCGGCGGTGTTGCCTGCCTCCGGCGCCGTGATCTGCGGCTGGCTGCTGCTGCAGCCGATCACCGGCACCATCGCCGATATCGCCGCCTCTGTTTTTGGCCTGTTTTATCTGGGTTTTCTGCCCAGCCACTGGATCAAATTGCGCGACCTCAGCGACGTTGCACTGGCCCCCAATTTGCAGGCCCTGGGCTGGCCCATATCCCCGGGCAATGCATTGACCCTATTGGCCTGCTTTTTGATCGTGGCCACCGATATCGGCGCCTATGTGATCGGCCGTCGTTGGGGCCAGCATCCCCTATCGCCCATCTCGCCTGGTAAGACCGTGGAAGGGGCCCTGGGGGGCGTCGCCTGCGCCTGCTGCGTTGGGGGCTTGGGGGGAGAGTTGCTCGGCTGGCACTGGGGCTGGCTGATCGGAGCGGTGCTGGGAGCCGTGGTGGCCCTGTTCGCCCTGGTGGGCGATCTCACCGAATCGATGATGAAGCGCGATGCCGGCCTCAAGGATTCTGGCGATGTCATCCCAGGCCATGGCGGCGTTCTCGACAGAATCGACAGTTATCTATTTACCCCTGCCGTGGTGTATTCACTGGTCACCCTGGTGTTGCCAATTTTACAGCGCTAGCCTGGCAATAAATGCCTGGGGTGGCTGGTAATTTCCGGCGGGAAAGTGGGGCAATCGAAAAAATGGACAACCCAATGAGGGGGGCGATAAAAACATTTGAAAAATCAGAAAAATTAGTCGGTCTATAATGGTGGCCAGGACATTGGAAAAATAAGAATCAGACAACTTAGGGAGATAGCCGTGCGATCTAGATATATGGTCGGAAAAATATAAATCTGTAAATCAGGTGGTCGGAAATTTAGGGAATCTGGCGCAATGTTCGGCCAGGCCTCGGGAGACTCTCGAAATCTGCCATTTCGGTGATCATGTTATCTGGGCAACTTTGTGGCCTCAGGGTTTCGTTGGCTCTGGCTCGGTTTTTCCGGTGCTTCCCTGATTTGGCTTGCTTGCGCTGTACTCAACTTGCGCTGTACTCAAGTTGCGCTGCAGTCAACTTTCGCTGCAGTCAAATTGCGCTGTAGTTAAGGGGAGACGCGAGCCTCGCCGGCCAGGCGCACCATGCCGGCTTCGATGCCGGCCTGGTGGATGGAGATGTTGGCGTCCATCGGCAACCGCAGGCTGGCGGAGCCATCGATACTGCGAATTTCGACGCTGCCTTCGGCTGCTCTCAGTTCGGTTTCCAATTCGATGGCAGCCCGCTGGGCAACCCCCTGGGCCGCGATCACCAGCCGACTGGCCTGGACCCGCAGCTCGGTGAGTGGCGATATGCCGAGTAGGGCCTCCCCCAGGGCGTCCCCAAGGCCCTGCCAGCGGGGTCGCGCCAGCGAACGGCTGAGGCCATCGCCCGTGAAACTCACCTGGCCGCGGATTTGAAACGGGTGTTCCAGCCGCAATCCCTTGCCCCGCAGCACCTGGCCCATCTGCACTTGAATCGGTTCACTGCGCAGATTCACCTGTTCGATTTCCAAGCCGGCATAGGTGGCGCGGCGGGCCATCACCTGCACCCCCGCCAGCCGACCGCGCAACAGGGCCAGAGCCGAACCCTCCAGCCGAATTTCCAGGCTCTCGATGCCCTCGCATTGCTGGCGCAGCCAGAGTTGCAGGCCACTGGCCAGCAGCTGCAGCACCGGTCCAGAGCCAGGGGATTCAGCGCTATCAGAACCGGTGGCGTCGGCGGGGTCGCCGGGGCTGGCGGGCATGGATGGGTGGGAACTTAGAGCCAGCAGGCGTCGGCCACCTGCTGGGGTTGATCGAGGTGAGGCAGGTGCCCGCAGGCAGCCAATTCCTTCAGCCTTCCTCCTAACAGAGCCAGCGCCGCCCGCTTCTGGGCGGGGCGCAGGATGCGGTCGTTGGCTCCCCACAACACTGAAATCGGTTGCTCGGGCAGGGGGGCTCCGCAGCCGGCAAAGCCGCCGGAGCGTGCGAAGCGTGCCAGTGCCATCGCCCAACCGGGACTCTGCAGATGCAGCGAGGCGATCTGCAGTTCGGCCGGCCCCACGGCGGTGGCCGGATCGGCGAAGGCACTGCGGCAGAGGCCTTGGCGCACGCCGGGCCGGCCCAAGAAGGCCACCCCCAGCCGATCCAGCCCCGGCGGTAGCGGCATCGGCCTACCGGTGAGACCGGCGGGAGCCAGCAGCAGCAGCCGCCTGAGCTGCTGGCTCCCGAGGCGTCGGGCCAATTCCACCGCCACCGCACCGCCCATGGAGGCACCGATCAGATCGATGGGCTCACCCCCCAGCCGCTGGCGGATGCTGGCCAACAGGGCTTCCAGGTGGGCCAGCACCGCCTCGGGGCCATAGCTGGCGCCAGAGGGCCTGGGCGTGAAGCCAAAACCAAATAAATCGGGAATAAACAGCTGGTGGCGCTGGGCCAACAGAGGTGCCAGGCGGCGAAATTCCAAGAAGCTGCTGTCAAAACCATGCAGCAACAGCAGCGGCGGACCGCTGCCCAGCACCGCCACCGGCCAGGGGTCTTGCCAGCGGTCGTTCAGGCCGGCCAGGGGCCACCACTGCACGGCGGCGGCCAACTGCCGCCCCTGGGGATCGAGCAGTTCGCTGGCGGCCCACTCCACCAGGGCCTGGCCGGAGACCGATGCGCTGCTGTTCAAACCGCTCTGGCGCTGGCAATGCCAGCGCTGGTACTGACCATCGCGGCCATCAGATCGGCTTCTCCCACCGGGAAGGGCAGGTGATGCAGGTCTGAATTTGGGCGGCAGGCAAAGGCGGAGGCGCTATGCAATTCATCGAAGCTGCAGCCGCCCAAGCCCAGTTCCGCCAGGCTGGTGGGCAGGCCGATGCGGCGGAAGAAGGGCAGTAGCTGGCGGCGGGCCTGGGCGGCCAATTGATTGCCTCCCAGACATTCCTCAAGCCGCAGCTGCACCAACACACCAAAGCCCACTTTTTCGCCATGGAGCTGACCATGGCTGGCGGCCAGCTGGGTGAGCCCGTTGTGCGTGGCGTGGGCGGCCACGGTACGGCAGCGGGCACCGCCAATGCCGCCAATCAATCCGGCGGTGAGGGCGCAGGCCTCGGCCACCCGCACCCAGGCGTCGCTGGGTTGCTCGGCGCTGCCGGGCTCTGCCAGGGCAGCCTCGGCATCCTGCAACAGCTGATCGCGCAACACTCGCGCCATCTGCACGGCCTGCTGGATCAGGCCATCCTCACTGCCGCCGGAGCTCACTGCAGCCTCATACCACTTGGCCATGGCGTCGGCGATACCACTGGCCAGGGTGCGGCTGGGGGCACTGTGCACCAGGCCGTGATCAAAGATCAGCAGATCGGGGCAGCGCTGCAGGGCCACGTCGCCGCGGAAGGCCCCCTGGGGGGAATAGAGATTGGCCAGGGCGGTCCAGCCGGCGCAGGTGGCGGCACTGGTGGGCAGGGTTACGCAGACCAACCCCAGCCGATCGGCCAGCAATTTGCCGGCATCGAGCACCTTGCCACCGCCGCTGGCGATCACCCCATCCACCCCGCTGGCCTGGGCCTGGGCGGCCAGCCGCTGCAGGTCCTGTTCGCAGCAGTCGAACTCCAACTCGGCGGGGATCGCCGCCAAGCCCGCGACCTCTAAATCCGCCAGCAGGCGGCTGCGCAGGGCCGAGGTGGCGGCGCTGCGTCCGAGCAGCAGCGGCCGGCGCACCAGGCTGGGGAGAGCCTGGAGCCCCTGCTGCCAGGCGCCAGGGCCGCGCAGCACCAGGGCCGGGGCGATGGCGTGCTTGGCAGGGAGGTCAGGCACCGGCGGCCGCCAATTCGGGAATGGAGGCGGCGGACAGCTGCTTGCGGATCACCACCTGCTTGCTGTCGTCTACATCCACCAGGGCGGCATCGCCATCGCCGATGCGACCGGAGAGGAATTCCTCGGCCAGGGAATCCTCCAGCAGGCGCATCACGGCACGGCGCAGCGGCCTGGCGCCGTAGCTGGGGTTGTAGCCCTCTTCCACCAGCCGCTCCTTGAAGCCATCGGTAACCGAGAGGGCAATGTTCTTCTCCAGCATGCGAGTGAACACCTCTTTGAGCATGATCTCGGCGATCTGCTTCACCTCCTCGCGGTTGAGCTGACGGAAGACGATGATTTCGTCTAGACGATTAAGGAATTCAGGGCGGAAATACTGCTTGAGTTCTTCATTGACAAGCGAGCGAATGCGGTTGTACTGGGTTTCTTCAGCGTCGCCACCGCCAAATTCAAAGCCCAGTCCACCGCCACCTTTCTCAATCACCTTCGAGCCAATGTTCGAGGTCATGATGATCAAGGTGTTTTTGAAATCCACCGTGCGACCCTTGGAGTCGGTGAGCCGGCCATCTTCCAGCAGTTGCAGCAGCAGATTGAAGACGTCGGGGTGGGCTTTCTCGATCTCGTCAAACAGCACCACGGTGTAGGGACGACGGCGCACGGCCTCGGTGAGCTGGCCCCCCTCGTTGAAGCCCACATAGCCCGGAGGCGAACCGATCAGCTTGCTGACGGTATGGCGCTCCATGAACTCGGACATATCAAGGCGAATCATCGCCTCTTCGCTGCCAAAGAAGTAGCTGGCCAGGGCCTTGGTGAGCTCCGTTTTACCTACGCCAGTGGGGCCGGAGAAGATAAAGCTTGCGATCGGTCGGTTGGGATTCTTCAGCCCCACCCGAGCGCGGCGGATAGCGCGGGAAACAGCCTTGACCGCCTCATCTTGACCGATCAAGCGCTGGTGCAGCGTCTCCTCCATATTCAATAGTTTCACCGATTCAGATTCGGTGAGTTTCTGCACCGGAACGCCAGTCCAGGAGGCCACGATGTTGGCGATGTCCTCTTCAGTAACCACCGGCGAGCGATCTAGATCGCTGTTTTCGGCGCTGGCAAAGGCCACGCCTAGTTCGAGCTGGGGGGAATCGAGCTCAGCTTCAGTAGCGGCTTCAGTAGCGGCTTCGCCCTTGCGGGCCTGGAGAATGGAGCGGATCTGTTCGCGCAGTTCCACCTCCCGATCTCGCAGTTCTCCAGCCTTGGTGAAGTCCTGCTGGCGAACCGCATCCTCCTTCTGTTTCTGCACCTGCCGCAGCTGCTTGTCCACCTCCTTGGCGGCCGTCGGCAGCTTGGAATTCATCAGTCGCACCCGGCTGCCGGCCTCATCGACCAGGTCGATGGCCTTATCCGGCAGGAAGCGATCGGAGATGTAACGATCCCCCAGGGTGGCGGCGGCCACCAGAGCCTCGTCGGAGATCTTCAGCCGGTGATGCTCCTCATAGCGCTCCTTGAGGCCCCGCAGAATCTCGATGGTGTCCGCCACCGATGGCTCACCCACCATCACCGGCTGGAAGCGCCGCTCCAGGGCCGCATCCCGCTCGATGTGCTTGCGGTATTCATCCAGGGTGGTGGCGCCAATGCACTGCAGCTCGCCCCTGGCCAGGGCCGGCTTGAGGATATTTGCGGCGTCGATCGCCCCTTCCGCGGCACCGGCACCGATCAATGTGTGCACCTCGTCGATCACGAGGATCACATTGCCGGCGGTGCGGATCTCCTCCATGATTTTTTTGAGGCGCTCCTCGAACTCACCGCGGTACTTGGTACCGGCCACCAACAGGCCGATGTCCAAAGTGAGCACCCGCTTGTCTTCGAGGATGTCCGGTACATCGCCGGAGTTGATCCGCTGGGCCAAACCCTCGGCAATGGCGGTTTTACCAACGCCCGGTTCGCCAATCAAAACTGGGTTGTTCTTGGTGCGACGGCCAAGAATTTGAATCACTCGCTCGATCTCGTTCTGGCGACCCACCACCGGATCGAGCTTGCCATCGGCGGCGAGATGGGTGAGGTTGCTGCCGAATTCGTCGAGGGTGGGAGTTTTGGTGGAACCCTTGCCACCGCCGCCGCCGCCAGCACCCACCTCCGCGGTTTCCCCCAGCATGCGAATCACCTGGGTGCGCACCTTGGCCAGGTCTACCCCGAGGTTCTCCAGCACCCGGGCCGCCACCCCCTCGCCTTCCCGGATCAGGCCCAGCAACAGATGCTCGGTGCCGATGTAGTTGTGACCGAGCTGGCGAGCCTCCTCAAGAGAGAGCTCCAACACCCGCTTGGCCCGGGGCGTGAAGGGGATTTCCACGGCCACGAAGCCGGAACCGCGTCCGATGATCTTCTCCACCTCAACGCGGGCGTCCTTGAGGTTCACGGACATCGACTTGAGCACCTTGGCGGCCACACCGGTGCCCTCGCCAATCAAACCCAAGAGGATCTGCTCGGTGCCAACAAAGTTGTGACCAAGCCTTCGGGCCTCCTCCTGGGCCAGCATGATCACTTTGATGGCCTTCTCGGTAAACCGCTCGAACATGGGCCGTGGCCTGTTGCACGTGCCCCCAACCTATCAGGGTTTGGAGGTGTCTGCGCGAGTGAGCAGAGGATGGCGAGAAGCCTTGGGGCAGCAGGACTTTAAGCCAAGGTCATCCCTGTTGTTGCCGATTGATTTGACGGTTTTGAGCAACAAAAAAGGGGGGTTATCCGCACCCCACTCCCTAGCCTTTCAAGCCTGGAGCTTCAACCATTCGATCAGGGCGTCGTCGCCGTTGCTGTAGTAACCGCGACGACATCCCGCCACCTCAAAACCCAGGCTCGCGTAAAGCGACTGGGCGGCTTGGTTGCCACTGGCCACCTCCAGGGTGGCCCGCTGGGCCCCGAGGCGGCTGCCCTCCCGCAAAAGGGCCGCCAATACCCGGCGGCCCAGGCCCCGCCGGCGTTGGCTGGGAGCCACTGCCACCAGAGTGATGTGCAGCTCGTCGACAATCAGCCAGGCACAGGCCATCGCCAGCAGTTGTTGCCGCTGCCAGATACCCAGGCCAGGCCGCTGGGGATCGGCCAGCTCCGTGATCCATTGCTTGCGGCTCCATATCCCATTCAAGGCCTGCTGATCGAGGGCAACACAGGCCTCCAGGTGCTCCGGAGCCAGCAACTGAAGCGTCTGGGACAACTCCAAGCCCGGAGCCCCTTGGGCCGCGGGGGGCAGCTGTTGCTGCTGTGCCTCAGGCAATTCTTGCGACTGCGACTCAAACAACTGTTTCGCCTGCGGCTCAGGCAACTGTTGCGCTTGCGGCTCAGGCAACTGTGGAGGGGGAGGTAAGCGGGTTCCGAGCGGCCATTGGAGCGAGATAGACGCATCGCCCATCGTTAACGTGCTACGTCTGACCAAAGCGTGCGGCTGTCCAAATGGTGATCTCCTCTGTCTCCGAGAGCGGGACCGGCCTGGAATCCCTGGGAGCGTGTCAGCCCTGGGAAGCCGATCGGCAGTGGGACAGCCCCAATCGCAACCTGGCGCCGCTCACCACCTGCATCGATGCCGAGGGGCGACTGGAGGTGGGCGGCTGTCGCCTCAGCGATCTGGCCCGCAGCCATGGCACGCCCCTCTATGTATTGGACGAGGAGACCCTGCGCTCCACCTGCCGGGCCTACCGCGAGGCCCTGGAGCAGTTCTATCCGGGACCATCGCTGGCCCTCTATGCCTCCAAGGCCAACAGCTCCCTGGCGATTACGGCCCTGGTGGCATCCGAAGGACTGGGCCTCGATGCGGTTTCCAGCGGCGAACTGCTAACCGCCCTGCGGGGCGGCATGCCAGCTGAGCGGATAGTGCTGCATGGCAACAACAAGTCGCGGCAGGAATTAGCCCTGGCCGCGGCCGAGGGGGTCACCGTGGTGATCGACAACTGGCACGACCTGGAACTGCTGGCCGAACTGGCCCCCAGCCTGGCCAAGCCGGTGCAGTTGATGCTGCGCTTCACGCCGGGCATCGAGTGCCACACCCACGAGTACATCCGCACCGGCCATTTAGACAGCAAGTTCGGCTTCGATCCCGATCAACTGGAGCCGGTGCTCCAGCACCTGGCGGGCTGTGGCTGGGCGCGGCTAACCGGCCTGCACGCCCACATCGGCTCCCAGATATTTGAACTGCAACCGCACCGCGATCTGGCCGCTGTGATGGCCGACGCCCTGGCCCTCGCCCGCGGCCTGGGCCATCCGGTGAGCGATCTGAACCTGGGCGGTGGCCTGGGCATCCGCTACGTGGCCAGCGACGATCCACCGACCATCCAGACCTGGGTGCGCACCGTGGCCGAGGCCCTGGCCGCCGCCTGCCAGCAGAGGCAGCTGGAACTGCCAAGACTGCTCTGCGAACCGGGTCGCTCCCTGGTGGCCACCGCCGGCATCACCCTCTATGAGTTGGGCAGCCGCAAGCAAATCCCCGGCCTGCGCACCTACCTGTCGGTGGATGGGGGCATGAGTGACAACCCCCGGCCGATCACCTATAAATCGCAATACACCGCCCTGTTGGCGGATCGCCCCCAGGCGCAAGCCAGCGACATCGTGACTCTGGCGGGCAAGCACTGTGAATCCGGCGACGTGCTGTTCAAGGATCTGGCCCTGCCCCCCAGCAGCAGCGGCGATGTGCTGGTGGTGCTGGCCACCGGCGCCTACAACGCCTCGATGGGCTCCAATTACAACCGCATCCCCAGGCCGGCTTGTGTGTTGGTGGGCGGCGGTGAGGCCGAGCTGGTGCAGCGCCGCGAGCTGCCAGAAGACCTGCTGCGCTACGACCTGCTGCCAGCCCGGTTGCAGCCGGTAACCTGAGCCCATAGTTCCAGGAGTTCTGTGATCGCACTGCGGCTCGAATCCCTGCTGCAGTCCGCATCCGTCAGCATCGATTTCCGCCTGTTGTTCGACCTGCTGTTTGCCCTGGGGCTGGGGGTGCTGCTGCTGGGCAGGGTCAAGGAAACCCGCACCCTCTGGCTGCTGCGGGGCTATTTGCTGCTGGTGGCCTTCGCCTGGGCGGTTCAGCGCTATGCCGACCTGCCCCTCACCGCCAAGCTGGTGGATGCCCTGGTGATGGCCTGCAGCTTGGCCCTGGCGATTCTCTGGCAGGGGGAACTGCGCCGGTTGATGGAACTGCTGGGCACCGGTCGGCTGGGGCTGCTGTTTGGCAGTCGTAAACGCGATCGGCTGTTGTCTGGTTCGGTGGCCGTGCTCAGTGAGGCGGCCGGTCGCCTCTCCCAGGCCCGCCGCGGCGCCCTGATCGTGGTGGATATCGGCAGCGATCTGCGCCCCGAGGATTTCTTGAACGCCGGCATCCCGATCGACGCCCAGTTATCGGTGGATCTACTGCTGAATCTGTTCGCCGCCGATACGCCCCTGCACGATGGGGCGGTGCTGGTGCAGGACAACCGGATCGCCGCCGCCGGCGTGATTCTGCCCCTCTCGCGGCAGGGGTTGAACCGTTATGGCACCAGGCATCTAGCGGCCCTTGGCCTCACCGAGCGCTTTGCCCAGTGCCTGGCGATCGTGGTGTCCGAGGAGACCGGCACCCTCTCGCTGGCCAGCCAGGGCAGGCTGGAGCGGCCGATCACCAGTAGTCGTCTGCACGAGCTGCTTAACAAAGCCCTGGCCAGCGGGCGTAGTTTGGCCAAGGACACGCCGGATTCCCGCGGATGAGTCGCGCCCTGGCGAACAAATCAGCAACCAAGCGGCACCCCTTACCGGCGGAGCTGGATCCGGCGAGGCTACCCAGCCATTTGGCCGTGATCATGGATGGCAATGGCCGCTGGGCAAGACAGCGGGGCCTGCCGCGGGTGATGGGGCACCGGGAGGGGGTGGAGGCGCTCAAGCTCACCCTGCGCCTCTGCAGCGACTGGGGCATCTCGGCGCTCACCGCCTACGCCTTCTCCACCGAGAACTGGAACCGTTCCGGTGAGGAGGTGGGGTTTTTGATGACCCTGTTCGAACGGGTGCTGGCGCGGGAAATAGACGCCCTGGATCGCGAGCAGGTGCGCATCCGCTTCCTGGGCGATCTGAACCCCTTGCCCCAGGGCCTCCAAGAGCTGATCGCCACCGCCACGGCCCGCACCGAGGCCAATACCGGCATCCACTTCAACGTTTGCACCAACTACGGCGGCCGGGCCGAGCTGGTGCGAGCCGCCCGCCATCTGGCCGCCCGGGCCGCCCGCGGCGAGCTGGATCCGGAGGCCATCGACGAGGTTTGCTTTGCCGGGGAACTGCACACGGCCGGGGAACAGGACCCCGACCTATTGATTCGCACCAGCGGCGAACAGCGCCTGAGCAATTTCCTACTCTGGCAACTGGCCTATGCCGAGCTGCACATCACCGATGTGCTTTGGCCCGATTTCAATCAGCAGGCTCTGCTTGGCGCCCTGCTCGACTTTCAAGGGCGAAAGCGCCGCTTCGGCGGCGTCGATTCGACGAGTTAGTTATTCAATGAGTTAACAGTTCCGCCTCTCTCTTCCCCTCCGCCCTTGACCCTCATCGCCGCCAAGCCCGCTGTCGCCGCCGCCGCTGCCACTGCTGCCGCCGCTGCCGCCGCTGCCGCCGCTGCCAACGCAGCAGCGCCTGCCCCCGAGGCCGCTGGCCAGCCTCCGCTGATGCGCCATGACTGGAGCAAGGCGGAGATCCAGGCGCTGCTGGAGCTGCCCCTGGTGGATCTGCTCTGGCGGGCCCAGGCCGTGCATCGCCAGGCGAATCCGGGCTATCGGGTGCAGCTGGCCTCGCTGCTGTCGGTGAAGACGGGCGGCTGCGAGGAGGACTGCGCCTACTGCCCCCAGTCGGTTTATCACAGCAGCGATCTGGCCGGCCGGCCGGAGCTGGCGCTGCAGGTGCAGCCGGTGCTGGAGAGGGCCCGGGCCGCCCGAGATGCCGGCGCCCATCGCTTCTGCATGGGCTGGGCCTGGCGCGACATCCGCGACGGGGCCCCCTTCGAGGCGATGCTGGAGATGGTGAGGGGCGTGCGGCAGCTGGGGCTGGAGGCCTGCGTAACGGCGGGGATGCTCAGCGACAGCCAGGCCAGTCGCCTGGCGGAAGCGGGCCTTACCGCCTACAACCACAACCTGGACACCAGCCCGGAGCATTACTCGAAAATCATTGGCACCCGCAGCTTTCAGGAGCGGCTGGAAACCCTGGCGCGGGTGCGCCGGGCCGGCATCGACCTCTGCTGCGGCGGCATCATCGGCATGGGCGAGAGCATCGAGGATCGGGCCTCGTTGCTGCAGGTGCTGGCCTGCCTGGAGCCCCATCCCGAGAGTGTGCCGATCAACGCCCTGGTGGCCGTGGAGGGAACGCCCCTGGAGCAGCAGCCGCCGGTGGATCCCCTCGATCTGCTGCGCATGGTGGCCACCGCCCGCATCCTCATGCCCCACAGCCGCGTGCGGCTAAGCGCCGGCCGCGAGGGCCTCACTCGCGAGGCCCAACTGCTCTGTCTGCTGGCCGGCGCCGATTCGATTTTCTACGGCGACACCCTGCTCACCACCGGCAATCCCGATGTGAGCGCCGATCGGGAGCTGCTGGCCGCCGCCGGGGTGAGCGCCTGGACGGAAACCGAGGCCTGAGTGACGGCATGAACGGTCCGAGCGCCAGGGCTGCCGCAGACAGCGGCGCTGGGTTTAGCCCAGCGATGCAACCTCAGGTTGGCGGGCTAGGTCCGCGGGAGGTCACGTCCTTGCAGCCAGAGCCCGCGCCACCAGATTCCGCCCCACCAGAGCCCCTGCAGGTGGCCGCCTTCTATGGCTTCACGGCGCTGAATCAGCTGGAGGAACTGCGCAATCAATTGCGGGAGCTGGCGGCGGCGGCCGGTGTGAGGGGCACGATCCTGTTGGCCAGCGAGGGGGTTAATGGCACGATCAGCGGCTCGCCGGTTGGCGTGGCCCGGGTGTTGAGCTGGCTGCGGGGCATCGAGGGCCTGGAGCGACTGCAGGCCAAGTTCAGCCAGGCCCCCATCCAGGCCTTTCATCGGCTCAAGGTGCGAGTGAAGAGCGAAATCGTCACCATGGGTTGTGCCGATGTAAAACCCGCCGAGCGGGTGGGCACCTACGTGGCGCCGGCCCAGTGGGATGAGCTGATCCGCGACCCCCACACCCTGGTGGTGGACACCCGCAACGACTACGAGGTGGCGATTGGCAGCTTCGCGGGGGCCATTGATCCCAAGACCAGCAGCTTTCGCGAATTCCCGGCCTGGGTGGAGCGGGTGCTGCGGCCCCTGGTGCAGCGGCGCCAGCCCCGCGCCATCGCCATGTTCTGCACCGGCGGCATCCGCTGCGAGAAGGCCAGCTCCTATCTCTTACAGCAGGGTTTTACGGATGTTCACCATTTGCAGGGGGGCATTCTTAATTATCTGGAGCAGATTCCAGAAGCGCAAAGTAGTTGGCAGGGGGAATGTTATGTTTTTGATAAGCGGGTTGCCGTCAACCACAACCTGGAGCCAGGTGTGCATAGCCTCTGCCATGCCTGCGGTCTACCCCTATCGCCGGCGCAGCGCCAGCTGGAAAGCTATGTGAAGGGCGTGAGCTGTATTCACTGCATCGATCGCTTCAGCGAGGCCGATCGGGCCCGCTTCGCCGATCGCCAGCGGCAGATGGAGCTGGCCGCAGCCAGGGGTACTGTTCATATCGGCGCTCCCCCCGGGCCGGCCAGCGCTGGGCCCTGAGCGATGCACCCGGAGATGGCCCCAGCGATGGCCCCAGCGATGGACCCGGCAATGGTCCCAGTGATGGACCCAGTGATGGCCCACAAGCCTGGCGCCGTTCCGATCCTCTACAGCTTCCGGCGCTGTCCCTATGCGATCCGGGCCCGGCTGGCCCTGCAGGTGGCCGGTTTGCGGCCGGGGCTGGATCTGGAGTTGCGGGAGGTGGCCCTGCGGGCCAAACCGCCAGAGCTGCTGCGGGCCTCCGCCAAGGGCACCGTGCCGGTGCTACTGATTCCGGCCAATGGTGCCCGGGGCCCAACTGTGCTGGAGCAGAGCCTGGCGATCATGGCCTGGGCCCTGGATCGCCACGATCCAGGCGATTGGCAACGGCTGGGGCCCGGCCCAGAAGCGGCGGAACAGCGCCGCCAGATGGCCGCTTTAATCGAACAAAACGACGGCCCCTTCAAATACCATCTGGACCGGTTCAAATATGCCCACCGCTATCCGGCAGCGGAGCCCGGAGAGCACCGGGCGGCGGCGCTGGCCATCCTGAGGCAGTGGAACCGCCGGTTGGAGCAGGGAGGGGCTGGAACCGGCGAGATGACCGGGGAGATCGCTGGAGCTGGGGCCAGGAAGATGACCGAGGAAATGGCTGCAAATGCGGCCGGTAGCTACGCTAGCGGAGATGGGGCCAAGGAGATAGCTGAAGAAATACCACAAGAAATACCTCAAGAAATGCCTAGTGATTGCTGTGGTCAAAACTATCTGGGCTGGGGCCGGGGATCCTGGCTGCTGGGCGAGCGGCCCTCCCTGGCCGATGCGGCCCTGCTGCCCTTCGTGCGCCAATTCCGCTTGGCGGATCCCTCCGGTTTTGATGCCGAATCGGATTTGACCGCCCTGCAGCGGTGGCTGCACAGGGGGATGACCTCTGCGGCGATGGCGGCGGTGCTGGTGCCCCCCTGGGGGCTGCGCCAGCCCTGGCGCTCGCCGAGCTGGATTTACCACCTGGCCCTTACCGAGGAGTGGCAGGCGGCCCAGCGCCAGGGCAGTTACCGCCGCTCCACCCGCGGCCTGTCCCTGGAGCAGGTGGGGTTCATCCATGCCAGCCGGGCTGATCAATTGGCCGCCACCTATCGGCGCTTCTATGGCGATGCGGGGCCCGTAACGCTGCTCACGATCGATCCCCAGCGACTCACGGCACCGCTGCGCTTTGAGCCAGCCCACGCGGGGAGTGCCGAGGCTGTCGGGGAGGCGAGCGGATCAGGGGGCCCGTTGGAGACGGCTGAAGCTGGTGAAGTAGGGAGTAGCGAGGGGGGTGAAAAAGGTAGTGAATTGTTCCCCCACATTTATGGCCCTCTGCCCCTGGCGGCGGTGCTCACGGCCGAACCATTTGTCCCGGAGGATTCGCCATGACGGGGGATTCGCCATGACGGCGCTGAACCTGGAGGCCTCGCCATGAGCATCAGCCTTGAGTTGCTAAACCTGCAGTCGCTAAACCTGGAGGCGGTGGAGCGGCGGGCGGCGCGGCGGGGGCTGCTGTTGCGCCTGCGGGTGAACCAGGGTTTTGGTCTGCAGGGGCTGAGGGTGGTGGTGGCCAGACCCCAGCCAGGCCAGGCGCCGCTGCTGTTGGGGGAGCTCAAGGCCTGGACCCTGCCCAGGCCCGATGGCCTGCAGCTGGACACGATGCGGGTGCAGGGGGAGCGCAGCCACGGGGTGGGCCTGCTGATTTGGGCGGCCACCTTCGCCTGGGCGCTGGAGTGCAGCCCCTGCCGCAGGGGCCGCCTGCTGGCGATCCGCGATGGGGAGGAACAGCACCGGCGGCTGGTGCGCTATTTCCAGCGCCTGGGTTTCACGCCATTGCGGGAGGTGGGGGCGGGGCCTCTGGATTTGGCCCTGCGGCTGGTGTGGGGCGGCTCCGGCCTGCTGATGCAGGGAAACTGCGCCGAGGGCTTGGAGCGCTGCTGGGCTCTGCTCGATCGGCGCGGCGCGGGGCCGCGGGGCTAGGCCCCGAGAGGATTGCCAGCGGAGTCGCCGGCGTGGTAGCTGCTGCGCACCAGGGGGCCGCTGCGCACCTGGACAAAACCGAGCTCCCAGGCGATGGCGGCCAGCTGCTCAAATTGCTCGGGCGTCCAGTAGCGCGCCACGGGGATGTGGTTTAAGGAGGGGCGCAGGTATTGGCCCAGGGTGAGCCTTTGGCAGTGGGCGGCCCGCAGATCCTCCATGGCGGCCACCACCTCCTCAAAGGCTTCGCCAAGCCCCAGCATCAGGCCCGATTTGGTGGGAATGGTTGGCGCCAGTTCGCGGGCCGCGGCCAGCAGGGCCAGGGAGCGGCGGTAGGTGGCGCCGCGACGCACCTGCCCCTGCAGCCGCTCCACGGTTTCCAGGTTGTGGTTGAAGCAAGCCGGCCCGGCCGCTAAAACGGTCTGCAGCCGCTGGCGCTGGGCGGCTATGGCCTCGGCTTCGTTGGCGTGGCCGCCCCAGAAATCGGGGGTGAGCACCTCGATCTGCACCAGCGGATTGCGGCGCCAGATGGCCGCCATCGTGGCGGTGAACAGCTGGGCGCCGTGGTCGGGCAGATCATCGCGGGCGACGGCGGTGAGCACCACATAGCGCAGGGCCAGATGTTGCACCGCTTCGGCCACCCGCTCGGCCTCGCCGGCATCGAGGGGGGCCGGTGCTTGGCCCTTGTCCACCTGACAGAAGGCGCAGCTGCGGGTGCAGATCGGCCCCCCCAGCAGGAAGGTGGCGGTGCCGGCGGCATAGCACTCGCCGCGGTTGGGGCAGCGCCCCTCTTCGCAGATGGTGTGCAGCCGCTGTTGCTTCACCACCGCTTGCACGGCCGCCAGCTGAGAGGCATTGCCAATGGGCGAGCGCAACCAGGCCGGCAACCGCTCGGCCGGGGCGATGCTGCGGTATTGGCTGGGGCGACTCATGGAATGGCTGGGGCTCGGTTTTTTGCAGTGGGAATGGCTATCGCTTCAGGGGAGATAACAGGTTGGGTGGCTGAGAGCACTATTTAATAGCAATTACTTGGGGGTCATCGCGCTAATTCATCGCATTGATTCATCGCCTTAATCCATTGGCCGGCGGCCCTCCAGGGCCCGGGCGAGGGTTACCTCATCGGCGTAGTCGAGTTCGCCGCCCACCGGCAGGCCGTAGGCGATCCGACTCACTGCCGTAAATGGCTTCAGCAGGCGGGCCAGGTAGAGGCTGGTGGTGTCGCCCTCCACGCTGGGGGTGAGGGCCAGGATCACCTCCTGGAAGTCGTCGGCGGCAACCCGCTGCACCAGGGGTTTGATTTGCAATAGTTCCGGGCCGATGCCATCCATGGGCGAGATCAAGCCGCCGAGCACGTGGTAGCTGCCCTGGAACTCGCGGGTGCGCTCCAGGGCCAGCAGGTCGCGGGAGTCGGCCACCACGCAGAGCAGGCCGTTGTTGCGGGAATCGTTGAGGCAGATCTCGCAGAGGGGATCGGCGGAGAGGTGAAAACAGCGCTGGCATTGGCCCACCTGGCTGCGGGCCGCCAGCAGGGCGTCGGCGAAGCTGCGGGTCTGTTCGGCGGGCTGGTGCAGCAGATGCAGCGCCAGCCGCTGGGCTGTGCGGGGGCCAATGCCCGGCAGCCGCTCGAACTGTTCAATCAGCCGGGCCAGGGGTCGGGTGTAGCCGCTCAGGGCTCGGCAGCAGCTTGATCAAATCTAGGCGGCGAGCAATTCCAGGTGGCTGGAGCGGGGGGCCAGGCCAGCACAATGGTTCGATCCCCATTCCCTTGCCCCCATGGACCACCTGCGCCGACTGCTGCCGCGCCCTGGCCTGTCGCTCCTGGCGCTAGTGATGGCGGCGGTGCTGGCCGGCTGCAGCGCGGCGGCGGCGGGCCTGAACGCCTATCAAAGCCCGGATGGACGCTATGCCTTTCTCTATCCCACCGGCTGGACCCGGGTGCAGGTGAGCGGCGGGCCGCAGGTGGTATTCCACGACCTGATCAACAGCGACGAAACCCTGTCGCTGGTGGTGTCGGATGTGAAAGATGACAGCAATTTGACGGCCCTGGGCAGCGCCATCGCCGTGGGTGAGCAGTTGCGCCGCAGCGCCATCGCCCCCGAGGGCAGCGGCCGCCAGGCGGAACTGGTGCATGCCGAGCAGCGGGAAGTGGGCGGTCGCAGCTTCTACGACCTGGAATACAGCGTGCATCTGGCCGACCGCGACCGCCACGAACTGGCCACGGTGGTGGTGGACCGGGGCCGGCTTTACACATTCGCCGCCAGCACCAACGAGATCCGCTGGCCCAAGGTGAAGGGACTGTTCCAGCAGGTGGTCACCTCCTTCAACCTGCTGGTGTGAGGCAAGGTTCTGGGCTGCGGTGATGGTGGCCAGTTGAGGCGACCAGTTGAGACGACCAGTTGAG
>JBIKVR010000067.1:0-15383 GCA_044356735.1 Prochlorococcaceae cyanobacterium
CACCACCAAGGCGGGCGCCCGCTTCCAGACGGTGGTCTATGCCACCCCGATCCGCCGCGGTGCCTGCCGGCTGTTCGTGCGGCTGCCCTTTTTCTTTGGTTCCCCCTGGCCGGGTCGGCTGCTGAAGCTGCGGCCCGAGTGGTTGCAACACCTCGGCAACCACGTGGTGCTGGAAGACGACCAGCTGTTCCTGCACTGGCAGGAGCGGGTGCTGGAGGAGCGGCTGCTGGGGGCGCAAGGAGGTGGCACCGCCCTTGCCCGGGCCTGCTACCTGGCCACCCGCTCCGATGTTTACGTGAGCGCCCTGCACGACTGGGTGGAGCTGGTGGGCGGCGGCCCCTTCCCTGGGGCGCCCCTGCCGGAGCGGCTCAATGAACTACCGCTGCTGGAGCGGTTTGATAGCCACACCCGCCACTGCCACAGCTGCCGCAGCGCCGATCGGCGCCTGGCGGTGCTGCGCCTGGGCTCGGTGCCGGCGGCGGCCCTGGCCCTGGTGGCCGCCGCCTGGTGGGGGCCCAGCGCTGCCGGGGCGGCAGCTATGGCCCTGGCCCTGGGGGCCGCCGGCGCCTGGCTCCAGGCCGGCCGTTGGCGCCAGGCCCTGCGTTTTGGCTCACCGCTGCCGCCCCGCAACCGCAGCTAAAGGGGGCAGGTTTCCGGGGGCTTCCTGGCTCAATAGCCAGAGTCGGCAACGCAAAACCCCTGGCAGGAAATACCGTTGTTGGCGGTGCGACCGCAGTGGCCGCACAACAGGGGATCAGCGCCGGGCTGTTCGGCTGGCTGAATTGGTGCCCCGGCCCCGGGGGCAATTAATTCAGACGGGAGGGGGAGACGGTTGGCGGCCGTCCCCGGCGGGTCCTGCGGCAGGGTCAAGGCGGCTGGCCCGGCGGTTTCGTTAGATTATGGCGCCCGGCGCCCGTTGCTGGGCGGCTCGTGGGTCAGCCGCTGCACCTATGGGTTCCTGCCGCCAAGGCCCAAGCTGCGGGCTTAAGGTCGCAGCGATTGCAGCGTTGCCACCAGCTCGGCGAAGCGGGGCCGGCTTGCCGCCACTGGTGCCATGCAGCGCAGTTGCAGCGCTTTTAACGATTGCAGGCGCAGGTTCTGTTCGGGTTCAGTTTCTGGTTCACTGCGCTCCAGTAATTCGCCAAGCAAACAGCCGAAGGCGCGCACCTCCAGCGCCTCGAACGGGTTGACGCCTCCACTTGGCTGAGGCGGGTAGAAGGAGGCCGCCCCGAAGTCCCCCAAAAAGCAGCCGCCCGCGGGGCGGTAAAGCACGTTGTGCGCGTAAAAATCCCCGTGCGAAATCCCCCGGGCGTGCAGGTGCTCGCCGGCAGCGGCCAAGCCCTTCGCTATATCCAGCACCAAGGCCAGGGAGAAACGTTGGTCGTTCCCGTAAATGTCCCTCGTGCAAGTCGCCAGACTGGGCGGGCCCGCCAGATTGCGGAACCCTGGGTCTACCCAGGGCATCACCAAGCCGCTGGTGCCGGCGGGGTGCCCGGTGAGTTCACCAATCACGCCGATCAAGTGAGCGTGATTACCCGCAGCCAAACAAGCCGCCATTTCTTCCGCGGGAAACCCGTCACTGGTGACCTGCCCCTTAAACAGTTTCACCGCCACGGGATGCCCGGCCTCCAGCGGCGAAGGCTGCCAGTGAGCTTTGTGAATCACTCCCGAGGCGCCTTCGCCGAGTTTTTCACCCAATTCAATATCAGCCCATTGCAGGCGGGCCACGGCCGCACTCGGGGGGCGCGGCGCCGCCGAAACCGGATTTCCGCCAAACGCCAACCAGGTTAACCGGGGTAATTGCAGCAGCCAATCCGGCAAAACATTGAACCGGTTGGCTGAAATCCGCAACAGCTCAAGCCCAACGCAGCCGCGCATCGCCTCCGGCAAAACTGCCAGTTGATTGCCGGCCAACATTAGTTTTTGCAGACGCGTACAGCTGCCGATTGAGTCTGGAAGCGCCGAAACCTGATTATCCGTGAGGATCAACCAGCGCAACCCGGGGGAAATGGCGGCAGCCGCAACCTCGCGAATGCTGTTCGCTTTAAATCCCACCATCTCAAGCTGAGTGCAGGAGGACAGCACCTCGGGCAGCTGGGTAAAGCGATTTTCCGAGCAAAAAATCACCCGTAACTTGCCCAGGCGCGGTAAGTCGTCCGGGAGCGCGGATAACGAGTTGCCCGAGAGATTTAGCACCTCAAGGCTGTCGGCCAGCTCGAAGATTTCCCGCGGGAATTCCTGCAGATCACAGGTAAGATCCAGCCGCGTGATCCCCTTCAGCTCACCGGAGCGCAGGGCGTCAAGAGTAGCGGTGGTTGTCGTCATGGGTTGAATGGCAGGGCTATTCACCGCAGCAGAACAAAGCTGGGCGCTAGCTAAAACAGAAGCGCCATCTCAAACAGAAGCCCGGCAGCGCCTGAGCGACTAAGCGAGCAGGCGCGCAACCGAGGCGCACCGCCGACATTATCCAGGAGTTGCGCAATGCCCTCACCACCTACGCCGCCCTGGGTTCGGAGATCGGTTCGGAGCTTGAGTCGGAGCCCGTGAGCGATTACAACCTCGATGGCAACAGCTGCGTGGCCACCCCCTGCTCCCGCAGCAGAGCCACCGCCTGGCGGTCAAAGGACACAAAGGTGTCGCCACCCAGCCACTGCCCTTGATGGGCGATCACCCCATCGGCGAAGTCACCACCGGCCTCCAGCAGGGCCAGACCAGCTCGCAGAGGACGGGCAGGGGAACGGCGATGGAGGTGGCTTCTCGCATCACCCGGCTCGCTTCTGCGGCCTGGGCGGGCTCATCCGCCAGCAGGGCACGCACCAGCACATTGGTATCGGCTGTGATGTTCAAGCCTCGCCGCTCCAGCCTTTTGCGGCCGCCTGTTGGATCTCCTCCAGGCTGGCGGTCTTGCTGCTGCGGCCGGCCAGCAGTCCGATGAACCCCTCGATCGAAGCGGATGGTTGGGCAGCACGCACCTCAATCCGCCCGCCGGGAAGGGCGGACACCTCGATCTGCTCGCCCGGCTTGACGCCAAGATGCCGCAGCAACTCCTGCCGCAGCGTGACCTGGCCCTTGGCCGTGACGGTGAGAAGGCCCATGAGCTGGCAACGAGCTATACCTCAGCGTATGGAAGCTTCGCCTTACCGGTTGGCCCGTTGGCCCAACGCCGCTGCGGGTGCTCTACAGCTGCTGTTCATGCAGATTTTGCATAGCGATTGATGGCGCTCTCAAGGGAGACAAAACACGACTCCAGCAGCGACACTGGGGCCACGGCAACAGGCGCCAGTGACCGACTCAGCGACCTTCACCATCCCAGAAGCAGACGACGAGGATCTGGGGGAAGATCTGGGCGGTCTGGATGACCTGCTGGCATCGGTGAGATCAGAGGCGGAACCAGCGCCCAAGCGGGGTCGCGGCAGAGCGAAGCAGGAGGCACCCGCCAAGGATTTCAAGGCAGTGCTCTGGGCGAGTGCCGACAAACTTCGTGCCCAGATGGATGCGGCGGAATATAAACATCTGGTGCTGGGTTTGATCTTTCTCAAATACATTTCAGATACCTTTGCCGCCCAGCAAGGCAAGGTGCTGCAAACTGTTTCCAACCCTGAATCCGACTTCTACCTGGGTGATGACCCTGCTGATCACCAGGCGGCACTGGAAGATCGTGACTACTACACCCAGGAGAATGTGTTCTGGGTGCCTACGGATGCTCGCTGGGAATCGCTAAGAGCAAGGGCAAAGCAAGCTGATATTGGTCAACTAATCGATAAGGCACTGGTTGCCATCGAGAACGAGAACCCCACGCTGAGGGGCAAGCTGGATAAGCGGTTTGGCGCTGCCCAACTGGAACCAGGGCGACTGGGTGAACTGGTGGATCTGATCTCCACCATTGGTTTTGGTGATCACCAGCGATCAGGCGATGTGCTGGGCGAAGTTTACGAATATTTCCTCGGGCAGTTTGCCAGCGCAGAAGGCAAGAAGGGCGGTCAATTCTATACGCCTGCCCATGTGGTGAAAACGCTGGTTGCTGTGCTGGCACCCCATAAGGGTCGAATTTATGACCCCTGTTGCGGGTCTGGTGGGATGTTCGTTCAGAGCGAGAAATTCATCCAGGCCCATGGGGGCAAGCGTGATGATGCCTCGATCTATGGGCAGGAAAGCAACCCAACTACTTGGAGGTTGGCAGCGATGAACCTGGCGATTCGTGGATTTAATGTGAATCTGGGCCAGGAACCTGCCGACACCTTTGCCAGAGATCAGTTCCCTGATCAGAAGTTTGATTACATCCTTGCCAATCCACCGTTCAATATTTCCGATTGGGGCGGAGAGAAATATGAGAGCGACCCACGCTGGGTTTATGGCAGGCCACCTGTAGGCAATGCGAACTATGCCTGGTTACAACATATGCTCTGGAAACTACGCCCTGGCGGGGAAGCGGGTGTAGTTCTGGCCAATGGATCAATGAGTTCCCACCAGAGCGGCGAGGGGCAGATCCGGGAGGCGATGGTGCGGGGTGATGTGGTTGAGGTGATGGTGGCGCTGCCAGGGCAGTTATTCCTTAACACCCAGATTCCTGTTTGCCTGTGGTTCCTCACCAATGACAAAACCCAGCGCGGTCGTGATCGGCGTGGAGAAACGCTGTTTATTGATGCCCGCCAGCTGGGCACGATGAAGACCAGGGTAGAGCGAGTGCTTACGGATGAGGATATTGCCAAGATTGGCGACACCGTTCACGCCTGGCGTGGCGATGGCGAGGTGTCTGCTGCTTATGAGGATGTCGCTGGTTTCTGCTACAACGCCAAGTTAGAGCAGATCGAGAAAAATGGTTTTGTGCTCACGCCTGGTCGTTATGTGGGAGCAGCGGATGTTGAAGATGATGGCGAGGCCTTTGAGGAGAAAATGAAGCGCCTCACTGGATTGCTCAAGCAGCAGCAGGAAGAGGGGTCAAAACTGGATGCGGCGATTGCCCGTAACCTGGCCTGGTTGGGGTTTGGAGCCGAATGACACCAGCCGCCGACATCCGCTGGCAGCAGCGCCTGGTGAATTTTGATTGCGATCTATCCGGAGCCATGAACAATCAGGTTTGTACTAGAATTCCAATTATGGCCAAGAGGTATTCCGGTGATTGAATCCTGCTGCTGGGATAACTTCGGCCCCATCTCCGAGCTTCGCTGGGACAATCTGGGACCGATTAACTTGGTGATCGGTAGCAATGGCTGTGGCAAAACATTTGTGCTTAAAAGCCTGTATGTGGCCATGCGCACCTTGGAGCTGCACGGCCGGGGCCAGGAGCCGCGCTCGGCCGCACAGATCCTGGCCGAGAAGTTGTACTGGACTTTTCAGCCTGAGCGCATTGGCGATCTGGTGAACAAGGGCAGCCAGGAGCCGCTCCGTTTTGACGCCCAGATCGATGGCGATCGTTTCTCCTATAGTTTTGGCCGCGATACGAGGCGGCAGATTCAATCCGTGGAAACGAGTGGCGAAACACGGGCCAGTAATTCCATCTTTCTACCAGCAAAGGAGGTGTTGTCGCTGCATCAGCTGATCCTGCAATCACGGGAACGGGATCAACTATTCGGCTTTGATGACACCTATTATGATTTAGCCATCGCTCTTCGCCATGGTAGTAGGCAAGGAAGAAACTATCATGAGTTTGCAAATGCTCGCGATGAGCTGGAAGGGCTTCTCGGGGGCAAGGTAATCTATGAAGAAGATTCTGGCAAGTGGTTTTACAAGAAGGGTAACCAGCGCTTCGCCATTGGGATGGCTGCAGAAGGCATCAAAAAGATTGGCATTCTGGACACTCTCCTAGGTAACCGTTCCCTGGGGCTTGATTCTGTAGTTTTCATCGACGAGCCGGAGTCTGCGCTGCATCCTCATGCGATCAGCACGTTCCTTGAAATCATTGCGACCTTAGCGCAGAGGGGAATTCAGTTCTTCCTCTCAAGCCACTCTTACTTCGTGGTCAAGAATCTTCATCTCATAGCCAAACGGCATTCCCTATCTATCCCTGTCCTTTCTGGAGATTCTGAAGGCTGGAGCGCTGAAAACATGCTGGAAGGAATGCCCGACAATCCTGTGATCGATGAGGTGGGTGCGCTTTACAGGCAGGAGATTGAGATCCTATGAGCCTCACCTCTCCAGTTGTTCTTGATACCGATGGCAATCTCAGGCTTTTTGAGTCTGGATTGTGGTTTGGCCCATTCCGCAGAGAATGTATTTTCCTCTTAGAGCAGCATTCCAAGCAAAAGGGGCTTTTCCGCAAGGATAGCATCCCTAAAATGGCTGAGTTTGCCTGGTCCGATTTGGCGAGCCAACGACCAAAGGTGTGGATTGTTGAGGCAAAGTCAAGCGTCGCAAGGCAGGAAAATACAGCAGAATTTGATGCGAATCTGCAAGAGTGGGCCAGTAAATTGTCCAATGCTATCGCTATGATTGCTGGTGTCAAGGTCGGCGCATTCAGGCCGGAAGCAGATCTTTCGGATGTTCCGGCCTACATTTTTAACAGTGCATTGAGAGATCTTCAATTTTATCTGATCGTTGTGCTTAATGCTGAATGGGCTACTGATACTGAATGCCAAGAGATACAGATTGAACTTCGCAAGAAGCTCGCTGATCCAGTGAGGGCTTGGGGAATGCACAAGGATTCTATCTATGTCTACAATCCGGAAATGGCTCAGGCAAAGGGATTGACATCAGGAGAGTTGGACCTATAGCCATGAATCCAGAAGCCAGCCGCCGCCTAGGGCATGCCCTTCAGGCTATCACCGCCATCGAGCGCTACACCGTCAAGGATTGTCTACATAATTGCCTGGCAGATGATTTGACCCGCAGCGCCGTGCAACGCCAACTGGGAATAGTGCAGGAAGCCCTGCGGGTGGCCTTGGTTGAGGAACCATCCCTGCGGCAGATCTGGCCGGATGGCGATGCCCTGCTCGAAGGCTGCGCTCGGATGCGGGATTGGGAGCAGGGGGTGGCTTTGGCTGATCTGGTGGGTTTTGTGGACGGGGATCTGAAGCTGTGGCAGGGGAGGTTGGCGGAGGGGTTGAGGCTGCAGCAGGAAGAGGGAGCAAAACTGGATGCGGCGATTACCCGTAACCTGGCCTGGTTGGGGTTTGGAGCCGAATGACACCAGCCGCCGACATCCGCTGGCAGCAGCGCCTGAGCAACTTTGAGCGGGCGCTGGCCTTGTTGCGCGAGGCCATGGTGAATGGACCTGCAGCCCTCAACCAGCTGGAAAAAGAAGGGGTGATCCAACGCTTCGAATACTGCTTCGAGCTGGCCTGGAAAACCACCAAGGATTACATGGAGGCCAATGGCTTCGTGTTTGCGGTGGTGATGCCACGCCAGGTGCTCAAGGATGCCTTTGCCGCCAAGGTGATCGCCGATGGCCAGGTGTGGATCGCCATGCTCGACCATCGCAATTTGCTCTCCCACACCTACAATCCAACAGTGTTTGAAGAGGCGGTGGAGGCCATTCACCAGCAGTATCTTCCGGCTATGGAGCGGCTGCTCAGCTTCCTGCAGCAGGAGGTGACGCCATGATCCGAGATCCCCTGATGGCCAGCGAACTGGAGCTGGTGCGCTCGGTGCTGCGCCAGCACCGGGAAATCGAGAGCGCCACCCTGTTCGGCTCCCGCGCCAAGGGCACCCACAGCGATCGCTCCGATGTGGACCTGGCCCTGGCCGGCTCCCTGGGAGCCCTTGGCGCCGAAGCAATTGCCGCCGAACTGGAGGAGCTGCCCCTGCCGTACCGCTTTGATGTGCAAGCCCTGGCGGCCATCACCCACGCGCCATTGTTGGAACATATCGAGCGAGTGGGGATGGTGATCTATCGGGGCGATGGGCAGCCATGACACCCACAGCTGCGCGACTGCCAGAGCTGCTGCAGGCGAAGCTGCAGCCATTGAGGGAGCTGTGCGAGCGCTATGGCGTAGAGAAGCTGGAGCTGTTCGGTTCAGCGGCTCGCGGTGAGTTTGATCCAGGCCACAGCGACCTTGACTTCATCGTGCAGATGAAAGGGTGACGCGAACCAGGCTATGCACGTCGCTTCTGCGACTTCGCCGATGCCCTGGAGGCTCTTTATGGACGGCCCGTGGACCTGCTGACAGAGCTGATGATTAAGAACCCGTATTTCAAGGCCGAGGTTCAGAAGGATCGCACGATAGTGGTTGATCTATAATATGGCAAAGACTGCAAAGCTGCGACTGCTAGATGCGCTTGAAGCCATCGCTTCGATCAACAGTTACATTGGCTCTCTGCCGCTTGAAGACTTCCTGGCCAACGCCATGGTGCAGGCTGCATGCCATTCATTCGGATCTGCCGGACCTGAAGATCAGGCTGGAGAACTACCTGGCAGAAGGAGAGAGCGTATGACATGCAAGCATCAGCAGATTGCTGAGAATCTAAGGAGGTTGGGATATGAGTTCTGATGTTGAGACGACGGCACTTGCTGAACTATGCGAGCAAGTCATTGATTGCCCTCACTCTACGCCCGTTTGGATGGATGCTGGAGTCATTGTTCTCAGGAGTTCAAATATCAAGAATGGTCGCCTTGACCTGAGCAACCCGAGTTATACAGATGAATATCATTACCAAGAACGCAGCAAAAGAGCAGAAGTTCAAGCGGGTGATCTTGTAATCACCAGGGAAGCGCCTATGGGTGAGGTATGCCTGATTCCAGACGACCTCAAATGCTGCCTCGGTCAGCGGATGGTAATGCTTCGACCTGACCACGAAAGATGCGACGGGAAATACCTTCTTTACGCACTCCAATCCAATAGGGTTCAAAACGAGATCAGATCACACGAAGGAACTGGTTCTACTGTCAGCAATCTACGAATACCAGTTCTTAAATCACTACCGATCCCAACCCCTGACCTTGCGAATCAAAAAGCAATCGCCCATATCCTCGGCACCCTTGACGACAAGATCGAACTAAACCGCAAGACCAACGAAACCTTGGAGGCAATGGCAAAGGCGCTCTTCAAGTCGTGGTTTGTGGATTTCGATCCAGTCAGGGCGAAGGCAGAAGGTCGCTCCACTGGATTGCCAGCAGAAATCAGCGACCTGTTCCCAGATTCATTTGAGGATTCGGAACTGGGGGAGATTCCGTGTGGGTGGGAGACAGGTCGCTTAGATGAGATTCTTGAAATAGATCCGCCACGCCAACTGAAAAGAGGTTCTGTTTCTCCATACTTAGAGATGAAGGGAGTGCCTACCAGCGGTCACAGTGCTGTAGATGTTGTTGGTCGTGAGTTCTCGTCTGGAAGTAAGTTTCGAAATGGAGATACTTTGCTTGCTCGAATAACGCCATGCCTGGAGAATGGCAAGACAGCATTTGTTGACTTTCTCAAGGATGGAGAAATAGGTTGGGGTTCCACCGAGTTCATTGTTATGTGTGGCAGGCGAGAAGAGGCCAATCCCTTCGCCTACAACTTGGCAAGATCTGAAGTGTTTAGAAATAATGCCATTCAGAATATGGTTGGTTCAAGTGGGAGGCAAAGGGTTCCTTCGGATGCCGTGAGCGGATTCACTTTGCCATTGCCACCCGAAGAGATCCTCGTGAAGTTTGGATTACTGGCGACTTATTTGATGCGTAGGATTAGTGCGAATGCTGATCAATCAGTAATCCTTTCAAAGATCCGTGATGCCCTCCTCCCCAAACTCATCTCCGGCGAAATCCGAATTCCTGATGCCGAGAAGATGCTTAAGGAGGTTGGTGTCTGATGGCCCTGATCGCAGAAAACCATCTGGAGCAGCAGGCCCTCGATCAGGTCATCTTTTTCCAGGCCGCTGATGGCCAGGTGTCACTTGATGTGCGTCTGGAGGCTGACACCGTGTGGCTCAGTCAAGCCCAGATGGCTGAGCTGTTTGGCCGTGAGCGCTCGGTGATCACCCGCCACGTGGGCAACGTGTTTCGGGAGGGGGAGCTGGCAGAGAAAAGCAATGTGCATTTTTTGCACATTGCCGGTGCCGACCGGCCCGTGGGCTTCTACAGCCTCGATGTGATCATCTCCGTGGGCTATCGGGTCAAGTCGCCCCGTGGTACCAAGTTCCGGATCTGGGCCACCCAGGTGCTGCGCCAGCACTTGATCCAGGGCTACACGCTCCATCAACGCCGCCTCCAGGAACGGGGCCTCGGCGATCTGCAGCAAGCGCTGGCCCTGATGGCCCGCACCCTCAGCGCCCGGGGCCTGGTGAGCGATGAAGGCCAGGCGGTGCTGGAGGTGGTGCAGCGCTACAGCCGCGCCTGGCGCTGGTTGCTCGCCTACGACGAAGATCGGCTCGCGCCCGCCACCACAGAACCGGATGGCGTACCTGAGACCCTGGGCTTGGCGGAGGCACAGCGGGCCATCGGCACCCTGCGCCACGACCTCTCCCGGTGCGGCGAAGCCACACCATTGTTCGGACGAGAAAACCGCCAGGCGCTGGCCGGCATCCTTGGAGCTATCGAGCAGACCTTCGATGGCCAGCCCCTCTATCCCACAGCCCAGTTGCGGGCGGCCCATCTGCTCTACTTCGTGATCAAGGACCACCCCTTCGCCGATGGCAACAAACGCATCGGCACCCTGCTGTTCCTTGAGTTCCTGCGCCGAAATCAGCTGCTGCTTCTTGCCGATGGTCAGCCCCGCATCGCCGACAACGGCATGGCGGCATTAGCCCTGATGATCCGCCTGGTGATGGCTCTGCTGGAGGATCAGCTCTGATGGCCCTGATCACAGAAGACCATCTGGAGCAGCAGTGCCTTGATCAGGTCATCCTGTTCCAGGCTGCCGACGGCCAAGTCACACTTGATGTGCGCCTGGAGGCTGACACCGTCTGGCTGAGCCAGGGCCAGATAGCCGAGCTCACCCATCACCTGTTGACAGCACAAGGACTTGGACAGCGACCTGCGCATAGCCCGAGATAGGCTAGAATGATAAAATCCTAATGTCGGTCATGTCAGTTTCAAGTGCGGGCAATCTACTGACAAAGTCTCAAATTATTGCCGTCCTCAGCGAGAATTACGCTGACTTGGCCAAAGAGTTCCCTATCGCCAGCCTTGAACTCTTCGGCTCCTATGCCCGCGACGAGCAGACCCCCCAAAGCGACATCGACCTTCTGGTGAACCTCAGTAGGCCCATGGGATTTGGCTTCATGCATCTCGCCGACCGTCTGGAGGCACTGCTCGGCAAGCGCGTCGATCTTCTCGCCGCAGACGGTATCAAGCCCAATCGCCGCGACTCCATCCTTGCCTCGCTGATCCATGTCGCGCCGTGATTGGTCGCTGTTCGTTGCCGATATGCAGGAAGCAATCGAGAAGATTGCTAGCTATGTCGACGCGATGACATTTACAGACTTCCAATCTGATACCCGCACGGTGGATGCCGTTGTTCACAACCTGTTGGTCATTGGTGAAGCGGCCCGATGCTTGCCTGCTTCGGTCAAAGAGAATCATCCAGACATCGACTGGATTGCGATCAATGGTTTGCGCAATCGGATCGCCCATGAATACTTCGGCCTCAGCCTTTCGGTGATCTGGGAGATCGTGCAAACAGATCTGCCTCGTCTGCAGCAGCAGCTGTCCGCCTGGAGTGTTGCTGATGTATGAATCCTCTGCCGCAAGCCGCCTCGCAGTGAAGGCTTTCCCTGGGTCACTGATCTCCCGCACGCCGAAGGCCATCTGCAGATTCTTTGGTCTCCTCCCATGGCTCTGATCACAGAAGACCATCTGGAGCAGCAGTGCCTTGAGTGGTTCAAGGAACTGGGCTATAGCCATGTCTTTGCCCCTGATCTTGATCGCGATGGCCCTACCCCCGAACGCAGCGACTACAGGAAAGTCATCCTCACGGGTCGCCTGCGTTCAGCACTCCAGCGCCTGAACCCGGGTGTTCCAGCGAGCAGCATCGAATCAGCGGTGCTCCAACTGGCGAACCCCAATGTGCCTGGGTTGCTGGCCTCCAACCGCAACTTCCACCGCTGGATGACCCAGGGATTGCCCATCACCTATATGGATGGGAACCAGCAGGTGGGGATCCGCCTCAAGGTGATCGGCTTCGACAACTCCGCCGCCAACGACTGGTTGGTGGTGAATCAGTTGGCGATCCAGGGCACCAAGCACAACCGCCGCCCTGATCTGGTGGTCTATGTGAACGGTTTGCCACTGGCGGTGATCGAATTGAAAAACCCCGCCGATGAGAAGGCTGGCATCTGGGCGGCATTCAACCAACTTCAAACCTATAAGCAAGACATTCCAGATCTGTTCATGGCCAATGTGCTGCTGGTGATCAGCGATGGCATCCAGGCAAGGTTGGGCTCCTTGAGTGCTGATCGGGAACGGTTCCAGCGTTGGCGCACGATCGATGGCGAGAACAACGAAGTTGATCCGCTGGGCAAATACCGGGACCTGGAGACCCTGGTGCGGGGCATTTTCGACAAGGGGCGCCTGCTGGAGTTTGTTCGTCGTTTTTGCCTGTTTGAGGAAGACGGGCAGATCATCAAAAAGATCGCCGCCTATCACCAGTTCCACGCAGTCAGAGAAGCAGTTGAGCGGGTGGTGGCAGCAAGCAGACCTGATGGCGATAAAAAAGGTGGCGTGGTTTGGCACACCCAGGGCGCAGGCAAGAGCATCGAGATGGCCTGTCTGGCGGGCAAGTTGCTCAGCGATCCGCGCCTGGAAAATCCCACCCTGGTGCTGGTAACCGATCGCCAAGACCTGGATGGGCAACTGTTCGGGGTGTTTGCTGGGGCGGGTGATTTGCTGGGCGAATCCCCCAAGCAGGCAGTCAGTCGCCAGGAACTGCGGGATCTACTGGGCAACCGCCCCAGCGGTGGCATCATCTTCACCACCATTCAGAAGTTCGCCACCGAACCAGGGGAAGACAGGTTCCCTGCCCTGAGCCAGCGCCACAACATCGTGGTGATCTGTGATGAGGCACACCGCACTCAATATGGCTTCAAAGGGCGCTTGGACACCAAGACAGGTGAGATCAATTATGGGCTGGCAAAAGCATTGCGGGATGCCCTGCCCCAGGCCACTTTCCTTGCCTTCACGGGCACCCCCATCTCCCAAGACGACCGTGACACCCAGGCGGTGTTTGGGCACTACATCTCCATCTACGACATTCAACAGGCAGTGGAAGACGGCGCCACGGTGCCGATCTACTACGAATCCCGCCTGGCCAAACTGGCGCTCAAGCAACCACTGCTGCCCCAGGTGGATGAGCGGGTGGATGAGCTGTTCTCAGAAGAAGATGACATCCCCGCCGCCGAAAGGGCAAAGAGCAGGTGGGCAGCACTGGAAGCACTGGTTGGCGCTGAACCACGCCTAATCGAAGTGGCAGCGGATTTGATCTCCCATTTTGAGCAAAGGTGCCGCAGCCAACCAGGCAAGGCGATGCTGGTGGCGATGAGTAGGGATATCTGTGCTCGCCTCTACGCCGCCATCGTTGCTATTCGCCCTGACTGGCACGATGACGACCCGAAAAAAGGTGCCATCAAGCTGGTGATCACGGCAGCGGCCTCAGACCAGGAGCACCTCCAACCCCACCACACCAGCAAGCAGCAAAAGAAAGATCTAGAGAAACGGTTCAAGGATCCTGTTGATCCGCTCAAGATCGTGATCGTTAGAGATATGTGGTTAACAGGGTTTGATGCTCCATGCCTAGCCACGCTGTATGTGGACAAACCAATGCAGGGGGCAAACCTGGCCCAGGCGATTGCCCGAGTAAACAGGGTATTCAAGGACAAACCAGGCGGTCTGGTGGTGGATTACATCGGCATCGCCCCCCAACTCAAGGAAGCACTGGCCACCTACACCGCATCGAAGGGCAAGGGTGCTCCAACGATTGATACCAGTGAGGCGCTCCGGATTCTCAAGGAGAAACTGCAGGTTGCCCGTGATCTACTCCATCCCATCGACTGGGGTGGTTTCATGGATCCAAACAAGGCATTGCAACTGCTACCCAACTGCTTGGGTCACCTGCTTGGGTTGCCAGATGGCAAAAAGCGATATTGCGATACCGTGCTGGCAATAACGAAAGCATTTGCCCTCTGCGGAACACTTGATGAAGCGATGGTGCTTGATCCAGAGGTGGCTTTTCTTCAGGCGATTCGAGCACTAATGATCAAGGGGGATGGAGGGGATGGCGATGGTGGCTCCCCTAAAAATGTTGATTTTGAGTTGCGCCAATTGCTGTCTGAGTCATTGGTGGCAGCTGGCATCACTGATATCTTCAAGGTGGCTGGTCTGCAAAAGCCAGACATCGGCATCCTCTCGGATCAGTTCCTGGCGGAGGTGAGCAAAATCCCCCAGAAGAATCTGGCGGTTGAACTGCTGCAACGCCTGCTAAGGGATGAGATTAAAAGCCGTTTCAATACAAATGTGGTGAAGCAGAGGCGGTTCAGTGAATTGCTGCAGGCTTCGCTCACCAAATATGCCAACCGCTCCATCGAGGCTGCCCAGGTGATTGAGGAACTGATTGCGATGGCAAAGCAGTTCCGTGATCAAGTAGAGAAGGTGGAGGCGATGGGTTTGTCTGCCGCTGAAGTTGCCTTCTATGACGCCCTGGCAAATAACTGGTCAGCTCAAGAGCTTATGGGCGATCAGGTGCTTACTCAAATGGCGCGGGAACTCGCAGAAAAACTCAGAAATAACTTGAGTATCGATTGGCAATACAAAGAGAACGTGCGGGCCAGGTTGCGAACAATGGTCAAGGCCCTGCTCAGGCGCTATAAATATCCGCCGGATCAGGAGGCGGTAGCAATTGATTTGGTGCTTCAGCAAACAGAAATGATCGCAGAGGAGTGGTCGAGATAGGATCTTGGCAAGAAGATTGCACTAGCAGTTGCAGACACACTTGCGAAGCAATTCTGACTGCTAAAGGCCGGCTAGCGCAATCCATGGAGGGGTCCATGGCCCGAGCTTGCCCGGCCCCTTCAGGCGGATGGACTGTCTTTGGGGCGACGACCTCCGACCATCATCGCCACACCAGAGACGGCAATAAACACCGTGAGCACACCGAGGACCGTTGAATAATATGGCTGCAGATTTAGCAGACCAAAGTTGCCGGTATGCAACCTGAGCAACCAGGGAACTTCTATATCGGCAGAAATCAATGCGCCATAGAGGGATCCCGAAAGGGAGGTCAATACCAGTGGAATTGCCGCGATCGGCACCAGGGAGCGGTGCAGTTTTCTGGGCAGATGTTTTTTGCTGGCCATCACCGTGATTTTTGGAGTGCTTCGTGCAGGGCCCGTTCAGATGAACAGGGCATGTACATATCGTCCATCTTAAACGTACCCTCACATTTCAGCTCTACAGCGCGCTTGGCAGCGGCCGCCTGGGTTGCATACATGCCGTTCATGTGGGCTTTTGAGGCAATTGGAGCTAGCGCTAGGGCGCCAAG
>JBIKVR010000068.1:0-15300 GCA_044356735.1 Prochlorococcaceae cyanobacterium
TTTAGCCAACGCAGAATGATCTGATATCGATGATTTTAAGCGGATAACAGTGAAACGTTATGTGGCTAAGGAGTTGGCCGCTGCGCAGGAATTTGGGAGCCTGATTTATTTGGCTGCTGCTGCCCGGCGGACTTTTGATCGGTAGCCGATTGCACTGTGGAAACCTGACTTGGAGATACCTGACCTCCAGATAGTTGGCCTGCAGATGGGCGGTCTGCGAAGGGCTGGCCTGCAGATGGCTGGTCTACAGATAGCTGGCCTGCGGAAATTCTCCCTGATGGCAAGGGGGAGGACTGGCTCTGGGGGGCGGATTGAACTTGAAAGTCCTTGAGGGCCGCATCCACCGCATCGCCTGGGGGAGTGGCGTTATCCAGGGCGGTGCCGCGGCGCAGCTTGTTCATCAGTTCCAGCGGATTGGTGGAATCGAGGATCGAGCCGCTGCGTTTGGGGCCAGTACCAAAATCCACCTCCCTTTCCTGCTGGCTCGAGCCCAGGGTTTGGCCATAGCCAGCCTGCTGGGCGGCGGCGGGATTGATGGCGCCGCCCATGGCCGCGATCAGGCCCCCCGCCAGCGCCGCAGGGCCGAGGCGGGCCAGCAGTGCCGCAAGCCGCTGGTCAGGACCAAGGCGCCAGGACCAAAGAGCCGGGCCGATGGCCCCTGGCTCGGCACAGGGGGCAGCTGGGGATGAGTTCATGGCGGGGCCTGGAGGCAGCCGGATCCTGGCCGGATCCTGGGTTGACCTGAACCGGCATGCTAATGGCCCTAACGCCCTGCCCTGTGCCTCGCCATGCGCATCGCCACCTGGAATGTCAACTCGGTGCGCACCAGGTTGGAGCAAGTGCTGGCCTGGCTAGGGCAAGAGCAGCCGGATGTGCTCTGCCTGCAGGAGACCAAAGTGGTGGATGAGCTGTTTCCTCGCGCTGGCTTCGAGAGCCTTGGCTATCAGTTGGCAATCAGTGGTCAAAAGGCCTACAACGGCGTGGCGATTCTTAGCCGTTTGCCCCTGGAAGATGTGCGCATAGGTTTTGATGCGTTACTGGTGGATGATCCGGATGCCCTGGAGCTCAGCAGCCAGAAGCGAGTGATCAGCGCCATGGTGGAAGGCATACGCGTGCTCAACCTTTATGTGCCTAATGGAAATTCATTGAAAAGTGAAAAGTACGAGTACAAACTGGCCTGGTTGGCCGGTCTCCGTCGCTACTTGGAGCGGCAGCAGCTGCAGGGCGATCCCCTCTGCATGCTGGGAGATTTCAACATCGGCCCCGAGGCCCGCGACCTGCATGATCCCGATCGCCTCACCGGCAAAATCATGGCCAGCCAGGCCGAACGGCAAGCCCTGGCGGAGTTGCTGGACGAACGGCTCCAGGATGCATTCCGGCTGTTTGAGCCCGATGCCGGCCATTGGAGTTGGTGGGACTACCGCAGCGGCGGCTGGGAGGTGGACAGGGGCTGGCGCATAGATCACATCTATCTCAGCGAAGAGCTGGTGGCCTGTGCCACCGGCTGCGTGATCCACAAGGCCACCCGCGGCCAGCTCCAACCCAGCGACCATGCGCCGGTGGTCGTGAACCTGGCCTGGCCACCTTGTCTAGATGAGGATGATCAAGAGTTGGGGGAATAGGAGGATTTTTGATGGGATTCCTTGGTTTACAGGCCTGCACCCCTGGGCTCAGAACAGCTCGGCGCCAGTGAGATCAGAACCCTGTTGGCGCAGTACGGCCTGGCGCCGGGAAGACTCGCCGCAGCTGGCGGGAGTGGGGAAAATTTTGCCTGGATTGGCCAGCGCGTCAGGATCAAAAGCCCGTCGCAGCAGCTGCATGGTGGCCAGGTCGTCGGCGCTGAACATCCAATCCAGGTAACAGCGCTTGTCACTGCCCACGCCGTGCTCGCCGGTGATGCTGCCGCCCGCCTCCAGGCACAGCCGCAGGATCTCCGCACCGAGCTGTTGCACCCGCTCGTTCACCCCTGGTTCAGCGGCCGCATAGAGGATCAAGGGGTGCAAATTGCCATCGCCAGCGTGGAACACATTGGCCACGGGCAGGTTGAACTGGCGGCTGAGGCACTCGATCGCGGCCAGCACCCCTGGCAGGGCGCCGCGGGGCACGACGCCGTCCTGCACGTAGTAGGTGGGGGTAATCCGTCCCACGGCGGCGAAAGCGCTCTTGCGGCCTTTCCAGAGCAGGGCGCGATCTTTTGCCTCGCTGGCCTGGCGAATCGTGCGGGCGCCCGCCTGGAGGCAGAGGCTGCTGGTCAAGGCCACCGCGGCCGCCACCTCCCGCTCCTGGCCATCGAGCTCGATCAACAGCACGGCCGCCGCGTCGCGGGGGTATTCATCGCGCCCGAACAGGTCGTCGACGGCGTTGATCGTGAAGTTATCCATGATTTCCATCCCCGCCGGCAGCACCCCCGCCGCCGTCACCAGGCGCACGGCCTCGCCGGCCTGCTCCATGGCGGTGAAATCGGCCAGCAGCACGGCCACGCTCTGGGGTGCTTGCAGCAGCCGCAGGGTGATGGCCGTGGCAATCCCCAGGGTGCCTTCGCTGCCGATGAACACACCCCGCAGGTCGAGTTCAGGCATCTCCGCCAGGTTGCCGCCCAACTGGGTGACGCTGCCGTCGGGCAACACCACCTCCAAGCCGAGTACGTGGTTGCTGGTGACGCCGTACTTGAGGCAGTGCACCCCGCCGGAGTTTTCGGCCACGTTGCCGCCGATCGAGCAGACCACCTGGCTGGAGGGATCCGGCGCGTAATAAAAGCCGTCACCGGCCACGGCGCGGGTCACCCAGCTATTGATCACCCCCGGTTGAACCACCACCTGCCGGTTGGCCAGGTCCACCTTGAGAATCGAGCGCATGCGGCTGGTGGCGATCACCAGCGCCTCCGATTCGGCGACAGCCCCACCGGAAAGGCCCGTGCCACTGCCCCGGGCCACGAAGGGCACCCCATTCTCGGCGCAGAGCTTCACCACCGCCGCCACCTGCTCGGTGGTCTCCGGAAGTACCACCAGCGGGGGCTGGTGGCGGTGGAGGCTGAGGCCGTCACAGTCGTAGGCCAGCAGCTCCTGGCGGGCGGCCACCACGCTCCTGGGGGGAAGCAGGTTGAGCAGGCTGCGCTGCAGTCGGGGCCAATCGATGCGGGGCCCGTCGCCGGTCACTGGATCCGCTGGGGCTGCTGAATCTGCAACCTACCCAGTCAGCGGTCCCGGAGGCAGCTACCGGGATGGGCAGGTTCTGGGTAAAGATGGAGGTTGGTCTTCTCCGCGGATCGCGCCTTGATCTCGGCTTCCGTTACTGCTCCTGCTTTCAGCACCACCCGCTCGCAGGAGATTTTCAGCGACGCCCTGAAACTGATGCCGGGTGGCGTGAGTTCACCGGTGCGTGCCTTTCGCTCGGTTGGTGGTCAGCCAATTGTCTTTGATCGCGTTAAAGGCGCCTACGCCTGGGATGTGGATGGCAACCGCTATATCGATTATGTGGGCAGCTGGGGTCCGGCCATCTGTGGCCACGCCCACCCCGAGGTCATCGCCGCCCTGCATGACGCCTTGGAAAAGGGCACCAGTTTTGGCGCCCCCTGCCTGTTGGAAAACCAGTTGGCCGAACTGGTGATCGAAGCGGTGCCCAGCGTGGAGATGGTGCGCTTCGTGAACAGCGGCACCGAGGCCTGCATGGCCGTATTGCGGCTGATGCGGGCCTTCACCGGCCGCGACAAGCTGATCAAGTTTGAGGGCTGCTACCACGGCCACGCCGACATGTTTCTGGTGAAGGCGGGCTCCGGGGTGGCCACCCTCGGGCTGCCCGATTCCCCTGGCGTGCCCCGCAGCACCACCGCCAATACCCTCACCGCCCCCTACAACGATCTGGAGGCGGTCAAGGCCCTGTTCGCCGAAAATCCGGGCGAGATTGCCGGTGTGATCCTTGAACCGGTGGTTGGCAATGCCGGCTTCATCACCCCCGAGCCCGGCTTCCTGGAGGGCATCCGCGAAATCACCCGAGACAACGGCGCCCTGCTGGTGTTTGACGAGGTGATGACCGGCTTCCGCATCAGCTACGGCGGAGCCCAGGCCAAGTTCGGCATCACCCCAGACCTGACCACCATGGGCAAGGTGATCGGTGGCGGCCTGCCCGTTGGTGCCTACGGCGGCCGCGCTGAGATCATGGCGATGGTGTCGCCAGCTGGCCCCATGTACCAAGCCGGCACCCTCAGTGGCAATCCCCTGGCGATGACCGCCGGCATCAAGACGCTGCAATTGCTCAAGCAGCCGGGCAGCTACGAGCGTCTGGAGGCGATTACCAAGCGTCTTAGCAGCGGCATCCTGGAGGCGGCCAAGGCTGTTGGCCTACCGATCACCGGCGGCTCGATCAGCGCCATGTTTGGTTTCTTCCTCTGTGATGGGCCGGTACGCAACTTTGGTGAGGCCAAGGCTGCTGATACCGAGCGCTTTGGCCGGTTGCACCGAGCCATGCTGGAAAGAGGTGTATATCTGGCCCCCAGTGCCTTTGAAGCCGGCTTCACCTCCCTGGCCCACAGCGACGCCGACATCGAGACCACCCTGGCCGCCTTCCGCGAAAGCTTTGCCGCTATCGCTTAAGCGAACACCGGCTAAGTGATTCACCGTTTAGGCGAAAAATCGGCTGAGCAAGCACCAGATGATTGAAAAACTTCTTAAATGAACACCGCCTAAGTGAATTATCGCTTAGGCCAAACATCGGACTCGACGCTTTCGCCTTTGGATTGCTTAGGAGCTGATTAGGCCCCGGGAAGGTTCGGGGCTTGATCAGCTCCAATGTATTGAGCGGCGGCGAGCCAGCTCAATAAAAGCAAAGCCGGCCCAGTCAAGCACTGGCCGGCTCAGTCAAGGTTTATGCAGCTCAATCAAGGACTAGCCGGCTCAGTAAGCACTGGCCGGCTGAATCAAGGTTTATGCAACTCAATCAAAGCCCAGCAGGTCGAAGATTTCACGATCCTTGAGCGATACGGCTTCCAGGGGTTCTACGTTTTCCAGCATATTGCGGGCCAGTTTGAGGTATTCCTCCTGGACGGCTACCACCTCGGGGCATTCTTCCATCTCAAAAATTGTGCACTTTTTGAGGCGGGAGCGGCGGATGGCATCCACCGATTTGAAATGGGCCATGGTGCGCATGCCCACCCGATCGTTGAAACGATCAATTTGATCAGTCTCTTCCGAGCGGTTGGCCACCACCCCACCGAGTCTCACCTTGTAGTTTTTTGCCTTGGCCTGAATCGCCGCAATGATTCGATTCATCGCGAAGATCGAATCGAAATCGTTTGCGGTCACGATCAGGCAGTAGTCAGCATGCTGGAGGGGTGCGGCAAAGCCTCCACAAACCACGTCACCAAGCACATCGAAGATCACCACATCGGTGTCCTCCAGCAAGTGGTGCTCCTTGAGCAATTTCACGGTTTGGCCAGTTACATAGCCACCGCAGCCAGTGCCGGCTGGCGGGCCGCCAGACTCCACGCACATCACACCGTTGTATCCCTCAAACACGAAGTCTTCCGGCCGCAGTTCTTCCGTGTGAAAGTCCACGGTTTCGAGAATGTCGATCACCGTGGGCACCATCGACTTGGTGAGGGTGAAGGTGGAATCGTGCTTGGGATCGCAGCCGATCTGGAGCACCCGTTTGCCCAGCTTGGAGAAGGCGGCCGAGAGGTTGGAGGAGGTGGTGGATTTGCCGATGCCGCCCTTGCCGTAAACGGCGATCACCAGGGCTCCCGCTTCGATTTTCATCGAGTCGTCCTGGTGAACCTGAAGGCTGCCTTCACCGTCAAGGCGGGAGAGCGTTGTGGTCATGGGATCAGTGTGTGAGAGAGCGGGAAATGAGTAGCTTTAGCAGTAGCTAGAACTAGAACTAGAACTAGAACTAGAACTAGAACTAGATTTGAAGCTGTTTAACTGAAGTTGGCGCTGCCCTGCTGGTCTTGGCGGGTAGCTAGTGGCTGTTAAGGCAAATGCCTGGTAAGGGCAGTGGCTGGAGTTGGCGTTACTAAACCTCGGGCTGTCAGCTGTTTGAAATTTTGATCACCGCCCAAACGGCGGCGCTGCCATGCCCATCAGCGACTGAAATGGGCTTTGGCGTCGTAGAGCACCTCCTCGGTGATGGCGGTGATGCCCTGGTCCTTGGCGTAGGTCTCGGTGTTGCGCCTCACCTTGCCGCGCACAAAGAAGGGAATCCGGGCCAGGCCGGCCTCTCCATCGGCGGTCCAGGTGAGCACCGCGGCGATAGTTGTATCGCTGGTGGCAGGGGGCGCAGGGGCCTCCAGCAAGGCGGTGGCCGCAGCGCTTGAGCCGACAGTTGCGCTGTTGCTGGCAAGCGCTTTAGGCGCTTCCCCCAGATGGCTGCGATGGCCTTCCACGAATTCAAAGTCGTGGCGGAACATGCCGATCAGGTGCTCCTCCAAGCCCATCATCAGCGGATGCACCCAGGTGTCGAACATCACATTGGCCCCCTCCCAGCCCATCTGGGGCGAGAAGCGAGCCGGCACATCCTGCACGTGCAGCGGTGAACTGATCACGGCACAGGGGAGCCCCAGCCGCTTGGCGCTGTGCCGCTCCATCTGGGTGCCGAGCACCAATTCCGGCGCCGCGGCGGCCATCGCTTTTTCCACTGCCAGGTAGTCGTCACTGATCAGGGCCTCCAGCCCCAGCTCCTTGGCGGCGGCGCGCACCTCTCGGGCCTGCTCGCGGCTGTAGCTGCCCAGCCCCACCACCTTGAAACCCAGCTCCTGGCTAGCGATGCGGGCGGCGGCGATCGCATGGGTGGCATCGCCAAAGATGAACACCCGCTTACCGGTGAGGTAGGTGGAATCGATCGAGCGGGAATACCAGGGCAGCCGTGAGCGCTGCTCGGCTTGCTGGGCTGCCCGCTCACTCAACTCTGGATCCAGATCCAGGACGCGACCCAGTTCCAGCAGAAAATCGAGCGTGGCGCCGATGCCAATCGGCACCGTGCGGATGGTGGGCATGCCGAACTGTCGCTCCAGCCAGCTGCAGACACTGCCGGCCACCTCTGGATACAGGCAGACATTGGCGTCGGCCTGGGGCAGGCGGATCAGATCGGCGGGCCTGGCCCCCAGGGGCGCCACCACCGCCACGTCCACCCCATGCTCCGCCAGCAGTCGCGTCACCTCCAGCACATCATCGCGGCAGCGGAAACCCAGCAGGCTGGGCCCGAGCAGATTCACCCGTGGCCGGCGCCCCTGCTCTCGCCAGCGAGAGGGGGAGGGCTTTGGCGCTCCCGGCTCGGGCATGGCGTTTTTGAGCAGATTGCGCACCAGCTGATAAAAAGTTTCAGCGGCACCCCAGTTCTCTTTTTTGGAATAGGCCGGCAACTCCAGATTCACCACCGGAATGCCACCCAGATCCATGCCGTTAGCCAGGGAGCCGGGCTGATCTTGAATCAGCTCCGCCGTACAGCTTTCACCCACCAGCAGGGCCTCGGGCTGAAAGCGATCCACGGCGGCCTGCACGGAGCGCTTCACCAACTCCGCCGTATCTCCGCCCAGGTCGCGGGCTTGAAAGGTGGTGTAGGTGACGGGCGGGCGCCGATCGCGCCGCTCGATCATCGTGAACAGCAGATCGGCATAGGTGTCCCCCTGGGGGGCATGCAACACGTAGTGCAGACCCTCCATGGAGGAGGCGATGCGCATCGCCCCCACATGGGGCGGGCCTTCGTAGGTCCACAGGGTGAGTTCCATCAGCGCGCAGCTCCGGCGGTGGGGTTGGCCATGGCGAGGGAATTGGCGAGGGAATTGACGGAGCTGAACGGTTCTCCAGCTCCAGCGGCCATTGGCACTGGGGAGGCCGCTGCTGAGTTGACGGCCGGCTCTGTGCCGAAGTGCAGCAGCGAGCGGCGCTGCAGCGGCCGGGCAAACAATTCAGCCAGATCCCCGGCCTGATCGATGCCGTGGATGGGGCTGAACACCAGCTCAATCGACCACTTGGTGGCGATGCCTTCCGCCTCCAGCGGATTGGCCAGTCCCAGGCCGCAGAGCACCAGGTCGGGCTTTGCCGCCCGCACCCGCTCCAGCTGCAGCTCCACGTCTTGGCCTTCGCTGATCTGGGTGCCGCTGGGCAGCAATTCGATCTCGGCCCCCAGCAGCTGGCGATCCAGGTAAGGGGTGCCCACTTCCACCAACTCCATGCCACATTCGCGCTGCAAAAAGCGGGCTAGCGATAGCTCAAGTTGGGAATCGGGCAGTAAAAACAAGCGCCGACCACTCAATATCTCTCGGTGGGGTGCTATGGCACGCCGGCCCCGCTCCACCAGGGGATCCAGCAGCGCCGCCACCTGGGCATCGGCGATGCCAAAGGCCGCTGCCGCCGCCGCCATCCAGGCGCGGCTGCCCTCCACGCCCAGCGGATAGGGGGCGCTGATCAGCTCAGCGCCGCGGGCCTGCAGGGCCCTGGCCGTGGCGGAGAGGAAGGGCTGAGCCAACAGCACCTTTGTGCCTTTACCCACCGGCGGCAACTCTGTGGAACGCCGGGGGGGCAGGCTGCGCACCACCTTGATGCCGAGGCGTTGGAACAGACCGACCATGCGATCTTCCACCATGTCGGCCAGGGTGCCCACCAGCAGCAGCTGGGGGGCATCGCTTGCCGGCAGCAGGGGCACCAGGGCGGTGAGCGCCTGATCCTCCCCCTGGGTGAAGGTGGTTTCGATGCCACTGCCGCTGTAGTTGACCACCATCACCTGGCCGGCCAGGCGCCGATTGATCCGCTCGGCGGCCTTGGCCAAATCGAGCTTGATCACCTCGCTGGGGCAGGAGCCCACCAGGAACAGGGTGCGAATCTCTGGTCGTCGCTCCAACAGGTCGTTGACCAGCCGGTCGAGCTCGGCGTTGGCATCGGCCAGGCCGGCCAGGTCCCGCTCGCCAAGAATGGCGGTGCCGAAGCGCGGTTCGGCGAAAATCATCACTCCGGCGGCGCTTTGCACCAGGTGGGCGCAGGTGCGGGAGCCCACCACCAGGAAGAAGGCATCAGGCATGCGCCGATGCAGCCACACGATTGAGGTGAGTCCACAAAAAACCTCGCGCTGTCCGCTCTGCTTGAGCAACGGCGGCAGATCATCCCGTAGTGCCGCTCCTGATCCTGGGCTCTCGACCATTTTTTGAACCATTCCCGGCCTCCGTGCCGAGATTCCATTACATGCCTAACCAGGCCGATGCACCTATCCGCTGAGCCCGTTACATCTCTTCGGGATTACTGACTCGATTGCTAGCAAACGCTCAACTAATCCAGGGGCCAGGAGCGTCCCGGACCGGCCTCAACGCCAGACTGTGCTAGGGGCCATGGAACTGGGTCGTTGCCGGGGTCTAATCAACGACGGCGGTATGCGGCCAAAGCACCGCTGGAGATTGCCCTGCTGGCGCTTTCCCCCTTGGCCATCTGTCTGTTGGCCAGTCGCTTTTTGGCCAGCTGCTCCGCGGGCGGATTGGCCCTGGTCTTGGCTCTGGCGTTGGCGGCCGTCTACAGCAGAACCACCTATGGTGATACCTGATCAAATCCAGCTCAAGATCCCAGGAGCGGCGGCTGGTCTGGAGAAAACCGGCCGGGCGGTAAAGTCCCCGAACTTGAAGCCGGCCCGCTGCCGCCTCCTTGAGCGAACGCCCCGCCAGAATCACCCTCTCGGCCAGCTTGAGCGCTGAGAACCGGCCGATCAGCCGGCGTCGCTCCGGCCTGCAAGCCTCTGGCCTGGCAGGTTCGAACCTCCAGCCCTCCCCTGTGCAGCGGGGCACCGCCCCCTCTGGTGCCTCCAGGGTCACAGGCACCGAGGTAGGCGTTGGCAGTTCCGGCGCCAGCTGCGTGATCACCACCGACAGCGAGGGTCGGAGGCTGGCCAACCAATCCAGCCATGTGCAGTCGATTGAACTGCGCACCTACGTTTTTCTCGATTCACTCCAACCCCAGCTGGCCGCCTACATGGGCACCGTCAGCCAGGGCTTTCTGCCGATCCCAGGCGATGCCTGTCTGTGGCTGGAGGTGTCACCGGGCATGGCGGTGCACCGCGTCACCGACATAGCCCTCAAGGCCAGCACCGTGCGCCTGGGCCAGATGGTGGTGGAGCGTGCCTTCGGCTCCCTTGCCATCTACAACCGGGATCAGAGCAATGTGCTCCACTCCGGTGACGTGGTGCTGGAGGCGATCGGCAGCACAATCTCTCAGCGCAGTCGCTGCGAGGTCACCTGGACAGAGATCATTCGCGCCATCACCCCCGACCACGCAGTACTGATCAATCGCCTTAACCGTAGGGGGTCAATGATCCAGGCGGGGATGAGTATGTTCATCTTGGAAACCGAGCCCGCTGGCTATGTGTTGATCGCCGCTAATGAGGCGGAAAAGGCTTCAAATATCACCGTGGTGGATGTCAAGGCCGTTGGCGCTTTTGGTCGGCTCACCCTGGCTGGGCGGGAAGGCGATGTGGAGGAGGCAGCCTCCGCAGCGATGCGGGCCGTGGCCATGATCAACGCCTAGGGCCATCCCAGCATCGCTCCATCCCCGGAACGCGCCATCCCCGAATTACCTCACCCGAGTCGCGAGTCATTCCAGAATCTGATCATTGCCTGCATGGCGGCAACTGCGTAACGCGCTATTCCCGCATTTAGCCCTCGCCAACATCGCGGGATCCGATAGGAATTTTCCAGGTGATTGCGAAGCGTTTGAGAAGAGATTGAGAAGTGCTGGCTGCGGTGGCTGGTAAGAAATTGAGCAAAATTCGTCAAGTAATTGACAGGTGGTTGCAAGGAAATTTTCAGGCACTTGCGAGGAATTCTCTAGGTATTTGTTAGGGATAAGAGAAGGGACTGTGATGTGATTATGACGATGCTGAGAGAAGCCTGCCAGTTAAATGCGAGGAGATTGTGAATAAGTAATTAAGTGATTGCAGGGAGGTAATCGATGAGTTGCTAAGTGAACGTGAATAGATTGCTAAGTGAACGTGAATAGATTGCTAGGTAAATGTAAATGGGATGCGAAGAGAAAATCAAGGGATTGCGCTGGCGACGCGTGGGATCTACCCAGGGAGGGTGCTCGATTTTGCAACACTCTACGGGATGCTGCTTCTGGCAGGGACCTCGTAAATGACACTTAGCTACTAGTTTACTTGCGATGATTGGGCGACTATTTTTGCTGGTAATCTCGATCAATTCAAATGTCGGACCGGGACATTGCCTGGGCATCTGCCTGGGCAACTGCCTGTGAGGAATAGATTGGCCTTCGCAAACTTTCCCGCCCGGTCAGGTTGTAGGGCGTGTGATAAACGAAAGATATGAATGCATTCAGTCTGCAATAAGTATTGAGATGACTGGCTTGTGTATGATGCGCGGCAGCCTGATGAGTAATCCTTGAGCTGCTCTTGCTGGCAATCATGCGATGTTGTAACTCGGGCCACATCCTGAATATATTACCAATCTTTTTAATATTCAATATTTTTTGTTGGCTTCGACCGCGATTCGCAGCGATTTAGGGCTGATATTGAGCAATTAATGTGCTTTGCTGATCTAGCTGGGGTGGCCAGAATTCCCAGCGATAGCGCTGCCCAAAAGTAACAAGGTTGTGCCAGAATCACAAGCCAAAATTACAGGCCATAATTCCGAGCCGGCCAGCAGGCCTGGCTGAATCCTCGGAGATCCGGCCCAGGAGGCTGCGGGGCCACAGATCTCTGGGCACTTTGATCGAGCCAAACTTTCCAGGCCAATCTGCCTTCCAGGCCAAATTGCTTTGCAGGTCAAACTGCTTTACGGGCAAAATCACTGGCTGGTGAGCTGGTTTCAGCCGTCTAGTCCCAGCAGCCGCCTCATGGCCGGGGCAATCGCCCGAGCTGCCTTGCCGCGGCTGCCCAGCTTGCTTTTGAGGTGGCTGCCCATCTCGGCATAGGAACTGCCGGCCTCCCGTACAAAAAAAATCGGGTCGTAGCCGGGACCATGACCCTGGGGCCTGGTCAGGATCAGTCCGTGGCATACCCCCTGGGCTTCCAGCACCACCTGGCCGCTGGGATCCACCAGGGCCATGGCGCTGACGAAGCGGGCGGATCGATAGGGGGAATCGCCGAGTTCGTGCAACAGGCGATGGATGCGCTCGTGATCGGTGGGGGCATAGCGGGCGGAGTAAATGCCAGGGGCGCCGCCCAGGGCATCCACCTCCAGACCCGAATCGTCGGCCAGGGTCCAGCAATTGGTGAGGCCGCCGATGGCCTCGGCTTTCAAGCGAGCGTTGGCCGCGTAGGTGCTACCAGTTTCCTCCACCTCAATGCCGCGGGGTTGCTGGCGCACATCCAGGGCCATGCCTTCAAGCATGGCGCTGATTTCGGTCACCTTGTGGGCGTTACCACTGGCGATTACCAGCACGGTCATTGAACTGGCTCAATGAGCGGTCATTGTGCGATAGCGCCGGCAAGGCCAGCGGTCGGCGCGAAACCGCAGCGAAACTCAACGTTTTATGTAGCACTGATCAGCGGGCCTTATCGCTCGGCCTGGCAACGGTGATCTACGTATAGGCCAAATGGGTTGACGGGGGGTTTCACGGGGGAGCACTGTTGCTGGCGAACATCCAACTCCCGTCCTCCAGGAGCAGGTAATGGCCAACGAAACCATGGGCATCGCCCTCGGCATGATCGAGACAAGGGGCTTGGTCCCCGCGATCGAAGCCGCTGACGCGATGACCAAGGCCGCCGAAGTGCGTCTGATCGCCCGCGAGTTTGTCGGCGGCGGCTACGTCACCGTGATGGTGCGTGGCGAAACCGGTGCCGTCAACGCCGCAGTGCGCGCCGGCGCCGATGCCTGCGAGCGCGTGGGTGATGGCCTGGTGGCCGCCCACATCATTGCCCGCCCCCACCGCGAAGTGGAGCCCGCCCTGGGCAATGGTGAGTACGCCGGTCAATCCAAGGACTGAGCTGACTGACGCCTAACGCGTTCAACCATCTCATCCCTTACCGACCCACCCGAGACAACCCATGAGCAAGAAGTACGACGCAGGGGTTAAGGAGTACCGCGACACGTATTGGACTCCTGATTACGTCCCCCTCGACACCGACCTGCTGGCCTGCTTCAAGTGCACCGGCCAGGAAGGCGTGCCCAAGGAAGAGGTCGCCGCAGCCGTGGCCGCTGAATCCTCCACCGGCACCTGGTCCACCGTTTGGTCCGAGCTTCTCACCGATCTCGACTTCTACAAGGGCCGTTGCTACCGCATCGAAGACGTTCCTGGTGACAAGGAATCCTTCTATGCCTTCATCGCCTATCCCCTCGACCTGTTCGAAGAAGGCTCGATCACCAACGTGCTGACCTCCCTGGTTGGCAACGTGTTCGGCTTCAAGGCCCTGCGCCACCTGCGCCTGGAAGACATCCGCTTCCCGATGGCCTTCATCAAGACCTGCCCCGGCCCGCCGAACGGCATCCACGTCGAGCGCGACCGGATGAACAAGTACGGCCGTCCCCTGCTGGGTTGCACGATCAAGCCGAAGCTCGGCCTCAGCGGCAAGAACTACGGCCGCGTGGTGTACGAGTGCCTCCGCGGTGGTCTGGACTTCACCAAGGACGACGAAAACATCAACTCCCAGCCCTTCCAGCGCTGGCAGAACCGTTTTGAGTTCGTTGCCGAGGCTGTGACACTCGCCCAGGAAGAAACCGGCGAGAAAAAAGGTCACTACCTCAACTGCACCGCCAACACTCCCGAAGAGATGTATGAGCGGGCTGAGTTCGCCAAGGAACTCAAGCAGCCGATCATCATGCACGACTACATCACCGGTGGCTTCACCGCCAACACCGGTCTGTCGAAGTGGTGCCGCAAGAACGGCATGCTGCTGCACATCCACCGTGCCATGCACGCGGTGATCGACCGCCACCCCAAGCACGGCATCCACTTCCGGGTGCTGGCCAAGTGCCTGCGCCTCTCCGGTGGTGACCAGCTGCACACCGGCACCGTGGTCGGCAAGCTCGAGGGTGATCGTCAGACCACCCTGGGCTACATCGACCAGCTGCGCGAATCCTTCGTGCCCGAAGATCGCAGCCGCGGCAACTTCTTCGATCAGGACTGGGGTTCCATGCCTGGCGTGTTCGCCGTAGCCTCCGGTGGTATCCACGTGTGGCACATGCCCGCGCTGGTGAGCATCTTTGGCGATGACTCCGTGCTCCAGTTTGGTGGTGGTACCCACGGCCACCCCTGGGGTTCGGCTGCTGGTGCCGCCGCCAACCGGGTGGCCCTCGAAGCTTGCGTCAAGGCCCGCAACGCCGGCCGCGAGATCGAGAAGGAAGGTCGCGACATCCTGATGGGTGCCGCCAAGCACAGCCCTGAGCTGGCTATCGCGCTCGAAACCTGGAAGGAAATCAAGTTCGAGTTCGACACCGTCGACAAGCTAGACGTTCAGTGATCAATCACTGACTGGGATTAGAAGATGTCTTTTATAGGCATCTTCATTCCAGTGGTGTCAGATCCGAGCCTCGAATCGATTTTCGGTTCATTCCATCCATCCATCACAGGATCCCCATGCCCTTCAAGAGCACCGTGGGTGACTATCAAACAGTCGCCACCCTGGAGACCTTCGGCTTCCTCCCGCCGATGACCCAGGACGAGATCTACGATCAAATTGCCTACATCATTGCCCAGGGTTGGAGCCCGCTCGTAGAGCACGTTCACCCCAGCCGCTCCATGGCGACCTATTGGTCTTTCTGGAAGCTGCCCTTCTTCGGCGAGAAGGATCTGAGCGTGGTGGTCAACGAGCTTGAGGCTTGCCACCGCGCCTATCCTGATCACCATGTGCGTCTGGTGGGCTATGACGCCTATACCCAGAGCCAGGGAGCTTGTTTTGTGGTGTTCGAAGGTCGCTGATTCAGCGACTGATTAAGACCACTGAGTTGGGTTAATGAGTTAGGGCAATGATTTGGGTCATCAATTCAGGCGACTGATTTGATCTAACGGGTGGGATCAAATCATGGTTTATGCCTTATTTGATCGCTAAAGCGGTAATCTGGTCTTGCTCAAGGCCTTGCCTGCTAAAATTCCTGGGGTCATCTCATTAGCTCTAACTCAGCTCCCTCAGCTCACCAACTTCAGGCTCGCTTTTCCCAGGATTGCTATTCCCGAGATTGTTTTTCTCGGGAACACACTCTCGGGAACACTGCTTACGGAAACACTGTTTTCGGGAATGCTGTTCTCGGGAACAATTCTGTTCACGGGAACACTGTTATCGGGCTCTCTAAACTCAGGTTCATTGACCTCGCATACAGAGGCTTCTGCTCAGGGGTTTCTGGTCAAGGGTTTCTGGATAAGGGTTTCTGGATAAGGGTTT
>JBIKVR010000069.1:0-15098 GCA_044356735.1 Prochlorococcaceae cyanobacterium
GGACCAGCCAACAAAAACGAAGCGGTCGCGCTTTAGCCAGTCATCGAGGACGTCGAACCATCCCCGTTGTGGCGCACGCCCTAAAGCGATCGTCATGAGAGCGGGCTTAATGAAGCGTTACGTTCCGATCGTAGGCGGTGGAGACGCTTGCCGGGCAAGCCCAAGCCGATGGATTGAGCAGAAATGCCTACAGCGACCCCTGACCTGGGGCTCGGAACGCCAAAGTGGGCTGGTCTCAGCGAGCTTTCATGTACGTCGTCGAGCTCTCGATCCGGCTCAGCCCGATGCCCGTTGCCGTGCAGCGCAAGGAGCTAAGCGATGCCCAGGCCCTCTATGCCGAACTGAAGCAGGTGCTGGAAACCGGCAGCCCCAAGGTGCTGGACCTCCATTGTGAAAAGGAGGAGCACAAGCGCATCAGCCTGCTCAGCAGTGAATTGGTGGCGGTGCAGGTTTACGAGAAATCTGCCGCTGGCGGCGGTGGCAAGCGTCCTGGCTTCAGCCTCGAGAGCTGAGTTGGCTGGCTTGGCCGCCGCTTCCCCTCTCCGCGTTGAGCGACTGGCGTTCAGCTGGCCCAATGGCCGCCGGGCCTTGGAGAACTGCAGCCTGCAAATCCCGGGCCCCGGCCTGTGGATGCTGCTGGGCCGCAATGGCAGCGGCAAAAGCACCCTGCTGCGTTTGATTGCCGGCCTGCTGCAACCCAGCGCCGGCAGCATCCAAATCGCCGGCCGGGCCGCCCTGGTGTTCCAAAACCCGGATCACCAACTGCTGCTGCCCAGCTGCGGCAGCGACCTGAGACTGGGCCTGCCCGAAGGCCTGAGTGCGGCAGCGGCGGCGGCGCGGGTGAGCGAGCTGCTGGGCCAGGTGGGCCTGGCTGGCCTGGAATCCAGGCCCATCCACACCCTCAGCGGCGGCCAGAAGCAGCGGCTGGCGATTGCCGGCGCCCTGGCCAGGGGCAGCGAGCTGCTGCTGCTCGATGAACCCACCGCCCTGCTCGATCCCGACAGCCAGCAGGAGGTGCTGGACCTGATCCACCGGCTCAGCCACGCCAGAGAGCGACCGCTCTGCGCCCTCTGGATCACCCACCGCCTCGAGGAACTGCAGCGCTGCGACGGGGCGGCGCTGATGGAGCGGGGCCAGGTGGGTGACTGGCAACCGGGCTCCTGCCTGGCTCAGCGGCTGAACCCCTTGCAGGCCGGCGGGGTCAACAGTTAACCTCTGAGCACCGCATTCCTCGGTAGCTCAGCGGTAGAGCGATCGGCTGTTAACCGATTGGTCGCAGGTTCGAATCCCGCCCGGGGAGTTTTTTAATTTTCTTTAGCAGCCCAATGGGCTGCTTTTTTTTGAGCCTGCTCTTTTGAGTCGGCTTTTTTGAGGCAGCTTTGGGTGAGACAGCTTTTTTGTGGCGGCTTTGTGTTACCTGGCTTTTTGGGGTGAGGCAACTTTTTTGGGTGAGGCAACTTTTTTCAGGGAACCTTGCGTGAAGCAGCTTTATGTGAAGCGGCTTTGCCTGAGAGAGCTTTTTTGAGGCAGCTGCTTGAAGCGACTCAGCTGCTTGAAGCGGCGCTGCTTTTGCACCAGCCTGGCCGGCAGTTTTTTTTTGCACAAATCTGCAGAATTGCGTTTTTGCCACCTGCAAAGCCCAGCTGCTCGCGGCTAACCGGCCAGCCCACCCGCCAGCCCGCCAGCCGGTTAGTTAGCTGACTAAGCAGCTAGACAGCCTCGGCGTCAACAGCCCACAGATGGGAAGTGGGAGCGCCCGGGGATCACAACAAAAAAATTAACTAAAAAAATTCAAACAGCCGTCCAGGCCCTGTAGTTAATCTCAGCGATGACGCTGCGCATCTGCGGCGAATTGCTTCCAGCGACTGCCAGCTGGGCCCTCTACAAGGCTGCAGATTCCCCCACTCCCAGGCAGCCGGGATCACGGATGGGCCGGCCCCGATCGCAGCGGGTGACCCGGGTCCTGCCGAGGCGTAACAATGCCCAGAGCATGCATCGCCAGTGGTCCTGGTGGATCCATCACCCGCATCCATGAAACCCTGTGTTCTGCTGATCGAAGACGATGGCGACATGCGCCAGCTGGTGGCCCGCCACCTGGAGCACGGTGGCCTTGACGTGCATTGGGCCGAAGACGGCATCAAGGGCCAGGCCCTGGCCATGCAGCTGCTGCCGGACGTGATCCTGCTCGATCTGATGCTGCCCAAGGTGGATGGCCTCACCATCTGCCAGCGGTTGCGCCGCGACGGGCGCACCGCCCGCATTCCAGTGCTGATGCTCACCGCCCTGGGGGATACCAAAGACAAGGTGAGCGGCTTCAACTCCGGCGCCGACGACTACCTGGCCAAGCCCTTCGATCTCGAAGAACTGATGGCCCGCGTCAAGGCGCTGCTAAGGCGTTGTGATCGCCCCCCTCTGGTCAACACCCAGCAAGAAATCCTCAGCTACGGCTGCCTCACCCTGGTGCCCGAGCGCTTCGAGGCGATCTGGTTCGACCAGCCGGTGCGACTCACCCACCTGGAGTTCGAACTGCTGCACTGCCTGCTGCAGCGCCATGGCCAAACGGTCTCCCCGCCGCTGATCCTCAAGGAGGTGTGGGGCTATGAACCCGACGACGACATAGAGACCATCCGGGTGCATGTGCGCCACCTGCGCACCAAGCTGGAACCAGATCCGCGCAAACCACGCTTCATCAAGACCGTCTACGGCGCCGGCTACTGCCTGGAGCTACCCAGCGACGAGCAGCTCGCCCAGCTGATTCCGCTGGTGCGTCAAGCCCGCCCCGAGGCCAGCTGAGCCAGATCCAGCAGCGCCACCTCCCAGGCCAGCCTGGGCTGCACGTAGGCCCGCAACTGCTGGCGCAACCGCTCCAGCCGCCGCAAGGGCAGGGGATCCATCGAGCGGCGCCAGAGGGCGAGCTGCCACCAATCGATCAACCACAGCTGCTGCTCGCCATCGAGCAGCTCGCTGAGCTCCCGAGCCAGCTCCAGGGCCGCCAGCGGCTCCGGCGCCAGGCCCATAAGCCGCTCTGCCATGCCCAAGGGCAGGGCCCGCCACTGGCGGCGATGGCGCAACAGGGCCCCTGGCGAACCAGCCGCCAACTCCAGCAGCTCCGGGGGATCGGCTTGCTCAGAATCGGGCTGGGGGTCTGCCTGTGGATCTGCCTGGGAAGCGGACTGGGCGTCTGAGAGGGGGTCTGCCAGGGGCGGCCGATCTGCGGCGCAGCGTTGCAGCACCGCCTGCAGCGGCCCAGGGGCCAGGCGCATGAAGGGAATCAGCTGACACCGGGAGCGAATCGTGCCCAACAGCTGCTCCGGCGCGGCGGTGATCAACAGCATCAAGCCAGCACCAGGCTCTTCCAGGGTTTTGAGCAGGGCATTGGCGGCGCCCTCGGCCATCGCCTCCACCCCCTCCAACACCACCAGACAACCCGGTGCCTCCACCGGCCGCCGGGCCAGGAAGCGCGAAACCTCCCGAATTTGCTCCAGGCGCATCTGGGGCAGCGTGCGGCGATTAACGCCCAGTGCCTCCGCCTTGGAGGCGGGGATCAGCTCCCCCTTATCGCTATAGGTGGGCTCCATCCAGAGCAGATCGGGATGGTTGCCCTCCGCCAGGCGCCGGCGTTCATGGGCACTGCCGCCGGGCCCCGCCAATACGCCCTCTAAAAACCGCAGGGCCGCCAAGCTGCGCCCCACCCCCTCAGGACCGGCCAGCAGATAGGCGGGCGCCAGCCGTCGCTGCACGATCGCCGCCCGCAGCAGGGCCACCGCCCGCTCCTGGCCCAGCAGATCGGCGAACAGCTCAGCCATTTCCCAGCAGCTCCCGGGGCGGCTCAAGCTCGGATGCCTGCCCCCCAGGCGACTCAATCCCAGGCGGCTGCCCAGCGGGAAAACCAGGCCCTGCCCCCAACTGCGCCAAAGCCTGCTGGCAGGCCCTGGTGACGGCCGCCTCTGGTGCCGTGGCATCGATGCGGCGCCAGCGGCGCTGCTGGGCCAGGGCCGCAAAACCAGCCGCCACCCGCGCCAGGAAGGCCTCGCCGGCCGCCTCGATGCGGTCGGCAGGCCGATGCCCACGGCGCCGCAGCGAATCGGCCAGGGGCAGGTCTAACCAGAGGGTGAGATCGGGCTCCAGCCCAGAGGTGGCCAGCCGTTCCAACTGGGCGATCAAGCCGAGATCGAGGCCGCGGCCATAGCCCTGATAGGCGGCCGTGGATCCTGTGTAGCGATCGCTCAGCACCCAGTGGCCCGCCGCCAGGGCCGGGCCGATGCGCCGCTCCACGTGCTGGGCGCGATCGGCGGCATAGAGCAGCAGCTCGGCGGTGGGGCTCGGCGCCGCGGCGGCCGGAGGCTCGAGCAACAACTGGCGCAGGGCCAAGCCCAGGGCCGTGCCGCCCGGTTCGCGGGTGATTATCAGCTCGGCGCCCGGCGGCAGCAGGCCACTGCTGGGCAGCCAGGCGGCCAGGGCCCGCAGCTGGGTGGTCTTGCCGCAGCCATCGATGCCCTCCAGCACCAGGAAGCGTCCCCTGGCGGGGAGCTGAGCCGGGGGCTCAAGCGCTTGGCTACTCATTTTGGAGCAACAGGGCATTGACCACGACGGTGATCGAGCTGAGGGCCATCAACAGCGCCGCCAGGGGAGGGGTGAGCAACAACCCATAGCCGGGCAGCAACACCCCGGCGGCGATCGGCAGCACCACCAGGTTGTAGCCGAAGGCCCAGAACAGGTTCTGACGCACCTTGGCCATGGTGCGGCGGGCGATCACCAGGGCCCGCAGCAGCCCGTCGAGTCGCTCACCCAACACCACCAGATCAGCTGTCTCCTGAGCGATTTGGGTACCGGTGCCCACGGCTACCCCCAGGTCGGCGGCGGCCAGGGCCGGGGCGTCATTAATTCCGTCGCCCACCATCGCCAGGGGGCGGTACTGGCGGTCTTGGCCCAGGCGCTCCAGCTTCTGCTCCGGCGTGAGCGACCAGGCCAGCTCCTGGGCCTCCAGCCCCACCTCGGCGCCGAGACGCCGCACCGCCGCTTCTCGATCGCCGCTGAGCAGCCCCAGGCTCATACCCTCAGCCCGCAGGGCGGCCAAGGTGGCGGCGGCATCTGGCCGCAGCGCATCGGCAGCGGCCAACAGCCCCAACAGCTCTGGCCCCTGGCGCACCGCCAGCCAGGTGGCGCCTTCGTCGGCCGGCGGCCCCGGCTGGCCAGCGAGATCCACCCAATCGGGTCGACCGACCCGGGTGAACTGCCCCTGCAACCAGCCCTCCAGGCCAGCGCCAGCAACAGTGCGTCCATCGCTGACCGGCAAGGGGGCCAGCCCCTGGCGCTCCGCCTCCTGCAGCACCGCAAAGGCCAGCGGATGGCGGCTGCCGGCCTCCAGGCTGGCGGCCACCTGCAGCAGCCGCTCAGCCGTCACGCCGGGCTGGGGCCTAATGGCGCTGAGCACCGGGCGGCCGAGGGTGAGGGTGCCGGTCTTGTCGAACAGCAGCTTGCGCAGGCCGGCAGCCATCTCAATGGCGTCGCCGCCGCGAAACAGCAGCCCCGCCCGGGCCGCCTGGCCGATGCCCACCGCAATGGCCGTGGGGGTGGCCAAGCCCAGGGCACAGGGGCAAGCCACCACCAGCACGGCGATGGCCAGCTGCAGGGCCAGGGCCAGCGGCGAGAGCGCCACCTCGAGCGCCTCAGGAGCAATCGCGCCCTGGAACATCGCCCCCTGGGCCATGGCGCCATGCATGAGACCCAGGTGGCCGTGGTGGTGCCCAGCCGCCACCAACAGGGCGGGCCATTGGCGAGCGCCCCACAACCACCAAAACAAAAAAGTAACCAAAGCCAGGGCCAACACCAGCAGGGTGAAGCCCCCGGCCAGGCGATCGGCCAGGCCCTGGATCGGCGCCTTGCGGCTCTGGGCCCGCTCCACCAGCTGGATGATCTTGACCACGGCACTGTCGCGACCGCTGCGGCGCACCTCCAACACCAGCGGGGCCTCCAGGTTGAGGCTGCCGGCAGCCAGTTCTGTGCCCGGCTTGGCCTCCAGGGGCAGGGGCTCACCGGTGAGGGCCGAGATGTCCAGCGCCGAGCTGCCCTCCCGCACCAGGGCGTCCACCGGCACCCGATCGCCCGGCAGCAGCCGCAACCGATCCCCCGGCCTCAGCCCCCCCACCCGCACCGGCCGCGGCGGCTCGTCACCCAGCAGCAGCAGGGCCGTATCGGGCTGTAATTGGGCCAGTTGCTCGATGGCGCGGCCGCTGCGGTAGCGGGCCCGCTCCTCCAAGAAACGACCCAGCAACACAAAACCCAGCAACATCACCGGCTCGTTGAAGAAGCAGGGCCAGCCCGCCGCCGGCCAGAGCAACCCCAACCAGCTGGCCAGATAGGCACTGGTCACCCCCAGGCCCACCAGGGTGTCCATGCTGGGCAACCCCTTGAGCGCCCCGATGGCGCCGCGCCAGAGGATCTGACGACCCGGCAGGGCCAGGGCGACGCTGGCCACCAGGGCGTGGAAGGCCTGCTGCGACAGCAAGCTGGTAAAGGCGGCCGGGGGCAGCTGGCCCGCCATGGCCAGATGGCCCAAACCCGACACCAGCAGCAGGGCCAGGGCCACCAGCAGTTGGCGCCATTGCTGCCACCAGTGGCGTTGCCGCAGCCGCTCCCGGCGGGAGGCCGGCGCCTCCTCGGCATCGCGAACCCGGGCGGCAAAACCCAGCCCGGCCAAGGCCTCCGCCAGGGCCTCAGCCGGGGCCTCAGCCGGGGAATGACCGCCGGGGTCGGTGGGGGTGGCATCGAGCTCCACCCAGGCGGTGCGGCTGAGCAGGTTGACGCTCGCCTGGCGGACGCCGGGCTGGGCCAACAGCTTCTGCTCCACGGCCCTGAGGCAGCCGCCGCACTTCATCCCCTCTATATCCAGCAACAGCACCGCTGGCGGGACTGAATCGGCCACAACCGTCAAGGCTTTGCCCAGCCCAAGGGCGTCAAGGTTAGGCAGATCGGCCAGGATGGTCGCCACCAGTGCCCCCCTAGCGTGCCCCGCTCCCAGCGCAACGACAACTTCATCGACAAGAGCTTCACGGTGATGGCAGACCTGATCCTCAAGGTGCTGCCCACCAATCGCCGCGCCAAAGAAGCATTTGCCTATTACCGAGATGGCATGAGCGCCCAGGCCGATGGCGAATACGCCGAGGCGCTGGAAAACTACGAGGAAGCGCTGAAGCTGGAGGACGACCCCAACGACAGGGCCTTTATTCTTTATAATATGGCTCTGGTATTTGCCAGCAATGGCGAACACAGCAAAGCCCTAGACTTTTATGGCCAAGCCCTGGAGCTGAACAGCAAAATGCCCCAGGTTCTCAATAACATTGCCGTAATCCACCATCACCTAGGCTCCCTGGCCGAAGAGCGTGGCGAAGCCGACAAAGCCGATCACTGCTTCGATCTTGCGGCCGAATACTGGAGCAAAGCGATCCGCCTGGCCCCCAACAATTACATCGAGGCCCAGAACTGGCTGAAAACCAGTGGCAGGGGCAGCGTAGACGTCTATTTTTAATTCCGGATGTCTATATTCTAATCAGGAATGGCCCAATCAATAGCCTGCAATCGACTTTAATTTTAAGTTAAAAGCTTAAATTCCAAGCGATTCCTGGCTATCTATTTATCCACCTATCTATCTGGAGCCACCTAATTTATATCAGTCTGGTGCCTATGCCTCGCCCGGCTGGGAGGGATTAACGCCCAGGGCCGCCACCAGGGCTTCGGCCACCGTGGCCGCCTCCAGCAGCTGCAGGCCCAGCCCCGCTTTGCCGAGACCACTGCCCCGGGGCACCACCGCCCGGGTGAAGCCCAAGCGAGCCGCTTCGGCGAGGCGCAGCTCCAGCTGGCCCACGGCTCTCAGTTGGCCCCCCAGGCCCAGTTCACCGATAAGCACCGTGCCGGCCGGCAGGATCAGGTCGCGGAAGCTGGCCACCACGGCCGCCGCCACCCCCAGGTCCGCAGCGGGCTCCTCCACCTCCAAGCCACCGGCAACCGCCAGATAGCAATCAAACCGGGAGAGGGGCAGCCCTAAGTGCTTCTCCAGCACAGCCAGGATCTGGTGCAGCCGATTGACGGCGATGCCGGTGGCCGTGCGCCGCGGGCTGGCGTAGCTGGTGGTGCTCACCAGCGCCTGCAATTCCACCACCAGGGGCCTGGTGCCCTCACAGGCCACGATCGTGGCGGTGCCACTGCAGGGCTCGTCGGTGCCAAGAAACAATTCACTGGGGTTGGTTACCTCCACCAGACCGCGATCGCGCATTTCAAACACCCCCAACTCGTGGGTGGCGCCAAAGCGATTCTTCACCGCCCGCAGCAGGCGATGGCTGGCGAAGCGATCCCCCTCAAAGGTGAGCACCGCATCCACCAGGTGCTCCAGCACCTTGGGGCCAGCCAGCACCCCCTCCTTGGTGACATGGCCCACCAGCAGCAGGGCCGTGTGCTGGCGCTTGGCGACGCGGGCCAGGGCGGCGGCGCAATCGCGCACCTGGGCCACCGAGCCCGGAGCACTGGCCAAGCCGCCGTCGTGCAGGGCCTGAATGCTGTCGATGATCGCCACGGCCGGCCGCAGGCTCTCCAACTCCTGCAGCACCAACTCCAGATCGGTTTCCGCCAACAGCTGGCAGTCGCCAGCGGCGGCGGCCCCTGGCTCATCGGCCAGCCGCCGCCAGCGCAGGGTTACCTGCTGGGCCGACTCCTCGGCACTCACGTAAAGCACCGATGCCCGCGCCGCCATCGCCCGGGCGCTCTGCAGCAGCAGGGTGGATTTGCCGATGCCCGGATCGCCACCGAGCAACACCAGGGAACCCGGCACCAGGCCACCCCCCAGCACCCGATCCAGTTCGCCATAGCCACTGCCCAGGCGCTGCAGCGGCCGCTCGGCCACGGCGCCGATGGGGGTGGAACGCCGCGCCTGGGGCTCTGGCCTGGCGGCGCCGGTCTCGATCTGGGGCCGGCGCCGCCTGTCGGCCGGGGCGGTGATCAGCTGCTCCACCAGGGTGTTCCAGCTACCGCAGCTAGCGCAGCGCCCAAAGAACTGGCGGGTTTGGGCGGCGCAGTTGCTGCAGACATAGGCGGTGGCGGACTTGGCCAAGAGGCGAACCGGCGAGCTGGTGGACAGAGGTGCTGAACAGAGGGGCTGGAAAGGAGTGCTGAACCGAGCTGAAAAAAAAGGGGGGGGGGGGAACTAGCGGGGCAGAGATGGCTGGACGGAAAGCTGGGCCGCAGCGGAGCTGGAAGCGGGTTCGCGGCCGGATCACCAGGGTTGCCCCAGGGCGCATTTGTGAAGAATGATGGCGTTCCGTTAACAAAAGCCCCCTCAGGCCTTTTCAGTAGAGCGAATCTGAAGTAGCAGCAGCGCTGCGGCGATGACGGCTTCCGTTCCCGCGAAAGAAACGATCCTCGTGGTCGACGATGAGGCAAGTATTCGTCGCATCCTGGAGACCAGGCTGACGATGATCGGCTATCAGGTGGTGACCGCCTGCGATGGCGACGAAGCCCTGGAGGTCTTCCACAACATCCGTCCCGACCTGGTGGTGCTCGACGTGATGATGCCCAAGCTCGACGGCTACGGCGTCTGCCAGGAGCTGCGCAAGGAATCGGACGTGCCGATCGTGATGCTCACGGCCCTGGGGGATGTGGCCGACCGCATCACCGGCCTGGAGCTGGGGGCGGACGACTACGTCGTCAAGCCCTTCAGCCCCAAGGAGCTCGAAGCCCGCATCCGCTGTGTGCTCAGACGGGTGGAGAAGGAGCAGGTGGCCGGCAGCGCCAACTCCGGCTTGATCGCCGTGAGCGACCTGCGCATCGACACCAACAAGCGGCAGGTGTACCGAGGGGATGAGCGCATCAGGCTCACCGGCATGGAATTCAGCCTGCTGGAACTGCTCGTCAGCCGCAGCGGCGAACCCTTCAGCCGCGGCGAAATCCTCAAGGAGGTTTGGGGCTATACACCAGAGCGCCACGTGGATACCCGGGTGGTGGATGTGCATATTTCCCGGCTGCGCTCCAAACTGGAAGACGATCCCGCCAATCCCGAGCTGATCCTCACGGCTCGCGGCACGGGGTATCTGTTCCAACGCATCGTCGACACCGTTGCCCCCGAAGGAGCCTGAAGCCAGCGGCCGCTCTGCGCGCCGCGCCAAGCCCGGCCGTTCCATCCGCCGGCTGGTGATCTGGTACCGCCGCAACGCCGCAGTCACCTCCCTGGTGGGCACCGCCACCTCGGCGGTGTCCAGCGCCGGCTCCATGGCTGGCGCTGCCGTCTCCGGCGCCGGCAGCGTCGCTGGCGCGGCCACCAGCGCGGCCGGATCCGTACTGCAACCCCTGGTGTTCGACCCGCTGCGGCGCCTGCAGGCCGGCCATGGCGGCGAGGTCCCGACCATCCAGGACAGCCAGAGACTTTGGGTGGCGGTGGACGGCATGGGTGGCGACCACGCCCCCGGGCCGATCCTTGAGGGCTGCCTGAACGCCGTGGAGCTGCTGCCCCTGAAGGTGCGCTTCGTGGCAGAAGCCGAGCCGCTGGCCCGGGCCGTGGCCCAGATGGGACTGCAAGAGCAACTGGACGCGGCGATCGCCAAGGGCAGGCTGGAGCTGGTGGCCAGTGGCCCCTCCGTCGGCATGGACGAGGAGGCCACCGTGGTGCGACGCAAGCGGGACGCCAGCATCAACCTGGCCATGGACCTGGTGAAGCGCGGCGAGGCCACCGCCGTCTACTCGGCCGGCAACTCCGGAGCCGTGATGGCCTCGGCCATCTTTCGCCTCGGTCGGCTGCCGGGCATCGACCGCCCCGCCATCGGCGCCCTGTTCCCCACCAAGGATCAAACCAAGCAGGTGCTGGTGCTGGACGTGGGCGCCAACATGGACTGCAAACCCGAGTGGCTGCTCCAGTTCGCCCTGCTGGGCAACATCTACAGCCGGGATGTACTCCAGGTGGCCAAGCCGCGCCTGGGCCTGGTGAATATCGGCGAGGAGGAGTGCAAGGGCAATGACCTCTGCCTGCGCAGCTACCAGCTGCTGGCGGCCGAGCAGCGCTTCCACTTCGCCGGCAACTGCGAGGGCCGCGACATCCTGTCGAGCGACTTCGACGTGGTGGTCTGTGACGGCTTCACCGGCAACGTGCTGCTCAAGTTCCTCGAAAGCGTCGGCAGCGTGCTGCTGGATGTGATCAAGGAGGAACTGCCCCGGGGGCGCCGCGGCAAGGTGGGATCAGCTTTTCTGATTGGCAACCTGCGCCGAATCAAGAAGCGCCTGGATCACGCCGAGCACGGCGGCGCCCTGCTGCTGGGGGTGGACGGGGTGTGCGTGATCGGCCACGGCAGCAGCAAAGCCCTCTCGGTGCTCAGCGCCCTGCGGCTGGCCCACTCCGCCGCCAGCCATGGCGTCATGGAAAACCTGCATGCCCTCAGCCTGGACGGCGTCCCCAAAGCCACTGGCACACCAGCCACCTGTGGTTGACTGAGCCCACTACGGGCCCAACCTCTGTGTCGCTCGGAACCCACGCCCCAGAAGCCGCCGGCATGGAGCGGCTGGGCATGGCCCTGGTGGGCTGTGGCAGCGCCCTTCCCGCCGCCAGCGTCAGCAATGAGCAGCTGAGCGGCCGGGTGGACACCACCGATGCCTGGATTCGCACCCGTACCGGCATCACAGCCCGGCGGGTGGCCAGTGCTGAGGAATCGCTCACCGTGTTGGCCTCCAGGGCGGCCGCGGCCGCCCTGGCCCACGCCGGCTGGCAGCCCGAGGATGTGGATCTGATCCTGCTGGCCACCTCCAGCCCCGACGATCTGTTCGGCTCCGCCCCGCGGGTGCAGGCGGCCATCGGCGCCAGCCGCGCCGTGGCCTTCGATCTCACCGCCGCCTGCAGCGGCTTCCTGTTCGCCCTGATCACCGCCTCCCAATATCTGGCCAGTGGCACCATGCGCCGGGCCCTGGTGATCGGCGCCGATCAGCTCAGTCGCTGGGTGGACTGGGACGATCGCAGCACCTGCGTGCTGTTTGGCGACGGCTCTGGCGCCGTGGCCGTGGAGGCCTGCCCTTGGGAGGCCAATGGGCTGCTCGGTTTCAAGATGCGCTCCGATGGCAGCCGCAACAGCTGCCTCACCCTGGCTCAACTCAACCAGCACGAACCGCTGTTGGAGGGGTTGACCACCCAAAGGGGCGGCTTCTCACCAATTCAGATGAACGGTCAGGAGGTGTATAAATTCGCCGTGCGCGAGGTGCCGGCGATCCTGGCCGAGCTGCTGGAGGCCACCGCCACCGACGCCGCTCAGCTCGACTGGCTGCTGCTGCATCAGGCCAACCAGCGCATCCTCGACGCCGTGGCCGATCGCTTCGCGGTGCCCCATGAACGGGTGCTCAGCAACCTGGCCCACTACGGCAACACCTCGGCGGCCACGATCCCCGTGATGCTCGACGAAGCCGTCAAGGACGGCCGGGTGCAACCGGGCCATCTGCTGGCCAGCAGCGGTTTCGGGGCGGGCCTGAGCTGGGGCGGCGCCCTGCTGCGCTGGACTGGCCCCCAGACCTGAATTGCCCTGAGCCCTAACCTCCTGGCCATTGGTATCGATGGTGGCTGCATGGGCATCGCCTGGGTCTTTCCTGGCCAGGGCTCCCAGAGCTTGGGCATGGCCAAGGGGGTGATGGAGCTGCCGGGCGCCAAGCAGCGCTTCGCGGCGGCCTCCGAGCTGCTGGGCAGAGACCTGTTGGCGATCTGCAACGGCGAAGCCCAGGGGGAGCTGGTGGATCTCAACGACACCCGCAACACCCAGCCGGCCCTGTTCGTGGTGGAGACCCTGCTGGTCGATGCGCTGCGGGCCCAGGGGCGCACAGCCCAACTGGTGGCGGGCCACAGTCTCGGCGAGTTGGTGGCGCTCTATGCCGCCGGCGTCTTCGACGCCGGCACCGGCCTGCGGCTGATCCATCGCCGCAGCAGCTTGATGGCCAGCGCTGGCGGCGGTGCCATGACCGCCGTGATCGGTTTCGACCGGGGCGAGCTCGAAGCCCTGGTGGCCGCCAACGACCAGGTGGTGATCGCCAACGACAACAGCAGCGGTCAGGTTGTGCTCTCCGGCACCCCCGATGCCGTGGCCGCAGTGAGCGGCGCCCTGCGCTGCAAGCGCGCCGTGCCGCTGGCGGTGAGTGGTGCCTTCCACTCCCCCTTCATGGCCGAGGCCGCCGCGGCCTTCGCCGCCGAATTGGCTTTGGTGCCCTTTGCCGATGCGGCGATTCCCTTGCTCAGCAACAGCGATCCGAGCCCCGAAACCAATGGAGAAACCCTCAAGCAGCGTCTGTGCCAGCAGATGACCAGCGGCGTGCGCTGGCGTGAAACCATGGATCAGCTCAGCCAAGCGGCCATCGACACCGCCGTGGAGATCGGTCCGGGCAGCGTGCTCAGCGGCCTGATCAAGCGCAGCTGCCAGGGGGTGGGCACCGCCCAGATTTCCACCAGCGCGGATCTGGGCCTGTGAATCGAGCGATCAGCCGCCCGGCCGAGCCGCCGGCCCTACTGCGCACCCCCAGGCCCAGCCTCACCTACTGGATTATCAGCAACCTGCTGGTATTACCCATCTATCGACTGTTGCTGAGGGGCAACACCGCCGGCAACGCCAATGTGCCGATGGAGGGAGCCCTGGTGGTGGTGGCCAACCATGGCTCCCATCTGGATCCACCGCTGCTGGGCCATGCCCTGGGCCGTCCGGTGGCCTTCATGGCCAAGGCCGAACTGTTCCGGGTGCCGCTGCTGGGCCGCATCATTCGCGCCTGTGGCGCCTACCCGGTGGCCCGCGGCGCCAGCGATCGCGAGGCGATCCGCACCGCCACCGATCGCCTGGCGGAGGGCTGGGCCACCGGCGTATTCATCGACGGCACACGCCAGGTGGATGGCCGGGTGAACAACCCCCAACCCGGCGCGGCGCTGCTGGCGGCCCGCTCGGGAGCGCCGCTGCTGCCGGTGGCGATCATCAACAGCTATCGGGTGCTGGGCAGCGGCAGCCGGCGGGCCCGGTTGCTGCCGATCCACATCCGCATCGGCACGCCGATTCCAGCGCCCGCCTCCCGCAAGCGAGCCGACCTTGAACTGGCCAGCCGCGCCTGCCAGGAACAGATCAACGCCCTGCTGGATCAGGGCCTGATCCGCGAACCGCGCCTGACCCCAGCAAAGGGGGCAGGCGCTCTGCCGCCCAATCCCTCAGATCCCTACCGGTAAGCACCCAGAGCAGCGCCCGCAGCCCGTCCCCCCAAACCTTGCGCCGCGATTCGGGCAGGCAGCGCTGACCGCAGGGCACCGCCACGGGCGTGAGCTCAATGCCGCGGCTGCCGGCGACAATCCTGCCCACCGTCAGAGCTCTGGGCATGTGATCGCTGCTGGTGACCAGCAGCAGGTGGCGCACTCGCGCCCGGCGCAGATCCGCCACCACCGAGGTGAAATTACTGAGCGTGTCGTGGGCGCGGTAGTCGAGCTGCACCCGCCCCCTGGCCAGGCCCTTTTGGGCAAACAGCCAGTGGGCATATTCGGGATTGCTGCCGCCGCTCACGATCACCGGCAGACCAAGGCTCTGGGCCAATTCGGCGGCTCGACGCTCCCGGGCCACATCGCCACCAAGCACCAGAATCAACTGCGGCGGCGGCGGCGCTGGCCACCACCAGCCCCGCGACAACCACAGCAGCCCGGCGGCGGCCAACAACAGCAACAGCCCCGGCCACCCCCCGGGGGCCCGCCAGCCGGGGCGAGGGGATTTCTGTCCCCTGGCGCTGGCATCACCCGCAGGGGGGCGCCGCCGCCGGGGCGTCCTGGGGGGCGCTGCCCTCAAATCCCCTGCACCGGCGAGGTGGGATAGAGGGGCAGCACCTCTGGCCAAGCTGCCGGCAAGCGCCGCTCGGCGGCCCTGGCGCCAATGGCCAGCAGGATATCTAGATCCTCTGGAAACCGCACCGCCGCCGGCAGCTGGGGCCCGTCGGGCAAGGCCACCCCCGGGGCGAACAGCCGTGGCGAGCGCAGTTCCACCAGCCCAGTCAAACCGCCCTGATCCGGGCCATAGAGCGCCGCCACCAGACCTCGCCGCGGCAACTCCTGCACGATCCAGGTGGGCGTG
>JBIKVR010000164.1:0-4129 GCA_044356735.1 Prochlorococcaceae cyanobacterium
TGCCTGCCCTCTCTGCCTCCAGGCCAGCCGGCCCCCAGGGCTGTCGGCTCACTCCACCGTGACGCTCTTGGCCAGATTGCGGGGCTGATCCACATCCAAGCCGCGGTGGGCGGCGATGTGATAGCTGAGCAGCTGCATCGGGATCACGGTGAGTAGCGGGCTGAGCAGCTCGTCCACCTCTGGCACCGGCAACAGCAGATCGAAGATCTCAGTGTCTTTGCCATCAGGGGCAACGCCGATCAACTGGGCATCCCGCGCCTTGGCCTCCTGGGCATTGCTGAGCACTTTGTCAAACACCTTGCCCGGCATCGCAATCGACACCACTGGCACCCGGGCGTCCAGCAGGGCGATCGGCCCATGCTTCATCTCGCCAGCTGGATAGCCCTCGGCATGGATGTAGCTGATTTCCTTGAGTTTGAGGGCCCCCTCCAGGGCAATTGGATAGTTGATGCCACGGCCCAGAAAGATCACATCCTGGGTGCTCTCGAAGCGATGGGCCAACTCGGCACAGCGGCGGTCGTGGTCTTCCACCAGCTGCCGCAACTGCTGCGGCATCGCCCGCAGGCCCGCCACCAGGGCCTTGAGCTGCTCGCGGTTGGGGCCCCGGCCGATCTGCCGCTCGGCAAATGCCAGCGCCAGGCCGTAGAAGGCCAGCAATTGCCCCAGGAAGGTTTTGGTGGCGGCCACACCCACCTCAATGCCGGCGCCGATGTCGAGCAGGTGGGTCACCAGCCGCCCCAGGGAGCTCTCGGGTCGGTTGGTGATCCCCAGCAAGCGCGGCGCAAAGCTGGGATCGGCCACCAGGCTGCGGCGCTCCTGCTCCATCGCCAGGGCCGCCAAGGTGTCGGCGGTCTCACCTGACTGGGTTACGCCGATGGTGAGCGTATGGGCGCTCAGCGGGGGTGGTGCATAGCGGAATTCACTGGCATAAAACACATTGGCGGGGATGCCGGCGAGCTGCTCCAGCAGGTAGGCCCCCACCTGGGCCGCATGGCGACTGGTGCCACAGGCCAGGATTTCGATCCGCTCCACGCCGGCATAGAAGTCCTCGTCAAAGGGCAGGGCCACCAGATGGCCGCCGGGGTCCTCGGGCAGATGCCGCGCCACCCACAGCGCCGCGGTTTCCGGCTGCTCATGGATCTCCTTGAGCATGAAGTGGCGGAAGCTGCGCTTGTCCACCACCTGCTCGGTGCCGCTCAGCAGGCTGGGGCTGCGCTGCCGCCGCCCGCCATCAGCTCCATAGAGCTCGATGCCCAGGGGGGTGAGCAGCGCCACCTCGCCGTCCTCCATGGGCAGGATCGTGCGGGTGAAGCCCGCCAGGGCTGGCGTGTCGCTGGCGCAGAGGAATTCCCCTTCCCCCAGGCCGATCAACAGCGGCGCCGAGCGGCGGGCCACCACCAGGGCAGCGGGGGTTTGGGCCCAGACCACCGCCAGGGCGTAGCTCCCCTGCAGCAGCGGCAACACCTGCTGCAGGGCCTGCAGCAGCAGGGCGCCGCTGGCGGGCTCACCATCGGCCTGCAGCTGCCGCAATTGGCCAGCCAGCAGATGGGGGATCACCTCCGTATCGGTGTCGGAGCGAAACAGCACTCCAGATGCCTGCAGCTGCTCCCGCAGGCTGCGGTAATTCTCGATGATTCCGTTTTGAACCACCGCCAACTCGCCGCTGGCATCGAGATGCGGGTGGGCATTGCGCTCCTCCGGCTTGCCATGGGTGGCCCAGCGGGTGTGGCCGATGCCGCACAGCCCAGGAGCTCCCTGGGCCTCAAAGCGGGCGGTGAGATTCACCAACTTGCCCTCCGCCCGCAGGCAGTGCAGCGCCGCCGCGCCCTGCTGGCTCTGGTGGACGGTGGCGATGCCAGCGGAGTCGTAGCCGCGGTATTCCAGCTGACGCAGGCCCTCCAACAACTGGGGAGCCGCCTCCCGCGAGCCGATCAGGGCAACGATCCCGCACATGGCGCTCTCATCACAAAAAAAGCCCGGCTGGGCCGGGCTTGAGCTTATTGGCAAGCTCTGATGTCGTCAGGCGACATCTGGCTGGCCTTGAACGGCTTGGGTCTTGGAGACTGCCTGTAAGCCAACCTCAGTAGGCCAGGCCCATGGAGCGACTGGTTTCGTCGCCCAGATACACGCGGATGGAAAGGAAATCGGTGGGGCAGGCGGTTTCACAGCGCTTGCAACCGACGCAGTCTTCCGTGCGGGGAGAAGAGGCGATCTGGCCGGCCTTGCAGCCATCCCAGGGCACCATTTCCAGAACGTCCAAGGGGCAGGCACGCACACACTGGGTGCAGCCGATGCAGGTGTCGTAGATCTTGACGGCGTGGGACATGTGCCTCGGGTGGCGTCAGCGGGGCGGTAGCCGAAGGAGAACGGCAGGCGCTCAACGTACCCAAGGCAACCGGCTGCGGAGCGGCCAGACCGCCTGGGCTTCACCCTTGTTCATAAGCGCCTGTTCATAAGCGCCGTTCATCAGCGCAGCAGGCGTTTTGGCAAGGGGCCGATGCCGCCTGGCCCCGGGCATGGTCGAACCGTGGGGCCAGCTCCAGGTGGGCTCCAGGGCGACCCGTAGAGTGCGCCCACTGTCCCAGCAGCCATGTCCAACAACGAGATTCTCGACAAGGTGAGCTCGATCGTTGCCGAGCAGCTCAGCGTTGATATTGCTGAGGTGAAGTCTGAATCCAACTTCCAGGACGACCTCGGCGCTGACTCGCTCGACACCGTGGAACTGGTGATGGCTCTGGAAGAAGCCTTCGACATCGAAATCCCCGACGAAGACGCCGAGGGCATCACCACCGTTGGCGATGCGGTCTCTTACATCCAGGCCAAACAGGCCTGAACTCCATCCATGGTGCAGGGTCTCCATCGCGTCGTCGTCACCGGCCTCGGCGCGGTTACTCCCATTGGCAACGACGTATCCAGCTACTGGAGCGGGCTGAGCGGTGCGCGCAACGGCGTGGCCCCGATCACGCTGTTTGATGCTTCCCGCCACGCCTGCAGGTTCGCGGCAGAGGTGAAAAATTTTGATCCCAGCGGCTGGCTCGAGCCCAAGGAGACCAAGCGCTGGGATCGCTTTTGTCAATTTGGCGTCGTCGCCGCCAAGCAGGCCGTCATCCATGCGGGGCTCACCATCGATGCCTCCAACGAGCACCGGGTAGGGGTGGCGATCGGCTCTGGGGTGGGGGGCCTGCTGATGATGGAAACCCAGGCTCATGTGCTCAAGGATCGCGGTCCAGATCGGGTCAGTCCCTTCTGCGTGCCGATGATGATTCCCAACATGGCCACCGGTCTGGCGGCCATCGCCCTGGGGGCGAAGGGCCCGAGCACGGCGGTGGCCACGGCCTGTGCCGCCGGCTCCAACGCCATTGGCGATGCTTTCCGCCTGATTCAAATGGGCCTGGCTGACGCCATGGTCTGCGGTGGCGCCGAGTCGGCGATCACGCCGCTTGGCGTGGCTGGCTTTGCCAGTGCCAAGGCCCTGTCATTTCGCAATGGCGATCCCAGTAGCGCCAGTCGGCCCTTCGATGCGGAGCGTGATGGCTTCGTGATCGGCGAGGGCTCCGGAGTGCTGGTGCTGGAGAGCCTGGAATGCGCCCGCGCCCGCGGCGCCACGGTGCTGGCCGAAATCGTGGGCTACGGCATGAGCTGTGATGCCCACCACATCACCTCTCCCTCCCCCGGCGGTCTAGGCGGTGCGGCGGCGATGCGCTTGGCCCTCACGGACGCCGGTCTGAATCCAGAGGCCGTGGACTACGTGAACGCCCACGGCACCAGCACTCCGGCGAATGATGCCAATGAAACCGCGGCGATCAAGAGCGCCCTGGGGGAGCACGCCTACCGCATCCCGGTGAGCTCCACCAAATCCATGACCGGCCATCTACTGGGCGGCAGTGGTGGCATTGAAGCCGTCGCTGCTGTTCTAGCGATGGAGCACGGCCTCGTACCACCTACGATCAATTACCAAAATCCAGATCCAGCTTGTGATCTAGATGTGGTGCCCAACCAGGCCCGGGAACGGGAACTCGACGTAGTGCTTTCGAACTCGTTCGGGTTCGGCGGCCACAACGTCTGCCTGGCCTTCCGGCGCATGGTCTGACTCCGGCTTCAGCTCGCGGCCAGCGGCTTCGCCTAGGGC
>JBIKVR010000007.1:0-43938 GCA_044356735.1 Prochlorococcaceae cyanobacterium
CTTCCAGCCTCGCACCAGCTCCTCCACTGCGCTCTGGCGCACAGCTTCGCTCTCATCGGATTGGGCGCGCTCTTTCAGGATCGCCAGCGTGTCTGGATCATCCTTCCAGCCTCGCACCAGCTCCTCCACTGCGCTCTGGCGCACAGCTTCGCTCTCATCGGATTGGGCGCGCTCTTTCAGGATCGCCAGCGTGTCTGGATCCTCCTTCCAGCCACGCACAAGCTCCTCCACTGCGCTCTGGCGCACATCTTCATCCTCATCAGATTTGGCGTACTCTTTCAGGATCTCCAGCGTGTCTGGATCCTCCTTCCAGCCACGCGCCAGCTCCTTAACTGCGCTACAGCGCACAACCCAGTTCTCATCGGATTTGGCGCGCTTTATTAGCAACTCTAGTGTGTCTGGATACTCCTTCCAGCCTCGAACCAGCTCCTCCACTGCGCTTTGGCGCACAGATCCCGCCTCATCGGATTGGGCGCAATTTTTCAGGATCGCCAACGTGTCTGGATCCTCCTTCCAGCCACGCGCCAGCTCCTCAACTGCGCTCTGGCGCACATCTTCATCCTCATCGGATTTGGCGCGCTTTTTCAGGATCTCCAGCGTGTCTGGATCCTCCTTCCAGCCACGCGCCAGCTCCTTAACTGCGCTTTGGCGCACAGATCCCGCCTCATCGGATTGGGCGCAATTTTTCAGGATCGCCAGCGTGTCTGGATCCTCCTTCCAGCCACGCGCCAGCTCCTCAACTGCGCTACGGCGCACAACCAAGTTCTCATCGGATTTGGCGCACTTTATTAGCCACTCTAGTGTGTCTGGATACTCCTTCCAACCTCGCGCCAGCTCCTCAACTACGCTACAGCGCACAGATCCCACCTCATCGGATTGGGCGCACTTTTTCAGGATCACCAGCGTGTCTGGATCCTCCTTCCAGCCACGCGCCAGCTCCTCCACTGCGCTCTGGCGCACAGCTATGTTCTTATCGAATTGGGCACGCTCTTTCAGGATCGCCAGCGTGTCTGGATCCTCCTTCCAGCCTCGCGCCAGCTCCTCAACTGCGCTCTGGCGCACATATTCGTTCTCATCGCATTGGGCGCGCTCTTTGAGCCACGGAAGGGTATCTTTGTTGTCTTTCCAGACATCAGCCACAAGCGAGACAGCCTGTAGACACACAGCGAGGGCTTGTTCACTTTCCTTTGACCAAGGTTGATAGAAGTACCGAAGATCAAATCCAACCAAATCCTTGGTGGCTTGTCGAACACGCGCCTCTGTGCTCCCCAGTTCACCACGATTGCGCAATTCACCAACGCAGCGTGCTGCAAGGAAGATATGGGCGCAAGATTGATTCGGATCAGGCTGCTGCAGCAACCAATCCAAGATCTCCTTGACAAATTTCGGCGCCAGTCGACCCGCCACGAGCCTCAGCACCTCATGCCATGTTTCGTCTGGCCAGTGCCCAAAGATCTCTGTCTTCAACTGATCAAGCGTCAGCTCTTGTTCCACCTGGAAGCGATCCACGATCGCCTCCGCGCAGAAATATTCCAGAAAGGTGCGATGCACAAAGGCATAGTTACCGCCGCCCATAAAGCAGAGCATGAAGTTGCGGCCCCGCAGTTGCTCGATCAGGGCCCGGGCGGCGCGAGCGGGCCGCAAGCCAGGCATGCCTTGCAGGCCCTCGCTGAGCGTGCGTTCAAGCTGATTCTCCTCAATCAGATTGGTAAGGTTGCCGGCGGCCCCATCCACACCGGCTTGCAGGGTCCAGGCAATTCGCTTCATCAGGCCTAGCTTGTCTTTGCCATCCAGCTGGGCCAGGGCCAGCTCGGGAGTGGCCTCAAAGGCCAGCTCTGTTTTCCATTGATGCAATAACAGGCGGGTGCATTGGCTATAGAGCTCGGCCCGATCCCGGGGCAACTCCTGGGTGCGATTCAGGATCGCCATCAGCGTGAGCAGCAGCGGATTTCCCGCCAGCTGTTCAATCGCCGGCGACTGCTGGATGGCCTGCAGCAGCGAGGCGCGTTTGCGTTCGCCTCTATTCTCATCTTCGTAGGCCAACTGGTGCCAGCGCCGCAGAAAAACGTCCATCTGCTCCTTATCCAGCTCCTGCAACATGAACGGGCGGAAGCCCTCCTGCCGCCAGCGCTCATGCTGAAAGCCGATCAGGCGCGAACTCACCACGATCTGTGCTTCCGGGTAGTCGTCCGAGAAGCGGTGGATCGCTATTGTCACCTCCTGCCGCAGTTGAGTATCAAACACCTCATCGAGGCCATCCAACAACAGCTGGGTGCGGTTGTGTCGCAGCCAGTGCTCCAGCGCCTGAGGATCCAACCGCCAGCGCAGGCTTTCGGCCCGGCCCAGATAGTCGAGAAAGCCATTTACTTCACCCTTATGGCGGCGGCTGGCGTAATCGCGCAGCTCGATCAACAGCGGCAAGGGGGCGTCGCCCTGGAGCCAATTACTCGCCTCCGCCCAGGCCAACACCAGATATTGAAATAGCAGCGATTTGCCGGATCCGGGATCGCCCAGCACCACCAGCTTCCGCTGCGAAGAATCCGCCAACAATTCCAGCATCGGCTGCGGCGATTGATCCAGATAGGTGCTACGTAGACGCACGAACTCCTCCTCATCCCACTCCGCGCCATCCAGCGACCCCTGCTCCCGCAGACGCCGTTGCAGCTCCTTTGGCAGCTCCATGGCCCTGGGCAAAAACTGCTCGCATTCGCGCACGCTAGGGGGGATGAATACCTCCGTTACCCGGATACCGCGCGGCATGTCACTGCTGGTGGCGTCTAGCTCCTCTAGCTTCAGGTGGCCATAATGCTTGGCCATCGCCTGGCGGTAGCCAGAGAGATCAAGGCTGGGTGTCTGGGCTGGAGCCAAGCGACTCGACCCTGATGCCATGGCCCCGGCGGGCACGAGCGAGCGCAGGAACGGCCCCAACTCGGCATAGTCGTCGCCATAGGCGATCGGCTGCAACCAGGGGGCAGCGGCAAGCTTCTTTTGAAAGGCTGTCAGCTCGGAGCCGCGACAAAGAAGCATGTGGCGCGGCACCACATCTTGCAGGGCTTCCGTGCCCCAAGCGATTAGTTGCTGGAAATTAGGATCCAATACCGTATCGCCGCAGCCAACAAACAGGAAGGTTTTGCTAAGCGTGATACATTGCAAGACCGCCTTGGCATGCGGCTCGTCCTTCACCTTATTGTAAGACGACAATCCCAACACCACCGATTCGGGATTTTGATACTCACCGTGTAAATGCAGAATGGCCTCCCTGGTGCCACGCAGGGCGTCCTGCACCGCATTGGTCTCCTGCCAGGTGATGGCGGGGAGACCTGTCGCTTTTTCGAGCAGATGGTCGTAATTCAGCGTGACCACCAAGCCCGGCAAGGCGGCTATATCCTGCAACAGGGTTGCATCTTGAATCTTTAATTGCCCGATTGTGTCTGCTAGCCAGCCGCGGAAGGTTCCCTCGCTGCGTTCTTTCAATCGATCCGTGATGATTGCTGCTGCGTTGATCATCAAGTCGGTTTTCCGGCTGCGGATCATGGTGAGCAGCACTTCCTCAGATCCATCCGCAGTGCCGATCGCGCTCAGCCGACCCACCCCATGCTCCAGCAACCCGCTCCAGGTGGCCACCTTGTGCCCCTCCACCAGCTGCTGGCCACAAGCCGCCACCGAAACGCCCGATCCCACCACCACAACCACCTGCCCGCTGGCGAGCTCCCCTTGGAGCTGTTCGGTCTGGCTGGGTGACGGACTCATCTGCCTGGGTTCGCAGGGGCTGGGAAAATCGCGGTTTTCTATGCCTGGCTACAGAGCACCGCACAGAACCGCCTCTGTCGGGCAGGGTAGTACTTTCTGGCAATGCGCTACTAACAAACGTGCGGCGGACGTTCAACCCGGTCGCAACGCGGTGAAGCCACTACTGATCGCGGTGGGCGTCTGCTGCTAGAGCAAAGCAACGATCTGATTGACCAGGGCCAGCTGTCGTTGTTGCCGCTGGGCCTCCGGCATGGCCGCCAGGGCGATTTGACTGAGCTGGCGCAGGTAACGGCTGAAGCGTTGTGGTACTTCTGCTGGGTCCAACGGCGCCAGAGTATGCCTGCCTGCGGCTTGGACGCTGAGCTGTCGGTGGCCAGCCTCACTTAGGGGGTGGTTGTAGAGGCCCGGGGAGAGATCTTGCGGAAACATGGGGCTGGGGCCGCAGGGGAAGACTGGCCTTGCTGTGGCAGGAGACGGTCGATGTTGTTGCCAGCCAATAGCCACCTGCTAATAGCTATTGGCTAATTTACAATGGATCGCCAGGGTCTGGCCTCTCAGTTGTCTGCTCGGGAGCATGTTTTGAATAAATTCCTCATTGACAGAACCACTGACAATCAAGGAATTTGCTGACATCGGCCTGGCGAACAGCCCCGTCTTGCTCACCGCCCTGGCGGAACAGCTGCCTGCGCCTAAGCAATTGGAGCTGGTGCTGAACTGGCCAGAGCTGGCCGAAGCCAGCGAACCATTCTGCGTGGCGGATTTATTGTGAAGCCATGATCCGGTCGCGAGGAGGGTTTTGCGCCGGCGGCTCAAGGCGAGGGCCAGCCGGCATCGCTCCAGCAGGCTTGGCAAGCCCGGGAAACCTCGGGGCAAGAGTTCTGGCAGCGGATAGATGCGGTGGTAGCCATACTGGATGGACTAGCGGACGAGATTTCCTTCACCGATGTGGTGAAGGAAAATCAGGGTTGACGGCCTAGGATGCAGATCACCTACGCCAGCAAGACCATCCAGCGCCTCTGCGAGGAGGACAAGCACCAGCGCAAGCAACTCGGCGAGAAGCGCGCCAAGCGCCTCAAAAACCGCCTGAACGAACTGCGGGCTGTGCAAAACGTGAGCCAGCTCCAGCTGGGTCGGCCCCATCCCCTCACCGGCGACCGGGCAGGCCAGTTCTCCGTGGATCTCGATGGGCCGATGCGCTTGCTTTTCGATCCGGCTGAGCTGCCCCCTCCCACGCTGCCCTCAGGCGGCATCGACTGGCAGCAAGTGAGCAGCGTTCGCCTTCTGGAGATTGGAGACACCCATGGTTGAGATCATCACCTCCACAAACACCGCCAGCTTCAATGCCGACTGGGCCTCTCCTCCCGGGGATCTGATCGAAGAGGTGCTGGAGGAACGCGGCTGGAGCCGCGCCGAGCTGGCCCAGCGGCTGGCGTTCAGCGCCAAGCATGTGAATGAACTGCTCAAGGGGCGGGCGCCGATCACGGCCGACACGGCCGAACGGCTGGAGCGGGTGCTGGGCCATGGGGCCGGCTTCTGGCTGCGGTTGGAGGCCAATTACCAGCAGGATCTGGTGAGGCTGCAGCAGCTCGATCAGCTGGCTAGCCAGAAGGACTGGCTGAAGGAACTGCCGCTGCGCTGGATGCAACACCAGGGCTGGGTGGAAACCTGCAGCCATGCCGGCCAGCAGGTAGCGGCTTGCCTGAAGTTCTTCGCGGTGGCCTCTATCGAGGCCTGGCGGGTGCGCTATGGCCAGCCCCTGGCTGTTTATCGCACCTCTAAGAGCTACGCCACAGAGCAGGGCGCCCTGGCCAGCTGGCTGCGCCGCGCTGAAACGGATGCGGATTCAATCGCCTGCAGACCCTATGAAGCCAAAGCCTTCCGAGCTGCACTGCAAAAGATTCGTCCCCTCAGCTGCATAGCGGATCCCACGGTGTTTGTACCGCGGCTGCAGGCCCTGGCTGGCGCTGCCGGTGTGGCGGTGGTGTTCGTGCCGGCACCCCCCAAGTGCCGGGTGAGTGGCGCCACCCAGTGGCTCAGCCCAGATCGGGCCCTGATCGCCCTGAGCCTCCGGCATAAGAGCAACGATCACCTCTGGTTCACGCTGTTCCATGAGGCTGGGCACATCCTCAAACATGGCAAGAAGGCCACGTTTGTTGATGGCCTCAACGGCGTGGATGAAGTGCATGAGGCAGAAGCCGATCGCTTCGCCGCGGATCAGTTGATTCCGCCTGCCGAAGTCCGCAAACTACAGGGGCTGAGCTCTGAACAGGAGCTGAAGGCCGCTGCTGAGTCCCTCGGCATTGCTCCGGGCATCGTGGTGGGGCGACTGCAGCATGAGGGTTGGCTACCCCAAACCCATCTCAACGGCTTGAAGGTGAGCTACCACTGGCCGCAGGAGGAGGGCAATGACTGATCTGAAACTTGGCTGGCAGCGGGTGGAGGGAGAGAAGAGGGCTTCGCTCTTGCACAGGGTGATGAATAGAAGGGAGTTTTGCTGCTAGTGACCATGTTTTGAATCGATCCCCCATTGGCAGAACTATCTCAGAGCCCCATTCACCCACAACATCGCTGATCTGCTGCAGATCCTGAGCGAGCAGGGTGTCGATATCTCGCCCTGTCTGCAGTTCTTGCGATTCACGCTCTTCGCTGTTCAATTCCGCTACGACGACGAACCGAAGCCGCTGGATCTCAATCGCCATAACTGTCTGGCAGTTGTGCAGGCCCTGCTGGATGGCGTGGGTCCGCCAATTGAAGACCGAGTGCCATAACCCGCCTGCGCGGTCACTACTTGCATTACAGCTTCACCAGCGCGCATGGGAATCTGCTGGCGGGCTTTTACCGGCTGGCCTGGTTGGTGCGGCAGGGGCACCATACGCCCGGCACGAATAGCAACATTCATCATCAATCAATGCGCTACCCACTCTACACTAATAGTCCTCTTGTTAGACGTAGAGAGATTGAAAATGCGATTATTCAGCCGAAGTCGATGCAATTCTGTGGAGTCAACAATACTGTCTCGATAGCATCAGCAAAGCTCAGCGCCAAATCGAACAAAAAATGACTCGGGCAGCGCCTCCGCCTCCTCGTTCGCGCCGATACGGCGGAGGTTCTCGAGCTGCCAGCGGATCTGGGCGAATGCCTCCGTGCTGTAGTACCGCTTGAGTTTGGCGAACAGTTGCGTGTCATCGGGCATCTGCAGCGGACGCTGCGGCACCTCGACGAGCACGTGGAAATGGTTGCTCATGATGCAATAGGTCACCACCCGGAGTTCACAGAATTCCTCATACAGCCGCATGAGACGGACAAACTCTTCTTTCTCGTCCGGTCCAAGGACGACTACCGGTTCTCATCACGGGACACGCAGTGGTAGTAGGCAAAGGGGGTGATGGGCGGGGGCTTTGAGTCGGGATTTAAGCTTGGCGGGTGGGTCGAATGGTGCAGAAATTCAACCTGTTGCGAGAAAAGGAGGAAGTTTTTTCGCCTATCTTGCTGCCCCTCGGTGTACCTTCGCTTCGATCCGGTTCGATAGGATATTTTTTTTGGGGGGGTAGGTCTCTACTCCAGCCCTTTCAAGGTGTACTGCCAAAGAGCTTTATAATTGGCTGAGATCAACACCCAGCAAGGCTTTCAATCATATTCACTCATCCTCAAAAGCAGGACAGAAGTACTACAAGCCGGTAAAAACAGTCCTGTCTAAGAGCGTTTTGAATATTCTTGTCTAAAGTTCTAGACAGTTTCTATCAGAATGACTCTGGCTTATGGACGATGGTTTCTCATGCTCAAAAGACTGAAATCTTCATTTGAGAAGGTTTTCATGAATTATTAAAAGTAGCTCGATTAACCTGTAAAGGGCTGGTCTCTACTCCTGGAGATCGGGCGGCGCAGAAGATTGCTATCATGAGATGGTTGGCAGGGCGGCGTCGTTTAAATGTCACGCGTGATATTTGAGTAATTGCTACCAACCCAGGCAAGGGAAAGACTCACTTTCTTTATGGCTGAGTCAGTGTATTGACCATTGCTTTGTATCTCAGCATAGCACGATTGATGATGGCAAGTTGCGCAGGCAGCAGGTTCGCTACAGGTACTTCATGCTGGAAATCAACATTAATGTCGCCCATATTCACATTGCTCTGGTGGAATGCTATGCTCCGCCCCCGTCCATCAGCAGTTGCAGGGAATGTTTCGATCACATCCTGTGCACTGGTCTTTATCCACCAGTGTTCCCAACCCACATTCATTTTTCGTTCATGCATACAAATACGCCAGCGTGTGTTTGTGCCCTGGGCCTGAACATCGAAACCAGACTCGGTTAAATGCAGGCGCATGAGTGCAAGCTGTGCATCCCGGTTGGCCACGTTACCGTCAAGGCCGGGGTTGGCGATCCAGTTGGCCACAATCGTATTTAAGGCTCCCTGGTTGCGGTCAAGATAAACTCGGATAGGATCATCGGCTGCTTGTGTGGGGGCAAGAAAATCAACTGTCTCGGCATGGTTTAACCGGCCACCGTACACATCAGGAAAATTGGCCCGGCGGGAGAAATAACTAAAGATCGTATCGTCAGGAATATCGGTCGCTTCAAATCCCTGTGTAGCCCAGTTCCAGCAACTTCGGGTGATATCCAGTACCCCAGCCTGGTTTTCTTTCCGCTCTCTGGCACCGAGGGCTGCCATGGCAGTTATAGTGGCCGCGGCAGGTGCACCATCATTTGGTGCTCCATGGATGGCAGCCAAATTGGCCAGCGTGGTCCAATTTCTATAGGCTGCATTTTTAGCCACGATATTGATTATATCTGTGCCGGTAAATGCCGCCAATGCACACATTTGGTCAAGTGTGCCAAGCTCGCCCCCCATCGTGGTATTGCTTAGTAGCAAAAGATCTGCCGCCGACCAATTTGCCATCGCATGTAACCTTTCAAACTGTGGCCAGGTAGTTACCTGCGCAATACCGATTACAGTTTGCATATCTGCAGGACTGAACCTGTCGCCATTGCAGGCAACCAGGCGATCCAGGCTCATATTGACGCCGCTGATCTGCAGTCCGGCATACGTGATAATATCCGCTACCGTTGTAGCGATCGCATGCAGGCGGACAAGATCGGCCCATTGTGCTATTTGCGGCAAAGCGCAAAGTTGAACCGTTTCTGCGGCGGTGAAACGGTAGCCATGGCAGATGATCATTTGCGGAGGATCGCAAAGCACCCCGCCAACGGTAAGGGGCGCATATAACTGGATGCTGGCAAAAGGAACCGCGGCCTGGCTAAGGTTACGGACCTGCGCCCATGTCGTAATATTAGCCAGTAACGATAACTGCCGCAACTGGTCGAAGTTATAGATCAGCTGTGCAATAGCCGGCATATCCGCAAAAGCAACTGCCCGGCCGCCGATCTGTATCCCCCTCAATGCAAGAATATGCTGCATTGTTGGATTACCATTTAGCCCGGCCAGGGTCTGCAGCTCAGCGAAGGTAAATTCATCGTCGCCAACTGCAACGATGAGCGCCTGCAGATCGGCAAACGAAAAACGGGTTCGGCATATTGGCGCCAGTTCCCCGAGTGAGCCGTATCTGAATTTTTGCTTTACCAGGCGTATCCCATCTATATCATTAAAAAAAGCAATGATAGCGGCCGCGTCCTCTGCGCTTGGCGTCGCCCCGCCTGCCCCCTGTCTTACAATCTCTGCATCTTCATCAGATAACTGACGTTGCACCGGTAGACGATAGGAAGCGCTAGCGGGGGCTGGACGGAGTTGCGCGGCCCCGAACAAGCCGTCGAGCCGCCTGGCCTGGGCAAACACCTGCGGGCTGCTCAGAACGCTGCGGATTGAGGCCTGCTGCGCCTTGGTTTTTGGGCTGTCGTTGCCGATGTCTGCCAGTTCACGCTGCGCGACCGCCTCCAGTGCGAGCTTGCCTTGCAGGAGTTTCTCCTCCTCCGGCCCGCCTGCGAGCGGGGCGGCTGGCACCAGCGCCTTCGCGCCCATTACATCCGCCTCGCGCTCGAGCCCCGCGTCATCATTCACCGGCACGCCATCCTGCATCTGCATGGTCGGCTGCACCCGGCCTTGCGCCTGCTGGACGATGTGCCACGCCTCATGCGGCAGATGCTGTTCCTGCCCCGGCGCGACGTGGATGTCGCTGCCCTGCGCGTAGGCCAGGGCATTGAGTTGAGCGGGCTGGGAGGAGTTGTAGTGGACCTTCACGTGGTCCAGCGACATGCCGGAAAGCGATTCAATGCCGGCCTTGAGCTTGTCCGGCAGGCCGGTGTTGTTCTGGCGGGCCTTGCTATCTGATTGGTTTTGCTGTAGTTGCACAGTTTCGAATTTTCCCTGTATCAATTCCCCTTCCTCTGGCACCTGGGCGAGTTGCGCAATTCCGTTCGCTATTTCTTGCTGAATTGGCGATGGGGCTTTTGCGCTTGACAGGGCCCGCAATTGGGCCGCTTGTTTCACCTGGGGACTGTTATTTGCTAATCTCTGCAAAGACTTCAGCTGAGAAACATGTGGACTAGCATTTGCCAATTGCTGTAAAGCCCTAAGTCGGGAAACTTGCTGGCTGTTATCTGCCAGTTCTTGGAGCCTCCTTTGAGCAACAGCTTCTGGCCTGTTGCCCGCAAACTGAAAAGGTGATTTACTCTCACCTTGCCGCAGCTTTGCCAAGCCATTGGCGATAACTTGGCCTTTGTTTTTCGATGCCTTATCAGCGTGAGTATTCATTATACAAAAGTGTGTACTTCATAAAATATCTCCTGGAACTTACAACCAAATGCGCCTGATGCGCTTTGCTGCCCTGGGCATCTTTTAAATCCGTAACGTTCCGGTTTGGTGGCGCCCCATGAGCAGCCCAGCCCAGGCCAGGCCAATCGGCCTAGCGTGGTCGCAATAGCTACAGCAACGATGACAGCTGTAGTAGCAATTCAGATGTCGGTGCGGGAGCTAAAAACCCATCTCTGCGAATGGCTCGCCCGCGCCCAGGCCGGAAAGATTGAGGATCGGAGTTGAACTGATGATCCTCCGGCCTCACCGCTGATCGGCCTGGCGATAGACAGCATTGCGTTCCCGCTTGCCCACCGCCACAACAAGCACCAGCAGCTCGTGATCCCGCATCTCGTAGATAAGGCGCAGATCTTTGCTGGTAGTGGGGGGATGTCTCAAGTTATGCGGCCGGCCTGGATCACGGTTTGGCCAGGCTTGCAGCAGGGGTGAGGGGTGAGGGGTGAGGGGTGAGGGGTGAGGGCTGAGGCCAGTGCCCGCTTCGCAAGGCTGCGCGGCCGGCAGTCCCGGGGCGGCTGGTAGCCGGCGGAGGTTCCAGCGGCCCAGCCTCACGCCCTAGAGTTGGTCATCGAGATGGTCAACGGCCATGCTGCAGGTGACGGTGGCGGAAGCCAAGACCCAGCTCTCAAGCCTGCTGGATGAGGTGGAGGCCGGCCGTACCGTGGTGATCACCCGCCGCGGCAAGGCCGTCGCCGAGCTTGTGCCGCGCTGCAGCGTGCGTGATCTGCTGCCCCAGCTTGCAGCCCTGCGTGCCTCGCTGCCCGAGCAACAGACCAGCAGCGTGGACAGCATCCGGGCGTTGCGGGATGAGCCCAGCGCTTGATGCTTTACATCGACACCTGCGTGCTGCTGGCGCTGCTGACGCCGGAGGGACACTCCGCAGCGGCGGCAACTTTTCTGGCCCAGGCCAGGGCACCGCTGGCGATAAGCGGTTGGAGTATCACTGAGCTGCATTCCGCCCTCGGCCTCAAGGTGCGCACCAAGGCCCTGAGCCCGTCGCAGGCTGAGGCGGTGCTGCAGGGATTTGAGCGCAACCTGGCGCCGGGCTTGCTGGTGCTGACACTGGAACCTCAGGACTTCCGCAATGCCAACGCCTGCCTGCGCGGTTGGACCACAACCTTGCGAGCAGCCGATGCCCTGCACCTGGCCATCGCCAGCGGCCGTGGTGCCACCCTCTGCAGCCTGGACGCGCCGTTTGTGGCGGCGGCTCAACAGTTGGGTCTGGACGCTCAATTGCTTGGGGCAGGGAATGCAAGCTGAGGGAACGGTCGCAGAGCAGGTGGGCAGGTGGGCAGGGCTAGAGAAATCGTTTTCCTACGGCAAACTGATGCCGATCGGCCGGCGCTGCCTCCGGCCGGCATGCCTGCGGCCTGCCGAGGGCAACCCATCAATCATGCCTCTAGCGTTGCTAGAGCTAGCAATCAGATCAAAAAAGGCATCGCCAACCGCTTTTAACCTAAATATGCTCATTAACAAAAAGCGGGCGGCGGGAATCGAACCCGCATCATCAGCTTGGAAGGCTGAGGTTTTACCACTAAACTACGCCCGCACCAGTACAAACGCACCGCCCTGGTAGGCCGGCAGCGCCTGGCTGCTCGCAACTTAAGCAGCTGAAGCATTATGGCCTGCGTGCGACGGCCCTGATGGCCACCGAGGTTCCCATAGCCAGTCAGCCCCTAGTGGCAAGAGAGGTGCGAGACGCGGCGGACCTGCGGGGCAAAGGTCGCCAGAGGCTGCTCTGGGCCTACGGCCTGGGCGATGCCGGCACCGGCATGGCCGCCTCGCTGATCGGCTTCTATTTATTTATTTTTTACACCTCAGCCGCCGGTCTGCCGCCCTGGATGGCGGGGCTGGTGTTGATGGTGGCGCGGCTCTGGGACGCCATCAACGACCCGATCGTCGGCTGGCTGAGCGACAAAACAAAAACTCGCTGGGGCCCGAGACTGCCCTGGATCCTGGGCTGCGCCCTGCCCCTGGGCCTGGCGATGGCGGCGATCTGGTGGCTGCCCCCCGGCGGCCCCTGGCTGCGCTTCTCGGTGTTCCTGGCCATTGCCATGGTGGCCAACAGCCTCTACACCGGCGTCAACCTGCCCTACTCGGCCCTGGCGGCGGAACTGACCACCGATGTGGGCCTGCGCACCAGGCTGAACACCTCCCGCTTCTCCGGCTCGATCATCGCCAGCCTGCTGGGCCTGGTGCTCGGGGCGCTGCTGCTGCAGGATCACCACGACCCCGGCAGCTACCTGCACCTCGGCCTTCTCTCCGGGCTGGTGGTGAGCGCCGCCACCCTGTTGTGTGGCTGGGGCCTAGCACCGATCGCCCGCCACTGCCAGCGGCCGGAAAGCCACCCCGGCACCACCCGCCGCCTGCTGCGCCGAGTGGCCCAGAACCGCCGCTTCCTGATGGTGCTCGGGCTCTACCTGCTGCTCTGGTGCGCCCTGCAACTGATGCAGACCGCCGCCCTGATCTACCTGCCGGTGGTGATGCAACTGCCGGATAACTGGAGCAACTGGATCCTGCTGCCGTTCATGCTCAGCAGCCTCGGCGGCCTCTGGGTGTGGAATGCCGTTTCGCAACGACGCGGTCGGCTGCAGGCGCTGCACTGGGGCTCCGGCCTCTGGATCGGCGGCTGCGGCCTGGCCTTGGTGTTGCCACCGCTGGATGGAGAACTCTCACCGATCGGCTCGCTGGGCAATGGGCTGCGGCTGGTGCTGCTGCTGATCACGATCATCACCTCCGGCATCGGCGCCTCCTGCGCCTACTTGATTCCCTGGTCTTTGTTGCCCGATGCCATCGACGCGGACCCGGAGAAACCGGCTGGCCAATACAGCGCCTGGATGGTGCTGGCCCAAAAGATCTGCATCAGCCTGGCCCTGTTCTTCTTTGGCAACTTGATGAGCATCAGCGGCTATCAGGCAGCGCAAAACGCCCTGCAGCCCGCCAGCGCCCTGATCGCCATTCGCCTGTGCATGGGCCTGATCCCCGCTTTGCTGGTATTGCTGGGCCTGGTGTTGATGCGACGCTGGCCCCAGGGCAGCCCCCAGCGCCCCTAGCGGCCATGACCTCAGCCAACAGCCCCAGAACCCGCAGACTCCCCAAACCGCCCCGGATGCCCCGCTGGCTGAATCGCCTGCTGGCCAGCATCCTGATCGGCGGCCAGGCGGTAACGGCGATCGCCCGAGGTCGGGTGAGCTTCAACGACCTGATGCAGGAATTGCTGGAGGCGGGCCCCGGCAGCTTTTTGATCGTGGTGATCACCGCCCTGGCGGCGGGCACCGTCTTGAATATCCAAGTGGTGGCGGAGCTGTCCAAGCAGGGGGCCAGCTCCGCCATAGGTGGCCTGCTGGCCCTGGGGCTGTCGCGGGAGATGTCACCGCTGCTCACCGCCACGCTGCTCACCGGCAAGGTCGCCACCGCCTACGCCGCCCAGCTGGGCACGATGAAAGTTACCGAGCAGATCGACGCGATCACCATGCTGCGCACCGACCCGGTGGACTACCTGGTGGTGCCGCGGCTATTGGCGATGGTGGTGATGGCGCCGGTGCAGTGTCTGCTGTTCTTTCTGGTGGGCATTTGGTCTGGGCAGCTGAGCAGCACTTGGCTTTACAACATCCCCCCCAGCGTCTTCTGGACCTCCGTGCGCACCTGGATGCAGGCGGATGATCTGCCCTCAATGTTATTCAAAGCCCTGGTGTTTGGTATTCAGATCGCCGTGATCTCCTGTGGCTGGGGTCTCACCACCCAGGGCGGCCCCAAGGAGGTGGGCAGCACCACCACCGGAGCTGTAGTGGTGATCCTGGTGACCGTGGCGCTGATGGATGCCCTGCTAACCAAAATTTTGTTTGGCTGAGCAAAGTTTTGTTTGGCTGAGCAGCCTTTGCCACCTTTATTGCCCAATGCCTATTTAGCCAAATGACTATTTAGCCCAATGACTATTTAGCCAAGCCCGCTTAGCCAAGCCCCCTTAGCCAAGCCTGCTTAACCAAGCCTGCTTAACCAAGCCTGGTTAACCAAGACCAGATAGCCAAGCCTGCTTAGCTAAGCCCCCTTAAACCTGCCCCCTGAACCCAGCCCCCCATCACCGTGAACCCATGACCATGCCCCCTTCCGCCGATCCCTCCCCCGCCGCAGCAGCTGCCCTGCCCTCAGGCCCCGGTTCTGGTGTGGTGCTGGCGCCGCGGCCCTGGGTGCCCCTGGGCACGCTGCTGCTGGCTCTGGTGAACCTGGCCTGGCTGCCCCTGTGGAGCGGGGCCCTGTGGCTGGCGGGCGCCATAGCCCTGTTCGCCGCCTTCCTCCTGCTGCAGAGCGCCCTGCTGAGGCTGGAGTTCACCGGCGACTCGCTGCTGGTCTGGAGCCAGAACAAGCTGCTGCGTCAATTCAGCTATTCGGAGTGGCTCAGCTGGCGCCTGTTTTGGCGGCGGCTGCCGGTGCTGTTTTACTTCCGGGAACAGCGCAGCATCCACCTGTTGCCAATGCTCTTCGATGCCGACGCCCTGCGCCAGCAACTCCAGCTCCACCTCACCTGGCTGGAAACCGGCCAGGCCTCCCCCGGCGAGCTGCCCTGATCCAGCGGCCCTGATCCAGCTGCCCTGATTGAGCTGTTCTGATTGAGCTGTTCTGATCGAGCCATCCCTATCGATGCCGTCCCTATCGATGCCATGACCGACGTCTCGCCAGCAACCATCGCCCCTGGAGCAGAGCCGATCACCCCTGGTGAGCCGCCAGCTGCCGCTCCGGCCAGCGCGGCGGCCGCAGCCAGCGGCCAGGCCCTGCTGGAGCTGGCCCTCAGCGAATTGAACCAGCGGCGGCAGGCCCTCGGCCAAGAGATCGCCCAGCTGGAGGCCCGCCGCGACCAACTGACCCGGGAGATCAGCGGCAGCTTCGCGGGGCAGTCGGATGCGGTAGCCCGCCGCGTTAAGGGGTTCCAGGAGTATCTGGTGGGGGCGCTGCAGGATCTGGCCCTGGCCGCTGAACAGATGCAGCTGGTGCCCCAGACCCTGCTGGTGCAGCCCTCGCCCCTGGATCAGCTGGCCAGCGAGCCGCCGGCCCCTGCAGCTGCCGCTGAACCGCTGGCCGCCGGCCTGTTCGCCGCCGATGCCCCCCTGATTCGCCAGCGCCTCGGCGAGATGCAGGGCCAACCAGATTTTTACGCCGATCCCTGGCGCCTGCGCCGCAGCCTGGAAGCCAGGGGCGGCCAGCAGCTGGAGGATTGGTTCTTGGGCCAGGGGGGCCGCGGTGCCCAGCCCAGCGCCGGCAGCCGCAATCGCAATGTGCTGCTGGCCGCCGCGGCCGTCGCCCTGCTGGCGGAGCTCTACGGCGATCGCTTCCAAACCCTGGTGCTGGCCAGCCAGCCTGAACGGCTGGGCGAGTGGCGGCGGGGCCTGCAGGATTGCCTGGGGCTGGGCCGGGAAGACTTTGGCCCCAGTGGCGGCATCGTGCTCTTCGAGCGCGCCGATGCCCTGATCGAACGGGCCGACCGGCTGGAGGAGCGCGGTGAACTGCCCTTCATCCTGGTGGACGCCGCCGAACAGGTGGTGGACGTGCCGATCCTGCAGTTCCCGCTCTGGCTGGCCTTCGCCGCCAGCCCGGGCGAATTGAGCCAAGAAGAGGCCTACGACTGATTTCATGAACTCCCTTTCACCCCTGATCACGCTTCTCGCCGGCTACCTGCTCGGCTCCATCCCCAGCGGTTACCTGGCGGGCCGCTGGTTGATGGGCGTAGACATTCGCCAGCAGGGCTCCGGCTCCACTGGGGCCACCAATGTGCTGCGGGTGGTGGGCAAGGGCCCCGCCCTGGTGGTGTTCCTGCTCGACGTGGGCAAGGGCGCCGCGGCGGTGCTGCTGGCCAAGGCGCTGCTCTACCAAGCCGGCCAAACCCCCTGGACCGACAGCGGTGTGGTGGCGGCGGGCCTGGCGGCCCTGGCCGGCCACATCTGGCCGATCTGGCTGGGCTGGAAGGGCGGCAAGGCGGTGGCCACCGGCCTGGGCATGCTGCTGGGGCTCACCTGGAGCGTGGGCCTGGCCTGCTTCGGGATCTTCCTGGCGGTGCTCAGCGCCAGCCGCATCGTGTCGCTGTCCAGCACCGTGGCGGCCATCAGCCTGCCCCTGCTGATGCTCGGCTGGTTCGCCGGCAATGGCATGGGGCTGCGCTGGCCCTATCTCGCCCTGGCGCTGCTCACCTCAGCCCTGGTGATCTGGCGGCACCGCAGCAATCTCGAACGCCTGCTGGCCGGCACCGAACCAAAACTGGGCCAGCCCAAACAGGCCCAGCCCAAGAGCTAGCTAGTGAGCCGATCAGGCCAGCTCGCGACTGCGCTCGGCGGCGGCCAGCACCGCCTCGATCAGGGCCGAGCGCAGGCCGAGCCGCTCCAGCTGACGCAGGCCGGCGATGGTGGTGCCAGCGGGGCTGCTCACCATGTCCTTGAGGGCTGCGGGATGCAATTCCCGCTCGTATAGCAGCGCCGCCGTGCCCGCCAGGGTGCGATGGGCCAGGTGATGGGCCAGCTGGCGCGGCAGACCGGCGGCCACGGCTCCATCCGCCATCGCCTCCGCCACCAGGGCCACAAAGGCCGGGCCGGAGGATGTGAGGGCCAGGAAGGCATCCAGCTGGCTTTCGGGCAGCTCATGCACCTCCCCCACCCGGGAGAAGAGCTCTGCCACCCGCTGACGCTCTTGAATGCCCACCGCCGGGGCAAAGGCCAGGCCGGTTAGGGCGCTGCGCACCAGGGCCGGCGTATTGGGCACGGCGCGCACGCAGCGCCAACCGGGAAACAACAGCGCCAGCCGGTCCAAACTCACGCCGGCCAACACCGAAATCAGCAGGCCGCCCTCGCCGCCGGGGGGGCCATCCAGGGCGGCAGCGCCGGCGGCGGCGGCGGCGGCCGCCAATTGCTGGGGCTTCACGGCCAGCAGCACCAGCGGCGCCTGCCAAGCGGGAGTTGGGTCGGTGCCCACCGCCAGGTCGTGGGCCTGGGCCAAGCGCTCAGCCGAGGCGGCGCTGCCAACCACGGCGCGCACCGCCTGGCGCGAAAGCTGACCACACTCAATCAATGGCCACAGCAGAGCCTGAGCCATGCGACCCAGGCCCACCACTCCGAAGCTGGCCGTCGCCGTCGCCATTGCTGTTGCCGTCGCGGTTGCTGTTGCCGTCGCGGTTGCTGTTGGCGTCGAGGTTGCCGTTGCCGTGGCGGTTGCCGTCGGGATTGATGTTGTGCTCAAGGAATGGCTGAAATCGAATGGCTTAAATCAGATGGCGGTGTCGTGGTGGCGGCCCCAGGCGGGGCTGGGAGCGGCCTGCTGCTGGTCGCCCAGCTCGCGGCTCACGGTGGTGGCGGTGGAGGTGGACACCTCCTCGCTCACGGCGGTGGTGACGGTGACGCAGCTGGGGGCAAACAGGAAGATGCTCTCGCCCACCCGCTCCTGGTGGCCATCGATGGCAAAAGTGCCGCCGGCCACAAAATCGACGGCCCGCTGGGCCTGATCCGGTTCCATCATCGTGAGGTTGAGGATCACCGTCTTGCGCTCCCGCAGGGCCTGGATGGCGCGGGGCATCTCATCAAAGCTGCGGGGCTCCATCAAGGTGACCTCCGCGGCCGAGGAGGGCAGACCCGGCATGCCGATCACGTTGGTGCCGGCAAAGGGGTCATCAACCGCAAAGCTGCTGGTCAAAGCCATGGCACTGGCGCGGCTAGCGGTAGTGCTGGCGGTGGTTTGGGGCAGCTCGCCGCCGTCGTAATCGAGCTCGTCGTCGTACTCACCGTCGAGATAGTCATCGCCAGAAACGACGGCACGCAGGCGGGTGAACAACGACACGGAGCGTTCCTCAAGAAAGCTTTGCACCTAAATAGCGTCCCATGCCAGGGTCTGCAAGGGCTGCGTAAAGCGCCACCTATAGGGATGCCATGACCGTGGGGGGCCGGGGCCAGGCATTAATCATGGGGGCTGGGCATTAAAAACCACGCAGGCTGGGCTCTAAGCAAATCCGCTCTGAGGATCAATCCGCTCTAAGGCTGGCTCCGCGCCAATGCTCTCGCGGTCGTCATCTGACGGCCCTCAAGCTGGATCTGGGCTAAGGCTGGATCTGGGCTAAGGCTGGATCTGAGCTAAGGCTGGATCTGAGCTAGGGCTGAATCTGGGCTAAGGCTCAAGCGGCGCTAAAGGGTTGCGGTTTCCGAACAGACCGCTGCCGATCCGCACCCAGGTGCTGCCGGCAGCGGCCGCTTCTCGCCAGTCACCGCTCATGCCCATCGACAGTTCGGCCAAGCCCAGCCGGCCGGCCAGGGCCGCACATTCGTGAAACATTGCCAGCCGGTCTGCCGCCTGCAGACCCAAGGGCGCAATCGTCATCAGGCCAAGGGGCCGCAAGGGCTCCAGCGACTGCAGTTCTGGCCAATGGCGCAGCAGCTCCTGGGGCTCAAAGCCCCCCTTGGCCGGATCCGGCCGCAGCTTCACCTGAAAAAACAGCCGGGGCTCCAGGCGCTCCTCGGCGGCGATGCGGGCCAGGCGGCGGGCCAGCTCCAGGGAATCCACGGAGTGGATGGTGGCGAACTGGCGCAGCACGGCCCTGGCCTTGTTGGCCTGCAGCCGGCCAATGAAATGCCAATCGAGCGGCCCTAGATCGAGCAACTGCCGCTGCTTGGCGCTGGCCTCCTGGAGGCGGCTCTCGCCAAAGCTGCGCTGGCCCGCCAGCACCGCCTCGCGAATCCGCTCGGCGGATTGGCCCTTGCTCACCGCCAGCAGGCGCGTGCTGGCGGGCAGGGCCAGGCCCAGGGCCCGCAGCCGCTCAGCGATGCAGGCGGCGTCTGGGGATGCTGGTTCCATGGAAGCCACTTGTGGGGATGCCACTTCCGGGGATGCGAGCTCAGGGAATGAGGGTTCTGGAACGGCCTGGTCAGCCACCTAAGCAGCTCAGATGAAGGTTTGATCGAACAGATCCCGCCAGCGCTTCAGGGTTTCAGGGCCATCGCGGCGGGAGCGGGCCAAATTTTGTTCGGCGTAGTGGCGGGCATCCATCAGGGGGATCACCTCAAAGGTGGCGCCCCGGGGCTGGATCGTCACCAGAAAGAAAATCCTTTGGGCGTAGAGGGTGGCGTAGAGATCACGCGCTTCTCCCACCGGAGACACTCGATAGAGCATCCCGAAGGTGGGGTGGGTGAGGTATCGCTCTGCGCTCACGAAGGGCTGCTTTCTTGACCGTATTAAAGAGCACCGACATTCCAGCGCAGTCCCCATAGGGCCAGCAACAGGATCGCCGCCAGGGCATTGCCCCAGCGATCGCCCGCCGACAGAGGCGAGGGCCGGGCGTGCAACCGATCCACCGGCAGCCAGCAGCCGCCCCGGGCCATCAGGGCTTCCGCCCCCTGTTCGGCCCGCAGCAGCAGGTTGGCCAGCAGCCGCTCCCCCAGGGCCAGCACCAGCCCAAAACTGGCCTTCCAGCCCAGGCGGCGCAGGTTCACCGCCCGGGTGGCCAGGGCCCGCAACAGGTTTTGCAGCTCCTCCTGCACCAGCGGCAAAAACCGCAGCGACAGCAGCAGTGTGAAGCCCAACCGCTCCACAGGCCAGCCCAGGCGGGCCAGGGGGGCGAGCATCCAGCTGATCGCCCAGACCAGATCCTCCGGGGCGGTGGACAGCAGCATCAAATTGGCGCTTTGCACCAGGGTGAACAGCAGGGTGGCGCTGTTGATGCCCAGCTCCGCCGACCGCCTGGTGATCAGCAGCGGCCCCAGATTCAGCAGCTCCCAGCGGGCCCCAGCCTGCTCTGGAGCCGGGCTACCCGCCGGCACCGGCAGCAGCAGCAACTCCTGGGGGGGCCGCTGCAGCGGCGCCGCCGGCAGCTCCCGCACCGGCAGGGTGGCCGCCAGCCCCCCCAACAGCAGGCAGAGGCCCAGCAGCAGCGGCAGGCCGCGGCGCCACAGCCCCGAGGGCATGCCGCTGCCGAGGGTGATGCAGAGCAGCAGCAGCACCAGCAGCAGCCGCCAGCTGGAGCCCGCCAAAATCGGGCTGAGCAAAAAAGCCAGGGTCCAGAGCAGCTTCAGGCGCGAATCGAGCCGCCACAGCCAGGAGCTACCGCCCTGCTGCTCGGCCACGTACTGGCCGATCGGCAGCTGACGCAGCCAGTCCATTCAGAACACCCGCTGCTGGAGTTCAGCGGGCACGGTGCTGTTGCCGCTCCAGCTCCTTCTCGGCATCCCGCTCCTGTTTGCCCCGCCAAAACAAGCGCAGGGGGGTGCCTTCAAAGCCAAGTCCCTCGCGGATCTGCCGCTCCACGTAGCGCCGGTAGGTGTCGCCAAACAATTTTGGATCATTCACAAACAGGGTGAAGCTGGGCGGGCGCACGGACACCTGGGTGCCGTAGTAGAGACGCCCCTGGCGACCGCCGCGGCTGGAGGGGGGCGTGCGCCAACTGAGGGCCTCCTTGAGCACCTCGTTTACCACCGATGTGCTCACCCGGCGGCGGTGCTGCTCCACCGCCAACAGCGCCAGGGGGAAGATCGCCTGCACCCGCTGGCCGCTGAGGGCTGAGGTGAACAGCATCGGCGCCCAATCCAGGAAATAGAGCTTGGCCCGCAGCTCCCGCTCCATCGCCGGCATGGTGTGGCTGTCTTTTTCAATCGCGTCCCACTTGTTCACCACCACCACACAGGCGCGGCCATCCTCCTCAATCCGGCCGGCCAGGCGTTGATCCTGCTCGGTGACGCCGTCTAAGGCATCGATCACCAGCACGCAGACATCGGAGCGCTCGATCGCCTTGAAGCTGCGGTTGATGCCAAAAAATTCAGGGCCGTAATTCACCGAGCGGCGGCGGCGGATGCCGGCGGTGTCCAGCAGTTTCCAGGTCTTGCCCTCCCGCTCCAGGGTGGTGTCGATCGTGTCGCGGGTGGTGCCGCGAATCGGGCTGACAATCGCCCGCTTCTCGCCACAAACCGCATTCAGCAAACTCGACTTGCCCACGTTGGGTCGGCCGATGATCGCCAGCTGGATCGGCTCCTCCCCCTCCAGTAGCTCCACAGCCGGCAGGAAGCCGATCACCTTGTCGAGCAGGTCGCCGGTGCCAGCCCCGTGGATGGCGGAAACGGGATGGGGCTCCCCCAGACCCAGGCGCCAGAACTCGCCGGCCATCGCCAGGCCCTGCTCTGGCGACTCGCACTTATTCACCGCCAGCAACACCGGCACCTTCTGGCTGCGCAGCCAATCGGCGATCCCCTGGTCGGCGGGGGTGAGCCCCTGCTGGCCATCGACGATCACCACGGCCACGGAGGCCTCCGCCAGGGCCAGGTTGGCCTGCTCGCGGATCTCCGGCAGGAACTCACTGTCGTCGTCGAACACCAGACCGCCGGTGTCCACCACCATGAAGGTGCGATCCCCCCAGAAGCCCTCCTGGTAGGTGCGATCGCGGGTCACCCCCGGCTCGTCATGCACGATCGCCTCGCGGCTGCGGCAGAGTCGGTTGACCAGGGTGGACTTGCCCACGTTGGGGCGGCCAATGATGGCGACGACCGGAAGCGCCAAACGGCTTATCCCCTACTACACAGTTCCTCTTTCGACCCTACCTGGCAACCTGCGCCCCCTAACCCAGCGGTGGGCGGGTGGCTGGCCGGGGGTTGGGGAGCTGACCAGCCGCTGCCCTGCGGTGGAGTTCGCCGTACTAGGGATGCGGCGGTCCTCCCAGCCAATTCCGCTTGGCGGTCATCCCGGTCAATTCCGGTTGAACGTTATGCAGACGATGTTGTCTGTCACTTCTATACGCAGCGGGAGGAGGCAATCGATACCAAATCCCTGCCCGCTCATGTAAAGCCGCCAGCACCGTAACGTTTGCCCGCAAATACCAAGAAAATCGGCCACCACTGTCAGTGGCCAGCCAGTATCCGTACCTGCCTTAAGGAAATCCATCGTCTTGCAAGGAAATCTATCGTCTTGTTACGATTCTTCATCCAAAGCCAGTCTCCTCTTTTCATGGCCAGAGGAGATCAAGCACGTTTACGAGCAACCGCTACGCGGAAGCGTTCCGCTACAGCAGCGTTGCTGCTACAGCCTCCTGCCGACTTCGTCTATGGATGCCTTGACTTATCCGTTGGCTGATCACAGCCCGTAGTTCCGGGTCGTTAAGCGATTGCATCAGTCATGGCTGAGCCCCCTGATGGATCGGTTAAACAGGGCGCACAACCTTGCTGACGCAGGGGGGCCTAGGAAACCACTGAGACTCATTCCATCGCAACGATCTCGGACTGGTGTCCGTCAGTCAGGTCAGAGGGAAGCATCAGAAGCCAACGATTGGAGCGGCCCATAAACTCAGGTCACCCGCCAGGGTAAGTCCAGCTTGACATCACTGGTTGCTTCAGCTAGGAATGAACCATAAATATTCGTAGGGCCCCTGGGATGACCCAGCAACACCAGGCCACAGCAGAGGGACAGGTACTTACCTCTAAATTCCATGCCGCCATCAGCAGCAAAGGCGCCCCGGTGATCGCGATCGGCAGTGAGGGCCTCACCGATCACCTGAATGGACCACGGGCAATCATGATCCGCGGAGACTCCCAAGGACTTGCCCCCAACGAAAGCCATCGCAACAGCCAACACAAGCCCCACCGCTTACATAATCGCTATCATGTAAACAATAATTTATTTTAACTTATGATTGGCACAACGCTTGAATACATCAGAAAGCACCTCGACGGTGGTCTGCGAACCCTGCTCGGTGGCAGCATCGATGATGGGTCGGCGGACAAGTTGGTGTTTCCTGGCGGCAATCAGGCAGCTACTGACTCACTTCAGCTAGCCTCGGGGGCCGTAACAATGCTGCTTGTCAATCTAGAGGAAGAAAAGATTCTTCGGGATTCAGATCAAACCCGCAGGATCAACAGCAGTGGCAGAGCCGATGCGGTACATCCAGATATTCGTCTGGTTCTATACCTTCTTTTTGTGGCCCGTTTCAACGATTACACGGATAGCTGGAATAATCTTGCGGCTCTGCTCAGCCAACTCCAGTCCGTACCCGTGCTCGACAGGGAGACGGCCCCAGCCCTGCCCGAAGGAGTGGAGCGCCTGGCCTTCGAACTGGTGAGCCAATCGTTCACGGAGCTCAACGACGTCTGGAATGCGCTGCGCACCACTCACCATCCCTCCCTTCTCTACCGGGTGCGGCTGCTGAACATTCGGGATGCAAACACTCGCCCCTCGATTCCCATTAGCGAAGTAAGCCCCGCAGTCCACACGGGGGGCGGGTCGTGAAGTTCACCCCTCTGTTCCAGATCGGTTTGCGCAGGGGGGGAATCACGCCCACCTTGATCAGCGACAAAACGCTTTTTCTGCAGCCCACCGCCGGCGACGCCTCCGGTGTGAGGGCATTGCAGCGGCATCGCCTTCTGGTGCGGCCGCAGCTGGATGGTCTTGTGGTTCTCACCGGTTTGGCTGAGGACGGCGCGCCGTTTCTCTCTCTGGCCGACCTCCGCCTGCGCTTCGACCTGTGCCAAAGCGATCCGATGGTGAGCTATGCCCTGGATTTGTCTTCGCTGCTCTCCCTGCGCCATCCCAGCTTTCGGAATGTTCCTTCCTCTCTGGAACTGCAGCTGGCGGAGCGCGCTGGCATCCCAACCGTCCCATCCCTGCCCAGCCAGCTAATCAGTCCGCAGCCACCGCCTCCGGCAAATCGATTGGCATGGGTGGAGATCGGCTCGATCAACTCGGCCTGGATTCAAGCCCCACCCAGCTTTGTTCTTACCCTTCAACCTCGTCAGGTTCGCTGGGTTTACTATGTCATCACCAAGCGTACTGACAAAATCCCCAGCATCTCGGACTCCGTGCCGGCAAGAGCTTTTGACTTCGATGTCACCCCTCTTGCCGCCACCTCCAGCGAACTGGCCCAGGATCGGGTGGCCCAGGCTTTGATGGCGGACAATCCGCAGGCCAAGTTGTACCGCCTCTGCTCCAAGCGATCTCCCCCTTCGGATGGCAACAACCTGGTGGGTCTGAGACTGCTGCTGGATGGTCAGCGCTACATCTCCGATCTGCCGCCGCCACCTGCCAATCAATTGATCAGTCTGCCTGTGCTGAACAGTCAGCCCCAAGACGCCATCTACCGCGTCATCCGCCTCTGAATCCCCGCTCCCCCCATCCGCTCCATGGCCACTACCTACCTCACTCCAGGTGTTTATGTTGAGGAGCTGGCACTGCTGCCACCTTCTGTTGCGGAGATCGCTACCGCCATTCCCGCCTTCATCGGCTATACATCAATCTTCACAGGAACCGAGCCGATCGTCGCCGAGATCGGTTCCCTACGCGACTTCGAAAATCGTTTCGGGATGGCACCGACTACCCCGTACAGGGTTAAGCCGGATGCAAACAAACTGCCTCAACTCTTTCTGACTTCCCCAGCCGGAGCCCCACCGGCAGGCGGTGGGGCTCCGGCTGCAGCACCAGATGTGCTGGCACCCCTCAGCATCCGGCCAGCCTGGCAGCTCTGGTACAGCATCGATTTTTATTTCCGCAATGGCGGCGGACGCTGCTATGTGGTGTCCGTAGGCAAGGCAACCATTGACGGCACGATCGACAAGGAAGCTCTGAAAAGTGGGCTTACCGCTCTGGAGAAGCAGGACGAGCCCACCTTGATCGTGATCCCTGAGGCCAGCCTGCTTAAGGATTCAGACTTTGCTGACGTCTGTGCCACAGCGTTGCAACATTGCGGCAAGCTCGCCGATCGATTCGCCATTCTTGATGTGAAGGAACAGGCGAATGGATCTCCGATCAACACAAACGAGAAGCTGACCGCAGCTCGTGCAGCCTATTCGAGCAGCAATCTCAACTATGGAGCTGCCTATTATCCATTCCTCAACACTTCCATCCCACAGCTGATCGATCCATCTCTCGTAACTGTGGAAGGAGCCCTGTTGGGTGGCGCTGGCACAGCTGATGTGAAGCTGGATTCACTCAAAAACGATGCCAATCAAACAGGTCTCTACAACCAGATCATCAGGCTTCTCGCCGCTCAGCGTGTAACTCTACCGCCCAGCCCTGCCATCGCTGGAAGTTATGTGAGCGTGGATCGTACTCGCGGCGTCTGGAAGGCGCCGGCGAATATCGGATTGCAGGCAGTGATAAGCCCTGTTGACTTGATGACGGATGAGCAGCAGGGCAGGTTCAATATCGATAACACAACCGGAAAATCCATCAATGCGATCCGCTCTTTCACTGGGAGGGGAACAGTCGTATGGGGAGCACGCACCCTGGCCGGCAACGATAATGAATGGCGATATATTCCCGTCAGGCGCCTGTTCATCACGATTGAAGAATCAGTAAAGAAATCGACCAACTTTGCTGTATTCGAGCCGAACGACGCCTCCACCTGGCTCAAGGTAAAGGGGATGATTGAGAGTTATCTCTACAGCCTCTGGGAGCAGGGCGCCCTGCAGGGAAGTAAACCTGAAAATGCTTACTTCGTTAATGTCGGCCTTGGCAGAACTATGACAGCTCAAGACATTCTCAAAGGTTTGATGATTGTCGAAATCGGCATCGCCGCCGTTCGGCCTGCTGAATTCATCATCCTCAGATTCTCCCACCGCCTGGCCCAGGCATGACCCCAGTGGCCACTTTCATTTCCACACACTTGCACACCTAAAAAATGGCCATCTTACCAGAAGCAATTCGCTCCGACTATCCGCTTCCAGTCTACAACTATCGTGTTGAGATTGAGTCTGAGACCATTGCCTTCTCGGAGGTTTCAGGTCTCAGCATCGGCTACGAAGTCACCACCTACAAGGAAAGTCCTGTCGCTGCCGTAGTGGGACCTCGCACCATGCACATGCCTTCACAAATCACTGCTCCCACCATCACCATGAAAAAGGGGTTGGTGCGGGCAAAGAGTCTGAAGTCCTTGTATGGCTGGATCCAGACCGTGGCGATTAACCAGATCGAGAAGCGCAATATCTTCATACGCTTGTGTGACGAAAAAGGTGCACCCGTGATCTCCTGGAAGATTGTGAATGCCTTCCCCACCAAGCTCACTGCTCCCACCTTTGATGCCAAGTCCAACGACGTTGCCATTGAAACCATGGAACTCAAGGCGGACTTCATCACCATGGAAGAGGCTTAAACAATGGTGATCAGCGTTGAGCAGCAGGCCACGAGCTATCCGTTACCCGCCTACAACTTCCGAGTAAGCAGGGCTGGTCAAACCATGCGATTCGCAAAGGTATCGGGGTTGCAGCGGGAGCATAAGGTGCTCACCTATCGCGACGGCCTTTCATTTCTCGACGGAGAACTAATCGCCCGGTATCATATTGATCAGTATGCATCCGTAACCCTCGAGCAGGGTGTGGTGCAGGGAGATAGCAGTCTGCACGTCTGGTTGGATGATTCAGAAACACGGCCGATGGAAGTGCAGTTGTGCAATGCCAAGGGGGTTCCCGTGCTGGCCTGGCGGATGGCCCGCACCATTCCGATCAAGATCACGGCCCCCAGCTTCGACGCCAAGTCGAATGAGGTGGCCATCGATGTGATGGAGATCAAGGCCTCGGGCATCTCGATCGTTTCTCTCACCTGAGCATCATGGCCTTCCCCATCCCCAACCTTTCTCTGAATTCGCTGCTAGGGATGCCTCTGTCGCATCGCTTCGGCGTGTTCTTCTTTATCGCGGGGGTGATCCCAAATCCGCTGGACATTCGCTTCCAGCGAGTTTCGGGGCTGTCCACAAGGGTGGAGACTGAGCCCATGAATAATGGAGGCAAGAATCTAATTACGAAACGCTTGCCCAAGCGACTCGCTTATGACAATCTGGTTCTAGAGCGTGGCTTTGTCGTGGGATCGCCGCTGAATCTTCAGTTAAACGACGTAATGAACGAATTCAAGTTTTTTCGCTCTGACGTGCTTGTTACCTTGTTCAATGAAGATGCAGTTCCAATCTCTGCCTGGATGTTCAAGGAGGCCTTCCCAGTTCGATGGGCCACGGCCGATCTCAATGCCCAGGAGGACAGGATCCTGATCGATACGCTTGAGCTCTCCTTCACTCGCATGCTTACGGTGAGACTCTGATGACGATCGAAATCCGCCAACTCGTGATTCGAGCGGTGGTCCACCCTGCCCCCGATGTCTCCGGCAGCCTCTCAGGTGCGGGAATCACAGCTTCTTCCCTTCAAGCGGAACCCACTGATCTCTCGGGCGGCCAGGACGCCCGCCTGGAAAACATCGTGGCCACCTGTGTGAAAACCGTGCTGCGCCGCCTGGAGCGCAGCCATGAGCGCTAGGGGAGGAAGGCAACCATGGGACTTCTCGACTTCATTGGAAAACCATCCGATTTGACGATCAGCGCTTTCCTGGACGCGGACCGCAAGCGGCCCTTAGAAGACCCCAGCAGGCTCGATGTTCAGTTCAACCCCGAGACAATCCAGGTGCGTTTTGAAAACGCATTTCAGACGTCCCAGGCGAGCCCAAGCAGTTCTGCGCAGGCGCGTTTCTCCCAGGGAAGATCCCGGGTTTTAAACATCAAATTGGTGTTTGATGGCATCGATCTCGGCGCCTATGGACTGACGCAACTGTTGGCGGCAAAGAAACTCACCGTCACCCAGAGTGTCGATCTATTCCGGAGACTCTGCCAGCAGGTCAATAGTGAATCCCATGAACCTTCCTATCTACGACTTATCTGGCACAAGGGCGTATTTGGTCCAAACTTCGATTGCAGGTTGAAGTCAGTCGACATCAACTACACCACCTTCGACGCCAATGGCTCCCCCCTGCATGCCGAACTAGCCGTTCAGTTCCTTGAGGATCTGGCGCCCAAGAAGAAATCTGCCCTTGATAATCTTCGTTCCCCTGACCTGACCCATCGGCGACTGGTGAAAGCCGGAGACACCCTGCCCATGCTTTGCCGGGACATTTACGGAACATCTGAGCACTACCTGCGCGTGGCCGAGGCCAATGGTATTGATGATTTCAGGTTCCTTACCCCAGGGCAGGAGATCTTGTTCCCGCCCTACGCGAAATCGGGGGGCTAAATAACATGGGTGTTCCAGTAGCTACGATCAGCAGTGATGGCAGAACGCTTGATTCCAGCATCGAACTGCTTTCCCTTGAGATTCATCGTGAATTGAATCGCATTCCTGAGGCCACCCTGATTCTGCTTGATGGCAGCCTGGCTGAGCGCCGTTTCAGGGTTAGCGACCTGGCCTTCTTCTTGCCGGGTGCTCCGATCACCATCGCCCTGCGTTACGAGGAGGATCCCAGCGACATAACCGTGTTCGAGGGTCTGGTGGTGCGTCATGCGGTGGAGCGTAGTGGGGATCATTCCAACCTCCGAATTGAACTCAAGGATCAAGCTTTCGTGCTGACACGCGGGCGCCACAGCGCTGTGTTTCGTGACACCACAGACACCGATGTGTTCACATCAATGATCAGGAATGCCGGTCTGAATACCGGCTCGATCGAACCAACCACGACCAAGCAGCTCGAACTGGTTCAGTACAACGCCACCGACTGGGATTTCCTGGTCTCAAGGGCGGAGGTGCTCGGGCTGGGGGTCACCGTCCACCGTGGCGAGATCAGCGTCCGGCGCCTCGGCCTCGGCAGCCCGCGGCGGCGGCTCGATCACGGAATCGATGACGTTTCGGAGATCTCCCTGGAAATCGATGGCAGCCATCAATGGGCCGCGATCAGTGGCATCGGTTGGGATCTCACCAACGGCAAGGCCACAGCACCGGAGGCGGCCAAGCAACCGGAGGTCCAGGTGGGCAACCTCAACGCCCCGACATTGGCCACGGCCCTGGGCGGCGAGCAGGAGATCCTCCTGCATCCAGCTGTGTTTCAGCCTGGGGAACTCAAGGACTGGGCTAGCGCCCGGCTGCTGCGGAGCCGGTTCGCGATGCTGCGGGGGCGGGCGATGGTGGCGGGCGATGCCAGCCTGGAGCCGCTCGACACCGTGGAAATCCTGGGTGTGGGTGATCGCTTCAACGGCAAGGCGCTGGTGTCTGCCGTGACCCACACCCTTGATGAGAACGGCTGGAAAAGCGAACTGCGGCTCGGACTCCCCCCGGAACCCTTCGCCAGCCGCCCTGATCTCGCCGATCTGCCGGCCGCTGGCCTGCTCCCCCCCCTGCGGGGCCTGCAGATCGCCACCGTTGGATCGCTGGAGACAGACGATCAGAAGCAATTGCGGGTGCAGGTGCTGCTGCCGGCGCTTCCCGATGACCAGGGCCATCTCTGGGCAAGGCTCGCTTCTCCCGATGCCGGCGACGGGCGCGGATTCGTGTTCCGGCCTGAGGTGGGGGATGAGGTGGTGCTGGGATTTCTTGATGACGATCCTCGTCAGCCGGTGGTTCTCGGAGCGCTGCACAGCGCCAGGAATCCTCCGCCCAGCCCGGTGGAGGCCCCCACCGAGAGCAACGATCTCCGGGCCCTGGTGAGTCGCGCCGGCACACGCATCGTCTTCGACGATGACAAGCCCTCCCTCACCATCGAAACAACGGCCGATGGCAAGACCAGCGGCACCTACAAAAATCGAATCGCCATAGATGAATCCGCCAAGAAGATCACGATCGAGGACCAGCACGGCAATGCCTTTGTCCTGGCCGAGGAGGGGATCACCCTTACCAGCAAAGGAAACATCACCATCGAGGCGAGCAAAAAGGTGGTGATCAAGGGGAAGAGCGTCGATATCCAGTAGTTCGTGCCCTTGCCTTCATCCCATCCATTTCATTCCCATTCATCCCATCCGGTCATGAACAACGACACCATCAGCCTGGAACTTTCCATCGAGGAGGCCAACCTGATTTTGGAAGGACTTGGGGAACTGCCTTTCAGGCGTGTGTTTCAACTGATCGGCCGCATCCAGTCCGCCGCCCGAGCCCAGATGGAACCTGCCGGGGACGATCCGGTTTCCCCAAATGGCCACACCGCTGAGAGGGTCGCCACCGCTGAGGAGGTGACGGCATGAACCAGATGGATGCCACGAACTTCCTGGGAACCGGCTGGGCCTTCCCGCCGAGCTTCAGCGCTGCTGGAGGCGCGGTGCAGATGGTGTCCAACGAGGAGGACATCCACCAATCGCTGATGATCCTGTTCGCCACCCGGCCGGGGGAGCGGGCCATGCAGGAGCTCTATGGCTGCAGCCTGGATGACTGGCTGTTCAGCGAGATCGATCATGCTCTCGTCGGTCAGCTCACCAGCGCCATCCATGACGCCGTTCTGCTCCAAGAGCCGCGCGTGCAGCTGCTGGATGTGGATGTGAACCCGGATCCAACGGATGCCGGTGTGTTGCTGATCCAGCTGAGTTACAGCGTGACAGCCACCAACACAAGATTCAACATGGTGTTTCCCTTCTATCGCAATGAAGCCTCGGTAGGAGCGATCTAGTGGACTACGTACTCATTGATAGGGATCAGGTTCTTTTCCAGCCGACATTCGGGGCCGCCACCGTGATTGTGCTGCCAGGTTCCCTCAAGGCCAGCGGTCCTGCCAGCCTCAACGGCAGCAAGCTGTGCGTGGCCGGCGACGAGGCTTCCGTATCGGTGAAGGGCTGCGTCTATCTGGCCCCTCCCTACGTCATGCCAGGAAGCGGCTGTCTGGAAATCGCCTCCCTGGGCGGTGACCAGCAAGCCAGCACCACCAGAACCGGCGGCAAGCCTCCCCTGCTGGTGGGGAAGACGTTCACCGCCCGCTTCCGGGTGGAAACTCCGGCCCAGCAGCCCACCACAGCCGGCCCGGTTTCCGACCCGACCCCCAGCTACTCGGGCTCGGGTCGGTTCCTCACCACCAACCGAATTCTGAGGGCGAGCTGACATGTCGCGCCGGCAGACCACCGACCTGCATTCCTGGCTCGATGGCACGAGTCAGCGGGCCAGGAACCTGGCGGCCCTGGATCCTGGGAGCGTCGGAATCGATGAGCGCAGCGATGCCGATCTGCTCGCCTTCGTGCAGCAACTTGCCCAGCACCTGATCTTTCACGCCGCGGACGACCAGTCAGCCGATTCGCCGGCGGTTAGCTGGCAGGCATTCGCCTCTCCACCCAGCTCACTCGCCCTTTCGACCGCCGAGATGGCGGCCTACATCGACCATCCCGAGCGCTTCTCCGGGGAGGCGCTCCGCTGGCTGGGGCGCCCCCACTTCGCCCTGCTGCTCACCGCCATCGCCCTGCTGCGGCATGTGCGGGATCAGCAGAACGGAATCGTTCGCCGCCATCTGGACCATCACTACCGGGATCTGCTGGGGATGGCTCCCCTGCCGGCGAGGCCGGACCGGGTGGCGGTGCTGTTCCGGCTCTCCCGCAGCGAGGCTGAGCTGCTGCTGCCCGCCGGCACCCAATTGCAGGCCGGCAAGGATGCCAGTGGTGTGGATCGCGTCTATCGCACCGCAAACGATCTGCTGGTTCAGCGCGCCCGGGTGAGCGACCTGCGCAACGTGTTCGTGGACCGCCAGATCACCACGCTCGAGAGTCTTGGACGCGAATCCCTCGCACCGGGTACCCAGGCGGAACTTTTCGATCAGGCCCTGCGGCTGGCGCTCGGCGATCCCAAGCCCGGTGATGCCTTGCCTGGGTGGAGCGACCCAGCGGGGCCTGCGGGCAACCGGCCAGTTGCCGTGAATGCCACTTTCCTGGCGGGATGGGAAGAGCGACTGAACCAGTGCGATACAAAACTGCACCTCAAGCAGGAGGAGCTGCGGCAACTGGTGCGGCTGCAACAACGTCGCAGCGATGCGGATGAGGGCGCCAAGGCGGAGTGGGCAGCGATAAACGGGCTGATGGGTTTTGCCACGCCACCGGCGAACCCCCGGAACTTCATCGCCAACCTGGAGAATCGGGTGGGGATTCTCGATTTGGAGCGCGCCGGTCTGCCGGTTGTGAAGACGGTGGACGATCTCTACCAGCATCGCGAACTGCAGGATGTTCGCCAGTTCATCAACCAGAGGCTGCAGAAACTAGGCGATGGAACACCCACCAGCGCCTACAACAAGTTTTGTGCGCTCATGCAAATCAAGCTGCGGATCGATGCCGATTGGAGCGCGATCCACAGGCTGCTGGAGCAGGCCGGCCGAGACGCCCGGCGTAATGCCCCCCGGCGTAATGATCCCTCCTGGCGCCTAACGATCAAGGATCCCACCGATTTCGCCGGCATGCTCGAAGCGGCCCTCAGCTTCGGCGGCAACAACTGGCCGTCCGGGGAAAAGGGTGTCGACGCCCTGCTGGCTTACGACCGGGAACTGCGACTTCTTGAGAACCACTTTTTCATGCCCGTGGAGCGGCTGCAGCTGCTGGTGAGCGCGGCGGAGAAGCTGGTGGCATCACCAGCCCAAGACCTAACGCCGCAATGGAAGCGGCTGCTCACCCTGCTGTCCGAGGCCCATAGCGAACGGTTCCATGCGCGGCGCAGGCAGGAGTTGGAGAGGGTGCGCATAGCCATCCCGGGGGCCGGAGCAGAGGTATTTGATCAGCTGGTGTTCCGCCTTCTCGATGATCTCTCCCTTGCCCCAGCTGATACCAGCTGGACGTGGAAAACGGCAGGTGCCGAACTCACCCGACACCTCGATCGCGGGCCGATGGATGTGCTGGAGGGATTTCGTAAGCAATTGGTCGAGCCTGGGGTTACGCCCCGCCAGTTCACCTGGCCAGACGTTCTGGCGGTGCTGGAGTTCGCCCAGCGGAAGATCGCCAAAGTGGCCGACCCGGTGGCACGAAAAGAGGAGTGGCGCAATCTTGATGCCTGCGCCGATGCCCGCGCCCAACGGCAGGATTTGGGCCGCTGGGCCAGCTTCGGCAGGCGGCCTGCCGCGAAGCAGAGCGAACCTCCCGAATCGAATCTCGGCTTCGCCATCCGTTCCCCCCTGCTTGGACTCAGCGAGGGATCGCGCACGATCACGCTCACCCTGGGCTTCGCGGCGGCTGGGTTCGATCGTGACAGCTTCCTGAGGGGAGTCCAGTTTCCAGGCCAGGGCGCGGCTCCCACGCTGGCGGAGTTGCTCAACGCCAATCTGGTGGTGCGGGTGAGCGGCGCCAAGGGGTGGGTGCCGCTGACGATCACCACAGCCGTCCTCTCAAATAGCCCCAGCGACTACTGGACACTCACCGGGGTCTCCAGGCCTGAGACGCCGGCGCCCAGGCCCGCCCTGCAACTGGTGCTGAAGGCGGACATCTCGAACGATCCCTTCCTGGCTCCGGAAGGGGAACCGGAGGCGGTATTGGAGATGCTGCTCAAGCCCAGGTGGGAGGGCAGCAAGCTTGCATGGATCACCAGCGGTTCCTTCGAGCCCCTGCGGCTGGAGGTCGTTCACCTCAAGGTGGAGGTAAAGGGCCTCAGCGATCTGGTGCTGCAACAGGAAGATCGGCGGCTGGATGCCCACAAACCCTTCGAGCCCTTCGGTTTCCAGCCCACGGTTGGTTCACGCTTCTACATAAGCCACCCGGAACTGATTCGCAACCGGCTGGATTCCCTTGAGTTCCAGCTGGAGTGGACCGGCCTGGGCAAGAAATTGGAGGATCAGTACGTCAACTACGGAATCATCAGTAACGCTAGCGACTTCACGATTCAGATCGATCTACTGGATCGCCAGCGGCCCTTGAAGCTTTCGTCGAGTAGCGGGAACGAGTTGTCGCCGCAACCCCTCTTTGAAAATTCAGAAGCAACTGATACCCTCCCGAACACCAGCAAAGAAATCAAAGTTGACTTATCCAAAAATTCTGATTACACCAGTCGACCGGAACTGACGCCAGGGGACGACATTCGACAGGACGGGCGTGTGTTGTGCTGGACCCTGGATCCAAAGGATTTTGGCCATGGGCAATATCCGGCCCTGGCTGCTGCCAAGGCACAGCAACTTGCAATCGCCCTATCCTCCGCCACCAAACCAGCTCCTGGGGACACAACCTACCAGGTAGACCCGCCCTATACACCAACCCTAAAGAAGCTGACGATCGACTACAGCGCTCAACAGGAGTACTTGCCCGATGGGGAGTTGCATGAGAGTTCCGAACTGCTGCATATTCATCCTTTCGGTGTCTCCAGGATCCGGCCGGCGTCCCCTTCAGAGCAGACCACCCTCGCCAAGACACCCACCCTTTTCCCTCGCTACTCCTCGGCAGGTGAGCTCTACATCGGCCTGGCCGACACCGATCTGCCGCAACGGTTGAGCCTGCTGGTGCAGCTGGCGGAGGGCACCTCCGACCCCGACCTCGCGCCTGGCAAGCTTCGCTGGCAGATCCTTGATGGCGACGGCTGGATCGATTTGGCGGTGCGGCAGGACGACACCGCCGGCTTCCTCCATTCCGGCATCCTGGTGCTCGATCTGCCCGCCGCAGCCCCCGGCCGCTGGCTGCCTGCAGGCCTGACCTGGTTACGGGTGACGATCGATCGGGACGCCGCCAGCGTCTGCGACTGCGTGGACCTGCATGCCCAGGCCGTGATGGCCAGCTTTCTAGACCAGGGCAATGCCGCCGATCACTACGCCACCCCCCTGGCCCCCGGCAGCCTCAAGGCGCTGGTGACGCCCGATGCCAGGGTCGCCGCCATCGAGCAGCCCTATTCCTCCATCGGCGGCCGGCCGGTGGAGCCGCCGGCGGATCTCGATCGCCGAGTTAGCGAGGCTTTGCGGCACAAGCAACGGGCCCTGGCCGCCTGGGATTACGAGCGGTTGGCGCTGCAGGAATTCGACAGCCGGATCCACAAGGTGAAGTGCATCTCCGGCAGCGGTGAAGGGCTGGTGGATGTGATCGTGATCCCCGACCTCCGCGGCGCCCTGCCGGCCGACCCTTTGGCGCCGAAGGCGCCTGCTGACCTGCTCAACGACCTCCGGATTTTCCTGCAGGCTCGCGCCCCCGAGGTCGCCAAGGTGCGGGTGCGAAACCCCAGGTTCCTGCCGGTGCGCATCCGCCTCGGGGTGCGTTTCCGTGAGGGGCAGGAGGAACGCTTCAGCCAACAAAGACTCATCAATGATCTGAAGCGCTTTCTTTCCCCCTGGGCATTCGATGGTGGAGCGGAAATCAGTATCGGTGGCACCATTTATGCCACCAGCATCGTGGATTTTGCCGATCGACTCGACTACGTGGATTATGTGGCCCAGATCCATTTGGTGCTACTGGATGCCAACGGAGTTGCCCTTCCCAGCACCGAGACCGACGGCCTCGACGCCTCGGTGAGTGCCCTGGGCTCCCATGGGGGCCCCGATGTGGTGCTGGTGTCCGCGCCAGACCACCAGATCGACCTGATTTCGCAGCTGGGGTATGACTCCAGCTCCTTTACTGGGATCGGCTACATGCAGATCGAGTTCGATTTCATCGTGGCCCCTCCACACTGATTCACCCGCCTAACGCCCACTTCCGCCCTTTCCGCCGCCTCAGCTTACCCGCCACTTCTCTTTCCAGTTCATCTGCCTTCAAACCATGGCCACCACCAAAGCCCGTCAGGATCTACGGTCCAAATTCGTAAGGAACGCCATCCCCACCGAACAAGACTTCAAGGATCTGATTGATGCCCAGTTGAATCAGAAGGACGACGGCATCTTCCGCAGCAACCCTGCTGAACCCCTGAGCATCGTGGCCGGCAGCGACCCTCAGAAGCGCAGCCTTCGCTTTTATAGCGATGACACTGGCGGGGCGCCCGACTGGCTGATCAGCCTCAACCCCGGCCAGGATCCCAACGACGCGGCAAGCAACCGCCGCGGTTTCGGGATCGCCAATGGCACGGGGGCTACCCGGCTGTTTTTGGATTCTGCCGGCAATGTTGGCATCGGAACGACGACGCCGGACGACCGGCTGGATGTGGACGGGCGGGTCCGCGCCGGGGCGCTGACAATTGGGCCCTGGCCAGCCAACCCAGCGAACTACGCCTTCATCGGCTCTAACCTGCAGGACCAGACCCAAGCCGGCAACTATGCCCTGCTCGTAGGCACTGGCGCAGAAGTTGGCACCACCTACCTTAACGGCAGCGCCTCGATCGGCTTGCGCATCGGCAACGCCCAGCATGTGACCGTCACCACCCAGGGCAATGTTGGCATCGGAACGACGACGCCGGACGACCGGCTGGATGTGGACGGGCGGGTCCGCGCCGGGGCGCTGACCATTGGGCCCTGGCCAGCTAACCCAGCGAACTACGCCTTCATCGGTTCGAACCTGCAGGACCAAACCCAAGCAGGCAACTATGCCCTGCTCGTAGGCACCGGCGCAGAAGTTGGCACCACCTACGTTAACGGCAGTGCCTCGATCGGCTTGCGCATCGGCAACGCCCAGCGTGCAACCGTTAACGGCCAGGGCATTGCTGTCAACGGCAACTTAAAGACCACCGGGAATAGTGAAATTGATGGCAACTTCAAGACCACCGGAAACGGCGACATAAATGGCACCCTGACCATTGGAACGACGACATCAGCATTCCTTTTTCGTGGCGTGCAGAATACTCCAGGTGCTGGAATGATCAGGGTCGGAGATTGGCTGTTGCGAACCAATGGGAACGTTTTTGAAATAGTTCATGCGCCGCCTGCCAGACAGAATGTTGGCATTGGCATTGGTGGTGGATTGGGTACTTTAAATCTGGACAAAATCGTGGCCCGATTCGATGCATCCCAGGCAGGGGCCGGCCGTCTCAGCTTCCCCTAGTTCTCCCTAAAGCCGCTACGGAACCATGAACGCCTCCTCCCCCGTCATCCCCACCGGCCCACTGCCCCATCCGGCGATGGACTACGCGGTCCTGCGGTCGGAGGCCTTGGAATTGCTCGGCAGGCTCTGCGGCAATCAGTGGACCGATTACAACGTTCACGATCCGGGCATCACGATCCTGGAGCAACTCTGTTACGCGATAACCGATCTGGCCTATCGGAGCGACTTCCCGATCGCCGATCTGATCGCCAGCAGCAGTGGCGGCGACCCTTGGCCGCCGCCAGCCGAGCGGATTCTCCGCAGCGATCCAGTAACAACAGAAGACCTGCGGGAACTGCTGCGATCCGCGGGGGCCACGGCCCTGCGGATCGCACCCCTTGAAGCCAGCGCCCTGAGGCTCTACTTCCACGAACGCGACAGCGGCACGGGGAGCGGTGAACTGAGGCTGGAGCCGCCTACTTCAGACCCAAATGCCCAGCCCCTGCGCCTGGTGGGCCTGCGGCAGGTGTTGGTGCAACCCACAACCATCCTCCCGGAGGTGGAACGTTTGCTCCATCAAGCCCGCTTGCTCGGGGAGGATTTCGAGCTGAAGAGCCTGGATCCTTTCCGCGTAGCGGTGTTCGCCGACCTGGAGGTGGCGGCGGTGGATGATCCGGAGGGTTTGGTGTTGGAGATCCTGCAGAACCTGCAGGCCACCATCGCTCCGGATGCTGACCTTGCCGCCGCCGCGGGCATCCGCAGTTCCGACCTCCTGCACGCCCTCCTCGATCTGCCGCCGGTGCGGGCCGTGCGATCCCTGGCCCTGGCGGCTGCGCCGGATGCCCCGCCAGCCGAGCGGGAGCCCTGGTTGCTGCCGATCCCTGCCGGGGTGGCGCCGGTGATCGATCCAAACTCACCGATCCGGCTGTTCCGTGATGGAGTTCAGCTGGGAGTGGACCGGACAGCCGTCCTGAGGCGATGGCAGCCTGCGGCGGATCTTGCCCCGAGCCCCCAAAGCCCGCCCACGCCCCTCCCTGGCCGGCGCCGTGATCTCACCACCTTCCGCTCCCTGCGTAGGCAGCTGCCGGCCGCCTACGGGGTGGGTCCGGACGGCCTCGGCAGCAACGCCTCCCCCGAGCGGCGCGCCCAGGCCCTCCAGCTGCAGGCCTATCTGCTGATCTTCGACCAGCTTTTCAGCAACACCCTTGCCCAGCTGGCCCTGGCCCCCGTGCTGCTCTCCGCCTCGGCTGAATCAGGGGACGGCCAGGAGCGCAGCTATGCCTGCCGGTCCATGGAAGATCCGCCCTTCCGTTTCGGCGAGCTGATCGACCTGCCGGCCAGCGAGTACGCAGCAACGTTGCGGCAATGGGTGGAACCGGGTGATCCCCGCGAACGTCGCCGGCGCTTCCTGGCGCACCTTTTGGCCCGCTTCGGCGAAGAGCTCACCCCCCCCGGCGCCGACCTGCTCAGCCTGCGGCGGGAGTTCCTCGCCGACATCGCTCGCATGGGCGGGGCCCGGGGATCCGGCGCCAACCTGCTGGAGGAGGCGGCAGGAGCCGGTGGCTTCGAAGAGCGCCTGCGGCGCAAGTTGGGCCTCCCCAGGTTCTTCCCCCAGGGCCGCCAAGATCCGCCCTTCCTGGTGATCGAGCACATCCTGCTGCGACCGCTGCCGGAGGACACCGCCCAGGCCAGCGACCCGGGGGATGAATCCATTCCCTTGCTCGCCGCCGTGCCCTGGCCGGACCCCTGGTCGCTGCGGGTGAGCCTGGTGGTCAACGACGCCCCTGACCTTAAAAAAGCTGCGGCCGCCGGGATGGGCAATCCAACGAGCTCCGCAGACCTCGTTGCCCGCTTCGATGGCCTCGTGGCCAGAACCTTCGCAGCCGAGCTGCCCGCTCAGCTCACCCCCCAGCTCCTCTGGTTCGGCGACAGCGGCCCGGACGAACCGAACCTCTGGAAACGGCTGCTGGAGGCCTGGAGAGCCTTCCGCAGCCTCCTGACGGCTTACTACGTGGCCCGGCAGAAGGGGAGCCAGGCGGAGCAGACGCTCCAGCTTTCCTGCCGCGACGCCCGCGATCGGGTGATTGAACTGCTGTGGCAACCAGCAAAAGCGGGAACACCTGCCACGGGGCTGGGCCTGCCCTGGCCCCTGCGGGATATTCCCCTGCCCCCGCAGCTGGTGGTGGCTTCGGGATTGCCCGCCAGCATCGACCTGGGCTTCAGCCAGGGCGGCGTGCGCTATGAGCTCTACGACGCCGCCACCGGTAAACCGGTGAAAGCCGATCCAACCGATCCAGCCTCGCCCGTGGTGGCTGCCCAGGGAGCAGGGAAGCCCATCCAGCTGACCACCCCGAGGATCTTCAAAGACACGATCTATCGGGTTCGGGCGATCAAGGATCCGGCTGGTCCCTCTGGGGCACCGGAGCGGGCCACCTGGCTGCGCGGCGAGATCCGGGTGATCGAGGGGATTGATACCAGCCTCGTGCCGGAGTTTCGCGGCCTTCCCCGGGTGGATGCCGAAGCCCCGCCGCAATTCACCGCCCGTCTCTGCGACCACGGCGCGAATGTGACCGTGGAAATCCCCGCCAGCCAGGACGGGATCGAATACGACCTGATCGTCGCCGATCCGAACCTCCTTAAGAGCAAGGACGAGGCGAAGCTGAGGCAGAAGCCCCGTCAGTCCACCGCCAGCGAGCGCGGCAACGGCGACACAATTTTTCTGGTGTACCCGGCCGCAGCGGAGGATCTGGATCTGCAGGTGCGGGCCAGCCGCTCCACCCCAACGGCTGTTGGGGCCCAGGTCGATAGCCTCTCCACGGTGCTCTCCCTGAGGGTGCGCCCCAATCCAGCCGTTCCGGTGGAGGTGGTGAAGCCAGTCCGCCCGTTCGCAGAGATGGGCATGCTGCAGGTGGGCAGCACCAAGCTGAAATCCCAGTCGGGCGTTACCTACCAGCTATGGAAGCGGCGGATCCGCGATGGGGAGTTCGTGACCGATCCCTTCCAACCCCCACCGGACAGGGCGGCGCCGAGTGTGGCGGTGGCCGGGGATGGCCGCATGATCCGTGTTGCCAGCCCCACTCCCACCTCGGATCCAACGGCGCTGGCGGAGATGGCCTTCATCACCGTTCAGGCTCCCCAGGTGGGAAACGGCGCCGTTCTCATCTTTGACCGCTTCCCCTCCGGTTTCGACACCACCTGGATGGTGCTGGCCAGCAAGCAACACCGGCTTGGTCCTCTGGATGGCCCGGATCCACGCAGCGGCTCGAGCAGGGTGCAGCTCAGCCAGGTTGGGGTGCAGCTGGTGCGGCCCGATCCCACTGTCTCCCTGGTGCTGGTGCGCTGGCAACAGGACGCTCTCGGCGGGCTCTGGCGGATGCTCGGCGGGGAGCCTGGCGTTTTCTATGGCTTCTCCCGTGGCGCCACTGGACTCGGCAGTGAAGCTTATCTGCATCAAAAAGACGATCTCAACCCGTCCGTTGCCAAGGGGTTGGGCCAGATCCGCCTGGAGGTGGACCTGGCCATCGCCACCGATCCCTTGCCTGGCGTCGCCCCGTCCGGCGAAGTCTCCCCGGCTCCTCTGCTGGATCTGGCCCTGGCGCCCAATGATCTGGCGACCCCTCTGCAGGTGCGGGCCCGGCGGGCCACGACCGGCCTGCTGGCCGACCTGAGCCAGCCACCCCTGCTGGTCCGCGTCGAGCCACCGATCGTGAACAGCGGCTCGCCAGCCAGCATCCAGCTCATCGGCAGACCTGGCGAAACCTATGCGCTGGAGCTTGGCGGCAACCGCGTCGGCGCCCCACAGCTTGGCGCCGGGGCGGAACTGAAGTTCGGTACGGATCCGCTAACTACCACCACCACCTTCCAGCTGGTGATCACGCCCCAGGCCGGCGGCCCATGGCGCGTGCCGGTGCCGGTGCGGGTGGAGGCCTGAGGCGATGGCTGTGGCCTGCCACCGCATCGGTGTCTTGGAGATCGAGCTGCGGCTTGAGGAGGAGCCCCAGGCCCACCCCTTGATGGATCGCGTCTCCGCACTCCGGGAGCTGCGGCTGGAGGCAGTGATACAGCGGGTTCTTGACGAGCTCAGCCCGGCGGGACGGCTGGATCGCTTCGAGCTATTGGAGCTGGACCTGGGCTTGCTGCCGCTGAGCGATTTCGACGACGCCTTCCTCGCCCGGCTGGAGCCGGCCCTGCGCCAGGCCCTGACCCGGCAGCTGCAGGGGCGACCCGCAGAAGCACCGCTCAGACCGGTGCTGGAACTACTGCGGCTGTTTGCCCGCACCGGCAGCCTGCCCTGGTGGGCCGACCGCACCGATCCCCAGCTCGTCGGCGCCCAGATCCGCAGGCTTCTGGAGCTGGACCCCGAGGCCTGGTGGGCCCTGTTGCGGGAGCTGCAAGCCAACCCCTCAGCCATAGAGCGGCTGGCGGCCGCCTGGGATCAGCCCACTCTGGCGGCAGTTCTGGCTGCGGTGCTGCCCTCCGATAACGATTCAACTGCCGGTGTCACCGGCGCCGAAGCGCCACGGGGTATCGAAGTTGAGGACGTTCTAGCGGCGGGCAATTCCCTGGCGGGAAGGCAGCGACTGCTCCGGCTGGCGGCCCAGGGGCTGCGGGGCGAGGCCCTGGCGCGGGCCCTGGAGCAATGGGTATTGGATCAAGGGGCACTGCAGCAAAGGGCCCTGCAGCAAGGGTCCCTGCCGAACCTGCCCAACCGGCCTGGCCGAGACGTTGCTATTCCCCCCGCCGCGCCTGGTTCACTTTCACAGCAGATACCAGCCCCAGGCAGCGATGTCACCGTCTGGCTGGGCTGGCTGGGCTGGCTGGGCTGGCTGGGCTGGCTGGAGTCCGCCGCAACCAGCCAGGAAGCGCTGGAGGGGCTCGGTGGCGGCGACATAGCCGCTATCGCCCCCGATGTGCTGGCGCTCCTGCCGGAGCCGTTGCGCAGCCTGGCGGCCCAGGGGCTGCGGGGCGAGGCCCTGGGGCGTGCCCTGGCGGCCCGGCGACCTGACGCGGACCCCTCTCTCCCCGGCCCGCAGCAGCTGGCACCGCCAGGCCCCGGCTCCGATTTAGCCAGCCCCGCCTCCAATCTTGCCGATCCCGATGAGCTGGCCATCGATGACGGCGGCCTGGTAGTTCTCTGGCCTTTCCTCGACACCCTGCTGAGCCGGTTGGAGTTCGTGGACCCTGAGCTCAAGCTGTTTGCCAGTGAGCAGGCCAGAAACCAGGCGATCGCCCTGCTCTCCTTCCTGGTGGAGGGGGATCCGGAGCCGCCGGAATGGCGGCTGGCCCTGGCCAAGGTGCTCTGCGGGCTCTCGCCACTGGCGCCCTGGCGCCTGGAGGAGCCCCTGAGGCCGGAGGCCTTGGCCGAGTGCGAAAAACTGCTGGAGGCGGTGATCGCCCATGGGGGCCTGGCCGAGAAGATGGGGCCCCAGGATCTGCGCGACCTGATCCTGCGGCGGCCAGCCGTGCTGACCTCGCGCACAGGGGCCTGGCTGCTGCGGGTGGAGCGCCGGGCGGAGGATGGCCTGCTCGATCGCTTCCCCTGGGGCTGGAGCTGGATCCGGCTGCCCTGGATGGATCACCCCCTGCAGGTGGAATGGTGATCGACCTCAACGAGCTGGAGCGGGAACTGGCCTGGTTCCGGGCGGTGATGGAGATGCGCTTTCGCGTCTTTTTCGCCGGCCCCGACACGCCCACCGCAGGCCCCCGAGGCCTCTCCGACCTGCCGCCTCCCGAACTCGGCGATTCCGCCAGCCCCTGGGCCGCCCTGGTGCGGGAGCATGCCGGCGGTGTCGTAGAGCGGCTGGGGCTAGTGCTGGCCCTGGTGGTGCTGTTGCGGCCGCGGCTGCTGGATCTGTTCTTCAGCCGCAACGCCAGCTTCGATCGGCGTTGCACCGAATTCGGTGGGGTGTGCAGCGACGAGGGCTTCGAACCCACCGGTGAAACGCTCGCCTTCCTGCTCGATGGCGATGGGCTCGGGGCTCGGCTGGCAGTGGAGGAACTCCTGGCAGCCGACCACCCGCTGCACCGCCAAGACATTCTGCGCCCGGTTCCCCACAAGGATCAAGCGCCCATCCGCTCGCCGCTGCGCCTGTCGCCCGCCAGCTTCAGCCGGATCATCACCGGTCGCATCCCGCCACCAGCGTTGGGGGCGGGCTTTCCAGCCCAGCGGCTTGCCACCGGCCTGGAATGGGGCGATCTGGTGCTGCATCCGGCCACCCTGCGGCAACTGGAGGAGATCCAGACCTTTCTCGACCACGGCGACACCCTGCTGCGGCAGTGGGGCATGGCGGCCCGGCTGCGGCCCGGCTACCGGGCCCTGTTCCACGGCCCACCCGGCACGGGCAAAACCCTCAGTGCAGCGCTGCTGGGGCGGCGCACCGGCCGGGAGGTGCATCGGGTGGATTTGTCGCTGCTGGTGTCGAAGTACATCGGCGAAACGGAGAAGAACCTGGCGCGGGTGTTTGAGCAGGCCGAGCGGCGCGATTGGATCCTGTTCTTCGATGAGGCCGACGCCCTGTTCGGCAAGCGCTCGGAAACGAAAGATGCCCACGACCGCTATGCAAATCAGGAGGTGGCCTACCTGCTGCAGCGGATCGAGAGCTTCGAGGGGGTGGTGGTCTTGGCCTCCAACCTGCACCGCAACCTCGATGAGGCCTTCCTGCGCCGTTTCGAGGCGGTGGTGTACTTCCCGCCGCCACGAGCAGAAGAACGCCTGCGGCTCTGGCGCGAGGGCTTCTCACCATGCGCAGAGGTAACGGCAGACCTGGAACGCATTGCCGCTGAGCACGAGCTCACCGGAGGTGCGATTATCAATGTGATCCGCAAGGTAAGCCTGGCGGCAATCGCCCGGGGCGAGCAGGCCACGGGGCCAGAAGAGAGTGC
>JBIKVR010000072.1:0-14375 GCA_044356735.1 Prochlorococcaceae cyanobacterium
GATTACGTCCCAGTTGGTCTGATCACAGCTGGTCTGATCACTATTGAAATCAATCTGATCGGAGATGCTCGCATCACAATTAATCGCATCGGAGATGCTCGCATCACAATTAATCGCATCGGAGATGCTCGGGGCCATGGCAGCCGCCCCGGCGCCTACTCGGGTTTGGGGGTGCCGAGCCTGGCCACCCGGCGCAGCTCGCGATCCGTATCCAGCCGCTCTTCCGCTGTCATCGCGATGCCGCCGCGGTCGGACACCTGCATCTGGGGCGGGAAATCCGGGTCGGCGGCTACACCTGGTTGCACCAGCACAATTCCCTGCTGATCGAAAGCGTCGATCATGGTTTCCAGCTGCTGCTGATAACCCACCCCCAGGGTGTTGTCCCAGTCGAAGCGCTCGTTGAAGGCCGCCAGCCGCTCCTGGCGTGGCAGGGAAGTATCGATCACCTTGTGGTAATTGGCCTCGGTGAGCACCTGATTCGGCACCCTTGCCGGCCAGAAGGTGGGCAGGTAGGGGTCGTAGCTGGGGTCGTAGCCGGAGCGGCAGCTGGCGGTGTCGGTTTGCCAGGGGAGCGCCATCCAGCGGCTGATCGAACCGGGGAATTGACCATATAGCGGACCGTTGTAGGAGTTGGCCTCGGCTGGGGTGAGGGTTGAGCCGTAGTCGGGCTCGGGATCGTCCTTGGCGCGATGGCGCCAGCGGTAGGGCTCCTGGTACATGGTGGCGTGACGCACCGGCCAGGTCATCTCGCAGCCGGGGTGGAAGGCATCGGCCAGGCAAAACTCCAGGGCGGCCCGATCGAGCATCGCCGGCTGTTCCGCCAGGGGCAGCTGCTCAATCAACTGCGGCGAGACGGCCTCCGGATTGTAATCGGCCACAAAATGGCCATCGGCCCAGTACTGCAACAGCGCCAGTTGGGTGGGGGTGAGCGAAGTCATCGCCCGGGGAATCGGTGGCATGGGTATATCCATTGCATCGCCATAAATCCAGGGCCAGGGCTTCAAGGAGGCGTCCCCATCTGAGGGGTTGCGGAAAGCATTGGCCACGGTGCGGCGCAGTTCCGCGTAGGTGTTGCCCGGCTCAGACAACTTAGCCAGATAGGCCGGCTGCAGAAAATACTGGGGCATGCCATAGCCGAAACCGGCGGCAAAGCCCGCATTCATCCACTGCAGATCGCACATCGCCTTGAAGATCGGCAGCAGATCGCGCTGAAAAGAGGGCCTGGTGGGCGCCGGCAATTGACCCGCCTGGATAGCCAGGTCGGTCATCAGCGCATACATGGTGCGCACCGATTTCTGCTGCGGGCCGTAGTTGGGAGGAGCCACCACCACCCAGGCCGGCGCCACCTCGATCTGGCGCCCATGCAGGCGCAGGCTGGCGCACACCGGTCCATCGCTGGTGTCGTCGTACCAGCCGTCGTTATTGGCAAAGGTGGTGGGCGGCTTGCCGTCATAGGAGGCCGATTTTCCCAGGCCGCCAAACACCCGCAGGCGGCCGCAGTCATCGGTGCGCAGCTCCCCGAGCGGCACCGGAATGCCGAAACAGCTGCCGCCAGTGAATTGGTATGCGTCGCCCTGGGCGCCGGGAACATCAATGCTGCGGGGCCCCGGCCTGATCGCCAGGCTGGAGCGTTCCTTTACGGAGGCGTTGCGGCGCGTGGAGGCCGGCGCGGTGGCGGCCTCAGGGATATCTAGGGCCAGCTCGAAGTTGTACCAGGCGGCCTTGTGGTTGGCGAGTTCCACGGTCCAGCGGATCTCCGTGTTTGCGTCCATGCACAGCTCGCGCACCACACGGCCAGCGCCGTCGTAGCCGTAAATGCGGAATTGGGCCACCTCCCGCTTCAGGGCACCGGTGCTGTCGCGATAGTTCTGGGCCGGCAGCGGCGCCGGATCCACCACCTGGGGGCCGATATAAAAACCGTCAGGCTGGCGCGAATTGCCAACCCGTGCGATTCCGATCGAGGGATGAATCTTGGCGTAAACGATGGTTGCATCCTGGCAACTGCCGTCACCCATGCCGCTGCTCTCACCCATGACCTATACCTTGGCTGGCCGCCATCTTGGCACCGTCCCCTAGCACCTCTCCACCCCTCCCCTCCTCTCTTTAAATATCTTTACACACCGCTTCTTGGATATTACAGGATTTTTCTTGCCCACCTCACTCGACCGCTACCTTGCCCTGGAAGGCGATATAATTATAAATATTATAGAAGAGCATGATTGGAATCAGCACCCCGATGAAGGTGAGCATGAACACCATCGAACTCACCGAAGCCGAGGCCTGGAAGATGGTGAGCGACGGAGGAACCACCGCCGGAAATACCATCAAGCCAAGACCAGCGAAGCTGAGGATGAACAGCAGAACAGTGTAAACAAATGGCCACACCTCCTGCTCCAATGCCAGGCTGCGGAACAGCAGAACGATCAAGGTAACGCCAAGCAGCGGCAACAGGACGAAGAAAGGTAGAAAGGCTGGATCAAACAGGCGCTGCCGCAGGGTTTCTGACACAAATGGCGCCGTGAGCGTAATCAGCAGCGCCCCCGCCAGGGTGGTGGCCGCCGCAAGACGGGCGGTGCGCACGTGGAGCCGTTGGAGCTCACCGGTGGTTTTGAGTATCAGGTAGGTGGAACCGATCAGCACATATCCCTGGATGAGGGTGAGGGCCACCAGCAGGCTGCTGGGATTCACCCAGATCCAGACGGAACCCGTGAAGTGGCCGGCGGCATCGGTGGGGATACCGGCAAGTACCGTGCCAAGGCAAATGCCCTGGGAGCTGGCGGCCACCACGCTGCCGATGCCGAACATCAGGTTCCAAGGTCTTTTGTTGACCGCGTTCTCGCGGAACTCGAAAGCCACCGCCCGCAGGATCAAGCCAAGAATCATCAAGTAGATGGGGCCGTAGAGCGCCTTGAGGATGGTGCCGTAGGCCAGGGGAAAAGCCCCGAACAGGGCGCCACCCATCAGCACCAGCCAGGTTTCATTGGCATCCCACACATGGCCAAGGCTGGACATCAAGATCGTTCGCTGCTCTTCCCCCTTGGAGGTGAGCGAGAGGATGCCAACCCCTAGATCGAAGCCATCCAGGATCACGTAGAGCAGCAAGAACAGCGCCAGGATTACAAACCAGACCGTGGGCATGAACAGTTCGAGAAATTCCATGCTCAGACGCTTGGCGTGGGGACGGGGAGGTTGACGTCACCGCCTGCATTGGGCGGCTCAAGGCTGAGGTTCGGCCCCTTGGCGATGATCCGGGAACCGAAATACAAGGCGAAGATCAACAGCAGGGTGTAGAGCACCGCGAAGCAGCTCAAACTGGTGATCACCTCTGCCGCTGGCAGCACCGAGGCGGCATCGGCGGTGCGCAGCTGGCCGTACACGGTCCAGGGCTGGCGGCCGACGCAGCGCACCACCCAGCCCGATTCGATCGCCAGGTAACCGGCTGGGGCAGACAAAATCCAGGCCCAACTGAACCAGGGCCAGCGGTAGAAGCTGGCGGCACTGAGGCCACCCCGCCACCAGAGCAGCAGGCTTAAGGCCATCAGGGCCGCCGCCGCCAGGCCGATCGCCACCATCACCCTGAAGGAATAAAAGAGCAGGCCCACCATGGAGGGCCGCTGATCGGCGGGCCAACTGTTGAGACCCCTCACCCCATGGCTGAGCTGCGGGCGGGTTTCCAGGATCCAGCTGAAGGCGCGCGGCACCGACAGGCTCCAACGGTTACTGCCGCTAGCCTCGTCGGGGGCGGCCAGCACGGTCCAGGCGGGGGAGCTGCCGACTGCCTGGTCATCCCATAGGGCCTCAATCGCCGCCAGTTTGGTGGGCTGGCGCTCGGCTACCTGCAGGGCACTTTCATGGCCGGCCAGAATCTGCAGCGGCGCCACCGCCAGCAGAATCACCAGCGCCAGCTTGAACGAAAACAGAAAAAATTCAGGTGCCTTTTGCCGCATCAACGACCAGGCGCTGATCGCCGCCACCACCAACATGGAGGTTTCCACCGTAGCCAGGGACATATGAATCACACTCTTCACCATGAACGGATTGTTGATGGCAGCAAAATAGTTCTGTACTTGAAAATGTCCGCCCTCAAAAATGCCGCCGGCCGGGGTCTGCAGCCAGGAGTTGGCGCTGAGAATCCAGAACACCGAAAGGTTGGCACCAAAGGCCACCATTACAGTGGACAAAAAGTGAATCACCGGAGGCACCTTATGCCAGCCGAACAACATGATCCCGAGGAAACCGGCCTCGAGCATGAAGGCCATCGCCCCCTCGAAACCGAGCACGGAGCCAAAGAAGTCACCAGCGAATTCCGATAGCGGAGCCCAGTTGGTTCCGAACTGAAACTCCATCGGCAGGCCAGAGGCCACGCCAATGCCAAAATTGAGAACGTATAGCTTGGCCCAGAAACGCGCCTCACGGTAGTAGAGGGGATTTTTGGTGCGCAACCAGATGGCTTCCAACACCACCAGATAGATCGCAAGGCCGGTGGAAAGCACAGGCCAGAGCATATGAAAGATCGCCGTCAGTGCGAACTGGATACGTGACAATGTCACGACATCGAGGATGGCAAACATCAGGGGAAAAAACAGAGGCGTTCTAAGGCGAGCCCAAAATATGAACCCGTTGGATGAAGAAGGGTAATCACCTCAACCGAGGCAGGCTACAGCCCTTGGAAGATCAACCAAGGAGAAAATGGAAAATCTTAATTTCTGCGACCCTGTAATTTGACAAACCTCGCGGCATTAGGGCCCTGCAGACGGTGACTTGGGTTCTCCAGAGTTTTTCTTAACGCGGAAATTGTCAACAAGGTTTTCAAAAAAACTGTAGACAGCTTTTAAGTAAGGTGCCACTCCTGCTCAGGCAGCTGCGGCCAAGCCATGTGTTGAATTACTGACCAGCCGCGCCAGCTGTCTGGGTTAGCGCTCCGTAAGCAGCGCCCATGCCGATGCTGTTCCCGGGAATTGCCACCCCTCAGAGACGCCGCCGCCGCCAGCTGGCTGCGCATCGGCCGGCAGCCGAGAGAAGGCTGGCGCCCGTCGGGGTGTTGGAGCTTCTAAAGGTAGTGATTGGGAACAAAAAACTGTTCGTTGATCGGGGGGCGCTGGTAGTCGCCGCCGCCTTTACGCGGGGGTAGTTCGATCGCTTCTGGGGTCATGTCCACATAGGGCACCTTGCTGAGCAGGTGGCGGATGCAATTGAGGCGGGCGCGGCGCTTGTCGTTGGCCTCCACGGTGAACCAGGGGGCTTCCGGGATGTTGGTGTGGGCGAACATCTCGTCCTTGGCGCGGGAGAATTCCACCCAGCGGTCGCGGGATTCGAGATCCATCGGGCTGAGCTTCCAGCGGCGGGTGGGGTCATCGATGCGGGAGCGGAAGCGGGCCTCCTGCTCCTCGTCGCTCACCGAAAACCAATATTTGAGCAGCACGATCTTCGAGCGCACCAGCATGCGCTCGAATTCCGGACAGGAAAACAAAAACTCCTCCACCTGCTCGGGCGTGCAAAAGCCCATCACCTTCTCCACACCGGCGCGGTTATACCAGCTTCGATCGAAGAGCACAATCTCGCCGGCAGCGGGGAAGTGCTCCACATAGCGCTGGAAATACCACTGGCTCTTCTGGCGGTCGGAGGGCGTACCGAGGGCCACCACCTGACAGCCGCGCGGGTTCAGGGGCTCGGTGATCCGTTTGATCGTGCCGCCCTTACCGGCGGCGTCACGCCCCTCAAACAGCACGAGCAGGCGATAGCCCACGTGTTTGATCCAGTACTGCATCTTCACCAGCTCCACCTGCAGCGCGGCGAGTTCCTTCTCGTAGAACTTGCGCTCTAGCTTTAGGGAGTGCCCTTCGGAGCTGGCCGCAAAGTCGTCGAGAATCGGCGAGGGGTGATAGAGATCGTTTACGGCCAGGGCAGGCGGCAGCGGCGAGCCCAACTGCCCGCCTTGCGGGGAAATTATGTTGGTGGCGGCATCCTTTTTGGGCTTGTGCTTGGCTGAATGCTTCTTCTCTTTCATGACACTTGAGGAAATCTGTAATAAAATGCTTAATGGTCTTTAGCCAAATACCTGGCACTGCTTGGGAGCCGATACAACCGTCAAACGAAACAGCAGAAAGTCTTCCAATTTGCAAACCCAGGGGGCTGGCCCATCCCTCCCCTACCTGAGGGGGCGAGACGCCTGGCGCCATTTAGCTGGGGCCGGGGTAGCGAATCGGCTCCACCTGACCCATCCAGTCGATCGCCGAACTGTGCAGGTCGTAGTAGCCGGCCACCACCGTGAGCTGGCCGGCCCGCAGCCGATCGGTGAGCAGCACGCTGGAATGCACAAGATTGCCGGCGGCGCTGAGGGTGTGGCGCCGGCACGATTCCTCCAACGTCAAATCGCCGCCGAACTGGAGCAGCTCCATGCGCAGCTGGCCCACCACCTGGGCCAGGTTCGGGGTTAGCAGCAGTTCCGGATGCAGGGCCGCCGATACGGCCCCGCAGGCCTCATGGCCTAGCACCACGATCAGCGGCACGCCCAGGTGTCCCACCGCATACTCCAGCGAGGCGATCGCGGCCGTGGTACTCATCGTGCCGGCGTTGCGCACCACAAACAGATCCCCGAAGCCGGAATCGAACAGCAGCTCCACCGGCACCCGCGAATCGGCGCAGCCGAGCACCGCCGCCAACGGATGCTGCCCCTCCACCACAGCCCGCATGCGTTCCCGCGTGCTGTGGGGATGCAGGGAATGGCCCTCCAAAAACCGCTGGTGGCCCTGCTGGAGCCACTGCAACACCGCCCTGGGCCGCTCTAGAGGCGAAAGCTGATCCAGCGGATTCGCCGGATCCTCAGAAACTATCGGTTCGGCCATGGTGAACAGACAGGCCTCATGACGTATTTGAGCAAAAGGGTCTGACAGCCAGCCGGAACAGCAGCCGTCCAAAATGAACAACTAGCACACAAATCCCCAACGGCCCAGCCGATAGACTTGTTACGATAGCTACAGCAAAGCCGTTAGTATCAGCATATATACTTACCAGCACAATCCGCTATTTTTCCCGCCTGTTCAGCGGCGCTCAAACATATCGAGCTGAAAAAGCGGGGTCAGAGGTCGCTTTCATGGTCGTCGACAAGGCCCCCTGGTGGGTGGGTCAACTGTTGGATGGATCAACTGGTGGATGGATCAAGTCGAGTGGACAACTTTCGCGATGCAGGGGCCGGAAGGGTTGCAATGAATACAAAACCTTCGCATCATCCACCTAGGCTTAGCCATGGCCTTGTTAAAGAGCGGGCCCCTGGCGTGGATGCGCGCCTTCTCCAGGGGGTCGGTGGATCAGCTGAGCATCAAATCCAAGCTCATCTTGATGCTGCTGCTGGCGAGCGGCTTCTCCACCCTGTTCACCGCCGCCCTGGGCTATCGCAGCGGCCAGATAAATCTCACCGATCGCGTCTTCAATCAGCTCACCAGCGTTCGGGCTTCAAAAGCCTATCAAATTGAAGCCTATTTTCGCAACATTCAAAACCACACCCAAACCCTTAGCGAAGATCTTTCGATAGTTGCTGCTACAGGGGAATTTGATGCGGCATTCAAGCAACTGGAAAAGGCAAAAGTAACGGAGGCAAAAGCCAAGATACTCGAATCATATTATCAAAAAGAATTCCTGCCACGGCTCGATAAATTCCATACGGGCACACCGAATCTTCCCGCCTATCTGCCCAGCGATGCGGCCACCCGCTACCTGCAGGCCAACTATATTGCAGACAATGCCAATCCCATAGGCAAAAAGCAACAGCTGGTGGCGGCAACGGATGGCAGCGCCTACTCAGATGTGCATCGTCGCTATCACCCGGTATTTCGCAATATTGTCTCCAGGTTTGGCTACTACGACATGTTCCTGATCAATCCCCAGGGACAGATCGTTTACACGGTGTTCAAAGAAACTGACTATGGCACAAACCTGGAAACAGGTCCATACAAGGACAGCAATCTGGCCCAGCTGGTGCGGCAGGTGATCGCCTCAAAGCAGAAGGATTTCACGCAACTTGCCGATTTCGCCGCCTACGCCCCCTCCTACGGCATGCCCGCCTCCTTCATCGCCGCTCCGATCTACAACGGCTCCAAACTGGTGGGCGTGCTGGCCTTTCAGATGCCCGTTGACGAGATCAATAGGGTGATGACCGGCAATCAGCAATGGCGCCAGGACGGACTCGGCAAATCGGGAGAAACCATCCTGGTGGGCAATGACAAGCTGATGCGTTCGGCCTCCCGCTTCTTTCTGGAGAATCCCACAGCTTTTCTCGCCCAACTGAAGTCCCGGGGCATTAAAGATGCTGCCATTCACCGGCTACGGCAATACGGCACCACGATCCTGCAGCAGCCGGTATCCACCCCGGCGGCCACCAAGGCGATCGCCGGCGGCAGTGGCACTTTGAATGTGGTCGACTATCGCGGTATTCCCGTGCTTAGTTCCTATGCGCCGCTGCAGATCCAGGGGCTCGATTGGGTGATCCTCTCCCAGATGGATCTGGCGGAGGCCTACGCGCCGATCTACGCCTTCCAGCGTCAGATTTTAATCTCGGTGACCCTGCTGATCCTGCTGATCACCCTGCTGGCCATGGCCCTGGCCCATCTGTTTGTAAAGCCAGTGCAGCAACTGATCGAGAGTGCCCGCAGGGTTTCCTCCGGCGAACTAACAGGCATTCCCGAGTTGAAATCCAGGGATGAATTCGGCGAACTGGGCCAGTCTTTCAATGCCATGGTGCAGAGCCTCCAGACCCAGACAGCACTTGTAGATCAAAAGAATCAAGAGAATGAGCGGCTACTGTTCAGCGTTTTTCCCTCGGCGATTGCCCGGCGGCTGCAGCGGGGCGAAAGCCAGATTGCCGAAGAAGTGAACAACGTGGCGGTGCTCTTCGCAGACCTGAAGGGTTTTTCAAAACTGGTTTCCGCGCTCAGCGCCTATGAATCTCTGGCCATCCTCAACGACCTAGTCGCCTCCTTCGACGACCTGGCCGAAAAATTTGGCCTAGAGAAGGTGAAGACCATCGGCGACAGCTACCTGGCGGTATGTGGCCTGTCAGTTCCCTATCTCGACCATGACAAGCGGGCCCTGGATTTTGCCATCGAAATGCTCGGTATCCTGAGGCGTTTTAATATTGAACGGGGCTTCCAGCTCGGTATCCAAATCGGCATCCATTCCGGCGACATCGTGGCCGGAATTGTGGGCAAGAGCCGAGTGGTTTATGACATCTGGGGGGAAACGGTGAAGCAAGCCCACGCCCTCAGCCAGGCCTGCCCCTGCGGCGCCGTGATGGTTTCAGAGGTGGTGCATCACCGGCTCGAAGATCTATATCAATTTGAACCCACCAGCATGGCTCCGCCGGCCAACCAGGCTACGCCTGGTAATAAGGCTACGCCGGCAAGCCAAGCTCCGCCGGGTAGCAAAGCCTGGAGACTCACCGGCGCCCAGGTGGGGGCGGCCAGTGAGCTGCCGGCGCTCCGATGAACACAGGGGCGCCCATCTGGATCTGGGGCATCGGCCTGGCCATCGGCTTTCCGCTGCTCACAATCCTGCTGGGGGAACTGACCCACCGCCTGCGGCGGCGGAAGCTCACCATCGCGGGCCCGGTGCGGCTGGTGCGGGATGTGCTGCTGCCGATGCTGGTGCTGTTGGTGTTTTTGCAGCACCTGCTGCTGCTGGACACCGGCGGTCGTCTGTTTAGAACCGTCGAGACGGTGTTTTGGGTGTGCGTTATCCATGCCGCCCTGTCTCTGCTCAACGTGATCCTGTTCGAGCAGGCAGAGGTAGACACCTGGCGGGCCCGGGTGCCGAAACTGCTGATCGACCTGGCCCGGCTGTTCCTGATCCTTCTGGGCACGGCGTTCGTGCTGGCCACGGTGTGGAACGCCGATTTGGCCGGCCTGGTCACCGCCCTGGGGGTGAGTTCGATCGTGATCGGCCTGGCCCTGCAAGACACCCTCGGCAGCGTGATGTCGGGGATTGCGCTGCTATTCGAGCGGCCATTCACGGTGGGCGACTGGCTGGAGGTGAGCGGCGTGGTGGGCCAGGTGATCGATATCAACTGGCGGGCCGTGCGGCTGCTCACCCTGGAGCGGGAAATGGTGGTGATTCCCCACAAGTTGATCAGCAGTGAGGTAATTCGCAATTTCACCAAGCCCACGCCAATCCATGCCGAACGGATCCAGATCGGTTTTTCGTATAACGATCCACCCAACCTGGCCAAACAGGTGCTGAAAAATACGGCCCTCGAAACCAAGGGCATCCTGCTGGATCCCCAGCCCGAAGTATTCACACTGAACTATTGCGATTCCACAGTTAACTATGAGGTTAAATTCTTCATACGCGACTATAGCGAAATCGAACAGATCCGCGAGCGATTCATGACCAGGGTGTGGTACGCGGCCAAACGAGACAACCTTTCAATTCCCTTCCCAATTCGCACCCTATATCACTTCCATGGGCCCACCAGCCAACAGAAAGGCATCGCCAAGAAATTCAGCGAAAGCCTGCAGGCCATCCCCTCCTATGTGCCGATCAACCGCGAGGAGAGCAGCCAAACAACCTCCACATCAGGAATTGCCCTACAGCATTTTGCCGCCGGTGAAAAAGTGATTCGCCAGGGCCAGCTAGACAACGAACTGTTTATTATTGTCACCGGACAGGCGGCCATGTTCGCACGCCTAGAAACGGGGGAAGAGATAGAATTACTTTCGCTTAGAAGTGGAGAATTCTTCGGAGAAATGAGCCTGTTTTCCGGCGAACCAAGCGCCGTAACCATAGCGGCCAGCAACGACCTAGAAGTAATGAAAATCTCAGCCAAAGTGGTAAATCAGATGATCGATCGCCAGCCCAGCTTTGCCCGCGAAATCGGCCAAATCCTCGAAATACGCCGCCTGGCCATCCAGGAAACCACCCAAGCCCACCACCAATCGAAACATGGTTAAGGGAAGCCAGGGAAGGCCTGAAATGGGAAGCTGTTCAAGGCCAGAGATCTGGCTTACTTCATGCAGCGCACCTCTCGGGACACCAGCCTGCACACACCCCAAAAGCCTTGCTGCAGCTGGTTCGATACCACTACACGGCAAACATTGCCTGCAATAGTGCAAGAACTTCAACCAGTGAGGCCTCCGGCAAAACACCCAAACGTTTAACTAGCCTATCCCTGTCGACTGCCCTGAGCTGATCAGGTACGACATGGCCATCTTGCTCGGCAAATCGGCAAGGCACCCGGAATGGGTAAGGGTGCCCGCCTGTTGTGAGGGGTGCAACGATGAATGTGCGTAGATGTGCATTCAGCTCATCTGGCGAGACGATAACGCATGGCCTTGTCTTCCTGATTTCAGAACCACGAGTTGGATTAAGGGCCACCAGAAAGATATCGCCCCTTGAAACAACTTCTTCTGTCACCATGCCCATTCTTCATCATCAAAGCGGGTGGCGGTCATTTCATCGAGAAGGCCCTCCGCTTCCCAAGCGGCTGCCGCTTCTGCCCAACCAGCCCGTGGGTGGGCTGCGGGTCTGATGGTAAGCACTCCCGGTGCAGCCTCGATTTCAACTTCATCTGCCAACCCGGCAACCTCCAAAAGCGGCTTTGCAAGCCGGATCCCCCTCGAGTTGCCGATTTTGACCAGCTTTGCCCGTACCACGATCACTCACGCAGGCGTGCTCACATTGTAGCCACGCCGGATGGCGTCGTGAATTTACTTCGCTCTGGCTGGCGCCATGATCAGAAGCGGGCAGACGTAAAAGTGTTCTATGGACCACTTCGACTCCCGCCTTCCGTATCTGAGTGTTAGGCGTGACTAATATCACCTACACGCAAGCTTCTATTGCCTGCCCGGAAGAGGCTCGAAGCGGTCAAGCACCCAGTCGATGATCTCAACAACAAGATTATAGTATTCCAAAGCTTGTCTTTTTCCAACCCCTTGGCTCTTTCCATGTGCAATATCATTTCGGATACCCAAAAGGCTATTAACCCTTGTTCGTCGTTCATCTTCTGAAAGTAAAATCTCAAGTTCTTGAGCCCATTTAGAATCAAATCTGCTGACAAGTTTTATAATCTCATCTGCTCTTGGGTTAGGAGCTCTTTCAAGCCAGCTCAGGCCAAATCTGAGAGCTTCTCCTGATGATCTTTTTTCACACAGGCTGCGAGCTGCGGCTAGAAGCGATTGCTCAAGAAAGCCTGATACTCTAACACATAGATACCTGTTCATGTCACCACTAATCTCAGAGCTGCTGTCAAGTTGATCGCACCGATCATAAAGATCGGTAAGGCTTTTCTTCAGTCTATTGATTTCTGTACGTGCTGTCGGTTTATATCGATTTGCATTCATGCCAACTCCAAGAATGCTGCTTTTGCCAAAGCCAGACGCTTTTGCACCCTATCTTCGTCGGCTGTGGCTCTGGCTATAGAGCTAATAAACTCATCATTTGAAATTAGTTGGTCATATGCAGGCTTTAGCTCATTAAGCGATGCGAACGGCCGATTAGAGAGGCGATGCGCAATACCACACATTAATGAATCGACAAGTGCAGCATTAATTTGGGCCTTCGGCCGAAATGCATTTTTGCCAAGCCCCTCATGGATCGCAGAGCACGTTTCTTCAAATATATGTTTGAGTTGAGTTTTATTGAGACCCTGCATATTTTGATGATCTTTTAAAAAGGCATTCAGAAAACCCTTTAGAGGCCTCTTGTAACTGGAAAAATTCAAGAATAGAGATATAAATCTCAGAATAAGTTCCTGATCTTTTAATCTTGGCGATGGACTCCCGTATAGATGGCGCCAGTGATCGGTTTGGTTTAGATCTCTGATAAATGAAACCAGTTCTCCGTGGTACAGGGCAACACGTATCTCGTGAGGATATAAGTTTGTCCCTCCAGCGTTAAGCCTTTCGAAGACTTGATAAACAGCCTCATCCCCTCCAGCTGCGGAATCATACTTGACAATAGTGGCGTGTATAAAAGTGTCATCAAGCACCCGTCTTTGTTCCGAATCAAGATCCTCATATGCCAGATCCTTCAGATAGTCGCTAACCGACTCAAGCTTAAATACTGCTTCCTTCCCTATCCTACCCTTATAATACGCCTGGAGTGTCTTGAGTCTTTGCTGTCCGTCAAGGACCAGAAGTTTCCTGTCAGATTGCTGGACAAGGAAGATTCCAGGGACGGGATAACCCAATAAAAGAGACTCGATAAAACGGTCCATCTGATATTTCTGCCAAACAAATCCTCTCTGGAAACCTGCCAAGTCAACGCCTGGCATTTCGCTCGGATCAAAGCTTGGAACGACGATGTCGCCTTGGTTGAGACGTCGGACTAAGCCATGAACATCAAAATCTGTCCCGAAGTATGTAATCTCGTGGGCCTGTGGAAAAGTCTCTTCGCGTTCATTGATATCCAGGACAGCCTCATCAGCAGAATCAGGCTGAGGTGACTCCAACGCAATAGTTACCGCCGTCATTTCAGCATCATAGTGTTTGATCCACCATAGTCACGCAGGGCATGTGCCCGCAGGAGTGGGAACTTTACATAAGTCAAGAAGTGCCCCTGCTTCCAACTTGTTATTGGCAGGTTTCGGGAACCACCAGCGAATAGCCTGCCCTGCCTGAGAACCAAGCGGGATAGATCTTGGCAGCAATCATTGAGCCCAGGCCAAGCATGGGCTCTTGAGTAGGATCTCTCAGAAGCCAGCATGGTTCGCGGGACCGCAAACCACCTGTTCATTCTGCTACATAAATGTAGCCACCTTGTCTGGCCCGCGCCGGAAAGGCAGTAGCCCCTGCGGCCTGCCAAGCCGGATCATCTGGCGGGAACCGCTGCACCAGCCCATCAGCACCAACCCCCCAGGAGCCGAGCGGTCCCTAGCCCAGGCAAAGGTGGCAGTACGCGGTGGCCAAGCGCCGCGCTGCCCCGCCAACAGCCTGTACCCCTGGCTAAAAACACAGCAATAGCAAAATCCCAGGCAGCAGTGCCTAGGCTTGCGCCCATGCCAATCTTCTCCTGGCCGCCCCTGGCCCACCGTGAGCGGTTGCCGGAGCTGATGGACCAGCCCGGACTCGATCCCGAACTGCATGCCCAGGCCCTGGTGGGTTTGAGGCGCATCAATGCGGTTAGCCGCAGTGCCGCCTGCCTGTTCGAGCCGATTCGCGCCCTGGCCGGCGCCCTGCCCCCAGACGCCGCCCCGCTGCGGCTGCTGGATGTGGCCTGTGGCGGGGGCGATGTTGCCCTCGACCTGGCGGCCCTGGCCCAGCGCCATGGCCTGGCCCTGGCTGTGGAGGGTTGCGACATCAGCCCCCAGGCGGTCGCCCTGGCCGAGGCGAGGGCTCGCGAGCGGGGGCTGGAGGCCTCCTTTTTTGTGGCAGATGTGCTGGCGGATC
>JBIKVR010000168.1:0-3881 GCA_044356735.1 Prochlorococcaceae cyanobacterium
GCCTGGCCGAAAGGGCGGCAGCTGCAGCCAGTGGCGGCCACTGCGCGCCAGTCGCGGCAGCAGGCCAGCCCGCAGCAGCGACGACTTGCCCGCACCAGAGCAGCCCAGCAACACCAGCAGCCGCCCAATCCCATGGGTGCGCAGCACCTGGAGTCGCTCGATCAACTCGCGGATCTCAGCGTCGCGGCCGAAGTAGATGGCCGCATCCTCCTGTTCAAAGCAGAGCAGCCCCGGATAGGGAGAGCGGCGGGAATCCCAGGCAAAACCACCCCGGTCCTCCAGGGCCAGTTCACTCAGTTGCAGGGCGAGCGCATCTAGAGCGACCTGGCGGTCTTGGCGTAGATCCAGTTGCTGCAGATCTGAAGTGATCGGCGCCTGGTACTCATCGCTGGTTTGGCTGCCCGGTGGCTCAACCCCCACCAACTGGAAGATGGGCTTGCCCAAAGCCCGGGCCTGGGCGAATTCGGCAAAACACCATTTAGAGGCGTTCCAATTGGCGCTCTGCACGATTAACAGGGCCTGGGAGGCTCCGATTTCGCGATAAAGAGTGCGCTCCCAGTCGGCTCCTGGGGGGATGCCTGAATGCTTATCAAAATCTAGAAATGGCGTCTCGAATCCCCGCTCGAGCAACCAATCCGCAATCAAACGGGCAGCGGCGCCATCCCGGCTGGAGTGGGAAATGAAGACGCGCGCCACGATTAGCAGCCAAGCGGGCTAAAATCTGAACTTAGCATAAGTCGTCAGAAACAACTCGTTTTGGCTGGTGGGAAAGCCAAGCCATCATCGCCATCTCTTTTTCAGCTGTCACCAAGCAGCTGTCACCAGTCGTCAATCACCAGTCCCTAGTTGCCAATTGCCATCTATTTACAGTTGGGGCCAGCCTCCAGCCGCCAGTTTCCGCCTTTTGGGCACCTGTTGACTATCTCCCGCCAGGAAAGCCCTGGGAAATTTCAGCCATGGCCAGTGGCCAATGGCGCGATCGTGCCGCAAAGGTTTCGTACCGCAAGGATTTCCATGGGGCAGGATCGCAAAAATCGTGGTTTTCCAGGGTTTTCCAAGTGACGTTATTCAGCTAATCCCTGCCAAACTCTTCGCCCCCCTGGTTAGCTATCCGCCCAAGTAGGCCATTTCGGCATGGGCGGCCGCTGGCCCTGTAGCCGGCTGGCTGGAGCGCTCTTCGCTATAGCGATCCTGGCGCGTTTGCCACAGTTGTGCCATGGCGGCCGCCAGGCCAGTCGCATCGAAGCTGGGCCGCAACCAGGGTTTGAGGTCGCTGCCGGTGGCGGCAAATAAACAGCGATAGGCGACGCCGTCGGCGGTGATCCGCAGCCGGTTGCAATCGCCGCAGAAGGGGGCGCTGATCGAGGCCACCACCGCCAAATAACCGCCGCCATCGCGGTAGCGCCAGCGAATCGCCGTGCCGTGGGGATCGCGGCCCACCGGCTCCAGGGGCCACTGGCCATCGACGCAGCTCACCATCGCCGCCGCCGGCCACACGGCCGCCGCATTCCAGCCATTGCGGTTGCCCACATCCATGAATTCGATCAGCCGCAGTTCCACCCCCCGCTCGCGGGCCAGGGCCGCCAGGGGCAGCAGCTGGTCGGCATTGCCTCCAGGGCCGGCCTGGATCACGGCATTGAGCTTCAATTGGCCGCGATCTGGATCAAAGCCGGCGGCTCGGGCGTGCTCCAGGGCCGCCAGCACCTTGGCCAGCAGGGCTTCACCGGCGGCGGCCCCGCCCTGGAGACCGGCCATGCGAGCCAGGCTGCCCGGCGCCACGGCATCGAGGCTGATGGTGATCCGATCCAGACCGGCGGCCCGCAGGGCCCGGGCCCGGGCGGCGCTGAGCAGCACTCCATTAGTGGTGAGCGCCAGGCAGCCGAGGGCGCCGCGGGGATCGCTCGGGGCGCGTTGGCGCAGGGGCGCCAGGGCCTCCAACAGGGCGTCGAGCTGGGGATGCAAGAGCGGTTCGCCGCCGGTGAGCCGCAGGGTGTGCACGCCGAGGCCCACGGCACACTCCACCAGCTGACGGCGCTCCGCCAGGTTGAGCAGCCCGGGGGGATCGGCGCTGTCGGGGCAGCAGTAGGTGCAGGCCAGGTTGCAGCGGGCGGTGAGCGACAGCCGCAGCACCCCCAGAGGGCGGTGGAGCAAGTCGCGGGGCAGCAGATCGCGGGATGCCGGTTCGCGAGGTGCCGGTTCGCGGGGGGGCGTGGCCATGGCCCAGACGCTAATTGGCTTTCGCACCTGCTGAAGCCTGGCGATTCCCCCTAGGCGGCGCCTGGGGATGTTTCAGCGATCGGGAAGGATTGACGCTGCAAACCTGCTGAGAGCTGGTGGAAGCTGCTGAGGGCTGCTGGCAGAACCCTGCGCCACTGGAATAGAACGGCGCCGCAAACCAGTTGCATCCGCTGCTGGAGAGCCGCCCCCGCTCTCGGAGCTGAATGCAAGGGCCGCCGGCAGACTATTCAAACGGCAAGCGATTCAAAAGCTCAAACGGCAAGCGATTTAAGAGTTTATAATCGGCAAACGATATAAAAGCCAGGCCGCTCAAAAGACAGTTGATTCAAATTGCAGATCATTCAAATGGCAGGTAATTCAAACGGCAGCCACTCAAAGGTGAGGTGAGGTGAGGTAATTCAGTGGTGAAGCGATTAAAAAATCAAGGCCTGGGAAGGCAAGCTGTTGATTGGTAACGCTGGACACTCGCTAATAGCTTTGTTACGGATACCCCCAGGCTCCAGGCCTGGGAATGGCCCGGATCGGCTAAGTCTGGTTTGCTCCGCCCTTTGGATCCGCCATGCCGAGCCGCCACAGCCGCCGAGGCGAGACCCAGCCCTCCCATCTGATTTGGGCGGTGGGCACCAGCACGATGCCCGGCTGCATCAAGGATGGCGATCAAGCCCCCTTCCGCCCCGTGCTCGCGGCGGTGGTGAATGGCCAGGGGCTGGTGATCGGCCATGGCGTCTCGATGCCGGATGAACCTTTGTCAGGGGTGGAGGATGCCCTGCGCCAGGCGATCGGCAAACCGGTGGGGGGCTTCGGGAGCGGCAACATACCGCTGCGGGTGACGGTGGACGAGGCGGCGCTGCTGCCGCTCGTGCGGCGCCTGCTGCCCGGAGTGCCCGCCAAGGTGGGGCGCTCGGCGGAGCTGCAGGAGCTGTTCCGCAATTTGCCCACCATGGAACTGTCGCCGGCAGAGACGGGAATCATGGGGCTGACGACCTATCTGGACGGCGATCTCAGCCCGGCCCTGGTGGAGAGCTTCTTCAGCGCCAGCGCCGACCTCTACCGCCGCCAGCCCTGGACGCTGTTTGCCGATGACCAGTGTTTGTTTCAGGTGACCAGCCGGGCACTGGCGATGAACCAGTGGTGCGGCTGCGTGATCGGCCAGGCGGGCGAGAGTTACGGGGTGCTGCTGTTTGAATCGCGGCTCGATCAGCAACGTTTCACCCTAATAGCCAAATCAGGAAATGACCCCAGCCAGCTAGCCCCCAGCCAACTGCCCCCTCAACACGCCATCAGCTTTGAGCCGCTGGATGCCCTCTCCCGCCCACTGATCGCCGAAATTGAGCGGCATCGCTGGCCCGTCGCCCCCGGCGACGCCTACCCGGTGCCGCTGCATATCGATGCCAACCGCATGGAGCTGCCCTCCAGCCGGGATGAACTGGCGCGACTGGAGGCCACGGCCCGGGCCCTGACGAGGCTGATCGACAACCTGCCGGAATTGGAGGACTACTGGCAATGGACGGGCCAGGAACCCCTGCGCCGCCAGTTCCGCGTGCCGGTGCAGGACCGGGGCCTGGTGTCGGTGTCAATCAGCCTGATCCCTCCTCAAGATGAAGACGACGATGACTGGCATGATGTGATGTGATGTGATGTGA